>CAZLZX010000061.1:0-13925 GCA_964564095.1 uncultured Eubacterium sp. | reverse complement strand
ATCATAGTTGATAAGTTCTACCAGATTTGGATCTACAAAGAGTCCGCGAAAACGGGAAACTGCCAACGTATCCGTGGTATCCGCCACAATCTGATATAAAGCAGTTTCCTTGTAGCTGGCGTATCTGCTTGGAATATTTGCGTGGGAAGCAACGATAGCGGCACACATAGTTCTATGGTAGTAATTTCTCAGAGAAGCATCCAATGTATGAAAGGTTTTGCTGATTCCGGCTGTGCAGGAATGGGCTTTTAATCTTTCCTGAAGTAAATTAAGGTGTTCCGTATCAAGTTCAGGCTGCTCATTACTGCTTATCAATATGCAGAGATGGGAGTCATGTATAAATAATTGATCGTCAGGCCAAATATCAATAAAGTAATTTGCCAGTTGCTCCGGATTCAGATGCGGCGCATTTAACTCGGGAAGGATTGTGATTAAGGTCATGTATGCAGGCTGCTTGAAAAACTGTTTCTCAAGAACCTGATGAATGATCTTTGAGTCCCACAATTCGCCGTCCAGTATACGTTCCAGCGTAAGGATAAACATAAGGTCATTTCTTCTGGAACCGATGGAGAACTGACGAAAGAGGACGGCAAGAAGCTGACTGATATAGTTTAATATGGACATTGTGCTGTGCGCCGAATCCTGTGTAATATTGTGACAGTAAATGTAACCCAGTACATCGGCAATTTCATCCTGCTGGGTAATAGGACAGAATAGATCGCCTTTTTCATACGGGTAGTCCAATATGGGGAACAGTTCGGCGTTGTCTGCTTTTTTCATAACCATGCACCGATACTGCGGTAACGTATATCGCATATTATAATCCGGATATACCCCTTTATTAGAGAGAAGTTCCCATAAGGGAGAATTTTTCTGATTTATGGAAACAGATGCTATCGTGTGCAGATCGCCAGTCATAAGCGCGCAGGAGCAGTTAATCAGTGAAGAAATATCTTTAGCAATTTCCTGATAATTTCCTTTTGAAGTATTTTGCAACAGTTTGTCCATTTTCATGGCGTACCGCGGAACTGAAAAATGTTCGTCCAGAACATTGTACAGAGCAAAGGGATCTGTAGATGCCGGAAATGAAACGATCTTGATCTGGGGACAGTTGCTGTAAGCGGGAGGAACGGGACTGTCTAAAATAAGAAGAATCTGCAGCTGATATTTATCCATGTCGAATTCAGGCGGAGAAGTCAGCTGACTGGCTTTGGCAATATAAATACTGTCTACATCGTATCTGTCATCCCAGAAACGGATACTACTGCAATAGAATGCGTCCTGGTCATTCGCATGGTTGGTGGGAGCGAAGCGTAATAAAGGTCCGTTTAGCAAATTTTTGATTAATATTTTCATGATGATCCTCCTTGGCATTTAAACTGAACTGGAGTCCAAAAAATAAGGAAAAAAATGAGATTATATTTTGCACTGTATAATTATTATTGAACAAAATAATCAAAATAGGATTAAAGAACAGAAATAAGTCGGGCAAAACCAAACTACAGTATAGTATAAATTATAAAAAAGTTTGATATTGTTAGTTCAGTAGGAAAAACAGCTGGTTGGACTTAAGACCAGTTCCTATTTGGAAATTATAGCATAACAAAGTGGAAAAGTACAGATGGTATGAAACAAATAAGAAGGAATTGTAAGAGATAAATCGCAGAACAGTTTTAAGGAGAATCGAGTTTATGAAAATTATTGGGATAAGCTGTGGAAGAAAAAACGGCAATTCGGAGTTGCTTTTAAAAACAGCGTTACAATCCGCAAAGGAAACCTCCGGAGCAGAAGTGGAATATCTTCGTTTACAGGATCACAAAATCAATCCTTGTACAGGATGTGAGCTTTGTTCTAATTCGGATAACTGGCCAAATGGAAAATTTCCGGAATCCGGCTATATGTGCAGATGGAAAAAGGATTCTGATCATTTAGCTTATATTTTTAATAAGATTCAGGAATCCGATGCATTGATTTTAAGTACGCCGGTCTATAATCTGACCGTGCCTGGCATTTTACTGGTACTTTTGAATCGAATCCATGCGCTGGGAATGGCGAAACATATGGAAGGGGCGGCGCAGCAGAGGACGATATGCGCCACGATTTCCGTAGGCGGATCTGACATGACGAACCTGATTCGCCCCATGTTGAATTTTACGGCGGTGGAGCTGTGCGGCAGTCAGATGAATCTGGTAGATCAGATGCATGTTCAATTTTGCGCTCCGCTGAATTATGTGGCGTTATGTAAGGAATCGCTGCAGCGCGCGGCAAAACTGGGAGAGCGCGTGGCGGCATTAACAGAGGACGCGGAAACAGGAAATATCAGTTATTTGGGAAAAGAAGATAATCCAGAGCTTTGTCCGGTCTGCCATGGCGATATCATACAGCTTTCAGGGAAACGGTTTCGTTGCCCGGTATGTAATATTCTGGGAGACGTATCCATTGTAGATGGCGAAATCGCAATGAAATGGGATGGCGGAGTGGATAGCTGCCGGTTAAGCGAGAATGAATTTGAAGAAGATGTGCATATCAAACAGCGCGCTCCGTATCAGATGGTAAAAGAGCATAAAGAAGAGGTAAGAGCCGCAGTAAAGAAAATCGCCGATTATTTACCGGCGCTGGAGGCGCCATCTCTGCCCGAATCACAAAACTGACGCGAAAAGGATGGAACAACGAAAACAACAGCTGTGTTTAAAATAAATTTTCCAGAAAGGAATTTGAAAAAAAGGAGGAGATGCTTATGAAAATATTTGCATTAACCTGCGGCAGAAGAAATGCCAATGCTGAGATACTGGTAAAAGAAGCTTTGCTGGGAGCTCAGGAAAAGGGTGCGGAGGTTGAATTTGTGCGCATGCTGGATATGGAGATTCATAACTGCGCAGTATGTTGGCCCTGTCCGAGTATGATGAAAGGAATTGAACATTGCATTTACAAGGATGACGGAGCCTGGCTTTATAATAAGCTGATGGACTGCGACGGATTTCTTCTGGCAGCGCCGTGTTATGCATTGACGCCGCCGGGACAGCTGCTTGCGATCCGCGACCGTATTATGGGACCAAGGGTGGATGTGGCTTCCAACCGTATGGCAAAGGAAGCTGCAGGCGTTGATCCGAAATTTGAGGCTCACGGCAAGATGGTAATTGATGATCGTATTTTCCGACAGAAGGTCGGAGCGATGATATCGATCGGCGGCGCCACAACGGAGAACTGGGTATCGTTGTGTCTGGCGACTATGCAGACGCTGATGTTCCCGGCACAGTTCCATGTGGCGGATCAGATGAATATTACCGGTATTGCGGAAGACGGAGCGGTAACTCTGCATCAGGATTTGCTGGAGAGAGCAAGACAGTTGGGCCGCAATATGGTAGACAGTTTTCAGTCAGACGCAGAGAGAAAACCATATCTTGGAGACATGCAGGAAATTTGTCCTACCTGTCATCAGGGACTGATGATGATGAAACCGGGAAGCACAACCGTTGAATGTGCGGTTTGCGGTATTAAAGGAACAGTGAGCATTGATGATGCCGGAAAGCTTTCTGTTACCTTTAAGGATGAAGATATTAAAGATTCCAGACAATTTGTCCGGGGGCTGGAGCTTCACAATCAGGAAGTATTTGACGTGTCGCTGGCCCTGGAACCGGATATGCCGAAGCTTCCCGGAAACAGAGCAAAATACAGGGAATATGATAAAATGTTCTATGCGACTCCGCCAAGCAAAGATAAAAAGGCAAAAGCAGAGGTATAGGATATGGAGAAGGATTATATCGTACGCAGCGGCAAGCTGTTGCTCGAAAAAAAAAGCGAAGAGGCATTGTCTCTTATTGAAGAGGGCTTGCGGGAGAATCCTTCCAGCGCAGCTTTGTATAATAATAAGGGAATTGCGCTTTTGTATGTAAAACAGTTTCCGGAATCGCTGGAAGCATTTGAAACGGCAGTGAAACTAGATCCGGATGACGCAGATGCGAGCTATAACCGCAGCATTGCGATCCGAAATATGGAACGGCATGAAGAGGCTATGGAAAATTATGGAATCACATTCCGGAAGTTCCCGAATCATTTTTATAATGCCATGAATTACGGGAATGTAAGCCGCAGACTTGGAAATTATGAGCAGGCGGTAGAGGCTTATTCTGCCGGACTTGATATTCGACCGGACAGCTATGAACTGTTGTACAACAGGGCGGCGGTTCGCATTCTTCAGGGACAGTATGAAGAGGCGGAAAAGGATCTGGACCAGGCGCTTGTCATTAATCCTTCCCATGGAGAATCCTGGTATTGTAAGGCGATATGCAGGAAAAACCTGGGAGATAAAGCGGGGAGCGCGCAGGCGCTGGAAAAGGCGATGCCTTATCAGCCGGACGTTCCTCTTGACAGCCATTTCAGCTGGGGAGCACATCCGGAGGAATTGAAGGAGCCTCATGGACCTGCCATGAGAGGAGAGGTAATCAAAGGGGTAGAGCTTACATAAAAACTGTAAAATGACAAAAATAATAATGAAAGGACGGGTTTTTATGGATAAGGAAAAAAGTACTGGCCGTGTACGCATAAAAGAATATTTCGGCTATGCATGTGGCGAAATGGGTTACACGATGGAAAATACCATTATTGCCAGTTATATGGTAATGTATTTTACAAATGCCGTAGGAATAGCTCCTATGGTTGTGGGCGCAATGACAATGCTTTGCCGTTTTGTGGATGCGTTTACGGATATCGGATTTGGTATTCTGGCAGACAAGACAAAAACAAAGATGGGAAAATTCCGGCCATGGTACATGGGAAGTATTATACCGACAACGATCGCATTCTTCCTTCTGTTTAATGTGCCGGGCAAGATAGGCAGCGGCTCTGCCATGGCAGTTTTATGGATGTATATTTTCTATATTTTATGGGGCAGTTTCTTTGGTACTGTAGATTATACCTGGCTAAACGCGCACACGTCAGTTGCCACTGCAAAACCGACAGAACGCAGAAATTTTTCTACATGGCGTATGTGGGGAACATCTCTTGCAGGTGTTATCGTAGGATTTCTTGGGGTCAATCTGATCATTAAATTTAATATGCCGTTAGTAATGCAGAGCGGGGGCGGAAGTCCGATGAATTTCCGGCATGGCTATATGATGATGGCATTGATCATAGGTGTGATCACATTAGCATTATTTATAATATCAGTGGTAACAACGAAAGAGCGCGTGGTTCCTCCTGAGACGCAAAAGGGCAGATTCCGGGACGGCTTCAAGGCTGTAAAGGGCAATCGTCTGCTTGTAGGAGCATTGCTGGTAAATGTAACAATGTTTATTCTGGCTACTTATACAACGGGACTTACGTCTTATTTCTATAATGATTATTATGGAGATCCGAACGTGATTGCAAATGTTATGACGATTGGCGGTATTATTGGTCTGGTATTTAACACCGTTGTTGGTCCGATCATCAATAAGAAATTCCGCAAAGAAGTCATTCATATTATTGCGCTGGTAGGCATTGTAGCGGCGTTCTTAATCCTGTTTGTTGCGCCGATTGGAAATATCGTAGTATTTATCATTGGCTGGGGTCTGTTCCAGTGCATGGTTCCTCTTGGGGCATGTATGTTCTACCGGACTTTGCCGGATGCAGTTGATTATGGCGAGTGGAAGAATGGCGTGTATGCGCCGGGATTATTGAGCTCACTTTCTTCCTTTATACAGAAAATCGGTATGGGCGTTGCATCTCTGCTGTTTACGGCGGTGCTGACTTTTGTTGGTTATGACGCGGCTCTTCCGGAGCAGACAGCAGAAACGCTGCAGGGTATACATATTGCATATTTTGTAGGCCCCGTTGCCATTATGTGCTGCACCCTGATTGGATATTTCATCGTGCTGAGCGTTAAAAAAGGCGATATTCTCCAGATGCGTAAAGAATTGGCTGAAAAACGCGGCGTGGAATATGATGAGAAAAACGCATTGATGTAGGCGTATGTGAAGATAACGATAAATGCGCAGAAAGAAGGCGGTTCGCAAGAACCGTCTCTTTCTTTTGGCTGTCAGGCGCAGGTATGAATTTACAGTAAAAAGGTTAAGGCTTTTTTCTCAGAATGTCAAAGGCTTCCGGTATCCATACCGGAATACCGGTATATTCTAATAGAGGTTCTTTGCCGGTCAGCGCTCTGACAGCGCCGGAAGCCAGCGCCTCCATTTCAAAATCGCCGCCGTAGGAGATGACAGGCGCGATCCATTCGGAATACTGTTTGATCATGTCGATAAATGCGGTGTCGTTGGATACCCCTCCGGTCATAATGATGGCGTCTACTTTTCCCTCTAATACACAGGCATAGCTGCCGATATATTTTGCCAGCATATAGGCAAAGGAATGGTAGACAAGAGCGGCCCATGAATCGCCGGAATCTATGCGTTTATGGATTTCACGGACATCGTCTGTTCCCAGCAGACTGACCAGCCCGCCGCATTTGGAGACCATTTCTTCCATTTCCTTCTGGGAATATTTGCCGCTGTAGCACATTTCGATGACCGGTGTCAATGGCACGTAGCCGGAGCGGTTGGGCGCCATCGGTCCGTCGCCGTTTAACACGTCGTTGGCATCTACGATCTTTCCGCGTTTGTGCGCCGCGATGGACAGACCGCCTCCTACGTGACAGACTATAAAGTTGCAGTCGTCGTAGGGACGTTTCAGTGAGGCTGCCGCACGGATAGCCACCTCCTTTTGATTCAATACATGAATATGGCTTTCGCGGTAAATACCGCGGATTCCTGTAATTCTTGCACAGTCCTCAAATTCATCCGTATCAGGAGGATTTACAAGATAGGCAGGTTTTCGGGTTTCCAGGGAAAACTGATGAATAATCTGGGCGCCGAGAATGGCAGGATGTTCAAAAAGACGCCCGCTGGTGCAGTCTTCCAGTATTTTATCATTTACAGGGAAAATGCCGGAAGGGGTGGATACCAGGCCGCCGGAATAGGCGGAAAATGCATCCATGGAATCCAGCGAAATATTATTCTTTTCAAGCTCAGCCCGGATCAGTTCCAGCCGAAAAGGCAGCTGATCATTTACTTTTGCGAAAGTGGCCAACTCTTTTCGGTCATGGGTCAAATTGGCTTTTAATAAAGTTTTTTCATCCTCGATGACCGCAAATTTTGTGGAAGTGGATCCGGGGCTTACGGTTAAGATTCGATAGGTCATAATGCTTGTTCCTTTCATAAAATAGTCTTTACCCGGGCATACGAAGAGTATTCTGCATATGCGCATGCCCGGGTAACGGTTGTATGTTTACATATCTGAAGGTTCAGGAAGCGGCAAGGATCAGCATAGCGATATCGCCGATGATTTCATCCAGAGAAGCGCCTCTGGATGAATCAGCTACCGGATAACGGAAACCGCTTAAGGTGTGTCCATATCCGTTGCCCTTTGCAAAGATCTGGACAGATTTAATCATCAGATTTGCGGCATTCAGTTCCGGAAAGATAAGCACGTTTGCGCTGCCTGCTACCGGTGTGCCTGCACCGATCTTTTTTTCGGCGACAGCCGGAATCAGGGCAGCGTCAAGCTGCAGTTCTCCGTCGATTTTCAGATCCGGTCTTGTTTCCTGCGCGATATGTACGGCTTCCGTGATCCGGTCGATGCTGTCTGCGGAACCGCTTCCTTTTGTAGAGAAGGAGAGAAACGCGACCCGGGGTTCCCATTCCATAAGCGCGGACGCATGGTCAGCGGCGCTTATGGCAATGGAGGCGAGCTCGGCAGGAGTCGGTTCCGGATTCAGCCCGCAGTCTGCAAAAATCAGACAGTTTCCTTCCGGACCCTCAAATCCGGGGATTTCCACAAGAGCGGTAATGGAGGGAACATCGATTCCCTCTTTCAGCCCGATAAAGGATTGGGCTGCCATGAGTACGTCTCCGGTTGTATTTGTGTGCCCGCAAAAAGTACAATCCACCTGCCCTGCTGCTTCCAGCATCATGGCAAAGTTCATGGGATTTTTCATTTTTCTCCGAATTGCTTTTTCGGAAAATATCTGGTTATATTTCATGTAATCGGCTAAGAGAGTTTCGCAAAGCGCGGAGTCGGTAATATCTGCTATTTCCATACCTTCCAGCGAAATGTTACAGAGGGATGCAGTCTCCTGAATAACGGCAGGATTATTTACCAGCACAGGAATCGCAATCTGCCCGTCGATCAGCCGGCGAGCCGCCAGCAGCGTTTTTTCAGATTCACATTCAGGAAGCGCCACTCTTTTATTATATTTTTTCGCTTTTTCTATTAAGGTGTCAATCAGAGAGGTAGACATGCTATGCCTCCTTGTTTTTCAATGCTTTTTCAAGCAACTCTTTTTTCTGAGCTTCTTTATAGGGAGATTTCAGGTCATGCTGTGTATATGCCTGATATTTCGCAATTTTTTCCGGTATTTTATCTTTGCCTGGCATGTAGATATTGCGCAGCACATGTCCGATTTCATCTCCGTGAGCATTTTTACCGCATACTTCCAGATGATTTTCCTGCTGTTCTTCTTCCGGCCAGTCTATAAGAAGCTTATCATCGATCATGGAGATGTGGCCGTGTGTTCCGCAGATCGTGCACCATACATCTTTTTTCGCCGGATTGAGCAGTACACTGTTAAAATGGCAGGAAGGGCATACGTTCCATTCCTCACTGTCGCCGCCTTTCCAGGAAAGGTCATTGTTTAACATGGCGTCAGCCAGATGCTCGCCCAGCTGATGAGCCCGCGCGATCCAGCCGTCATTTAAGACGGCCGCTCCCGGGTTTGCGATACCGGTAACATTCATAAAGTCTACAACGGTGGTGCTGGAAGAGAAGAAGGCAGAATACAGGCTGGGAATACCCATGGATACCCAGTGCTGAGACAATGCTCCGCCTACCGAGATGATAGCTCCGGGACGGTGTTTCATACGCCCTTCGGCCCATTCGGGAGTGCCGAAGCGTTCCATCATAACTTCATCTACTTTTGGCCCGAAGAGACGGTCGCGGAAACAAAAGAACAGGGATGATGCTGTTGTAGAGTAAACAGGACCGCCTACGATCATTCCGTCAGAATCCAGAAATTTGTCCAGCAAATAAGCGGCATCGTCCTTTCCGTAGATACAGTGTGACGGGTCGTCGTTTGCCGGGCAGAACTGCATGCTGCATGCATTGCATGGCTCAATCTTAAATTCGTTTAAGCGGACGTATTCCACCTCAATACCTTTGGCTTCTGCTGCCATCAGGGCTTCTTTGATAAATACTTCTGAGTTGCCGTTTTTTCTTCCGGCTCCAAATGCGATAAGTTTCATGCTTCATCTTCCTCCTTTAAGTCTGTGACATAATCAGCGGCGTATTCGCCCGCCATACGGCCGGTATTAATGGCAAAGCCCATCGTATTTCCCGGCAGTTTATACAAATATGTACCACAGTAAATATCACACACGTCGGTGCCGGCGGCATACAGGCCGGGAATCCTGTGATGGTCGTTATCAAGCACCTGGGTTTTGTAGTTGATCTTGATGCCGCCCAGAGAGCCGTATGCGCTCAGGGCGATGGCGCCACCCCAGACCTTGCCCTCAATAGGACGCAGATATTTGTGTGATTTGTTGAAAATATCGTCGTATCCATCGTCGCAGCAGTCGTTATACTCTTCGATTGTCTCCAGAAGATTGTCAAGGTCTATGCCAAAATATTCCGCCAGCTCTTCAATGGACACATCTGTGATAAAAGATTTTTCCGGCGCCAGATCTTTAGCGGTTTTTAACTGGTCGGCAAGGTAGTCCATGGTATTTCCAAATACCTGTCCGGCAATACCGGCCCAGTCCAGGCCGTGACGATAGTATTCTTTTACCGTCCGGGAAGAACAGATCATGATGGCGTATTTACCGGGCTGTTGTTTCAGTACATTTGCCAGAATCGCCGGGTTATCACTGTATTCTTCGTTCATGATACGTTCGCCTGCCAGATTGACCAGAAGGTTCGGCTGATTGTAGATATTTGCCAGGGCAAAGCATTCATCCGGAACGCGGGTTTTCGTATTGGTCTCCATATCAATCTCACCCCGGGCGCCGCCTGCTTCCCAGGCCAGACGAAGTCCGTCTCCGATGAGTCCCGGGATTCGGAAATTGAACATATCCTTGCCGTAGGTATATCCACATTCTTCTTTGATCATTTCGGGATTATCTCCGAAACCGCCGGTGGAAATGATGACTGCCGGCGCATGAACCGTAATCGTTTCATTGTTCCCGGTGGCAGTCAGACCACAGACTGTTTCATTTTCCTTTAAGATTTTCAGGACGCTTGTCTGAGTCAGGATCTTAACGCCCAGTTCAACGGCGCGTTCCTGCATACGTTTGGTCATGGTAGATGCGGCGCGCATACCGGAAGGCCCGCCGCCTTCCGGCACGACCTTGTGCCAGGTAGGCCAGGAGCCTTCGTAAAATTTACCGCATCCTTCAAATTCAACGCCCATTTCCTCCAGCCAGTCGATGGTGTCGCCGGATTTCCAGAAATAGTTGCGCACCAGTCGGGCATTACATCCCCAATGGGTATAGTCCATAAATTCTTTAAAGACCTGCTCTTTCGTGAGGCCGGTCATCGTCTGGCGGGACAGTCGGCTCTCCACGCCGAAAGGACCGCCGCCCATGTTGGCAGCTCCGCCGACAGCAGAAGCTTTTTCCAGACCGATTACAGCAAGCCCCTGTTCAGCAGCGCTGATACATGCGGCAAGACCAGCCGGACCAAGGCCAATGACTGCTAAATCCGCATTTAATTCCATTACAATATCCTCCTTTTTTGTTTCGTTTTCCAGCAGATGTATAAAACCGCTGAAATCCAAGTCTGTTTTGTTATTTAAAGATTAGCATAGAGAAAATAATTAGGGAAACAACAAGATTGGCAAGTCTCAAACAACGCGAAGGTTGTAAGAATGCATAGAAGGGGGCCGCCATATCAGGAAATTATTTCATCCATGCTATAGCAGCCCTTTATACGTTAAATGAAAAATAAAAATCGCGTGATCAGTCATTAAAAAGCCTGTGAAATTGTTCTTTTAAATAATTTGCAGCCGCAGGCATGTAAGATTTACTGAAAGAATCATTCCAGGCACAGATGATCTCATCCTCCTGCCCGATCGGGATACAGGCGATGGGATCCGGACATCGTCTTGCGGTCAGCGTAGTTCCCAGCAGGAAGCCTTTTTTGCAAAAGGCGGCATGTACGGCTTCATCTGTGGTAGGCAGGATCATAACAGAGCGCGGGTGCAGATTGAAATTGGCAATATCCGTGTTGATGTAATGCTGCGTGTCAAAGAAATTTGCGTTGTTTACACCGATGATCATCGGCTCAGAGGCAAATTTTTCAAATCCGGATTCCGGGGTATATCCCGGATATTCCGGGGACATCAAAAGGGCAATCGAGACTTTGTGAAGGCTTAAGGTCTGGAACCCCTTATCATAAGGGAAAAAGCGGCGCAGCGTTACGATCGCGTCGGCCTTTTTATCATTCAGCGCCGCCAGCAAAGCATTGGGGGCGGTGTAGGTAATCTGAAACTCTGCCTTTTGTTCACTACCCGGAAGCGGAAAAGCAGAGATGTCCTTCAGCCAGGTAAAGTCCGGCTGGTTCAGAGTGGAGAGCCGGATAATATTTTGCTCCGCTTTATACTTTTCTTTTAAAACAGAGAGTTGTTTTAAATAGGTCTGATTGATTTCCAGAAACTGTTCTCCCCAGACAGTAATAGATACGCCATGGGAGCTGCGTTCAAACATGGGAATCCCCAGGTCATTTTCCATACGCGCAATATTTTTGCTCACTGCCTGTTGAGTCAGACAGAGCTGTTTCGCCGTTTCAGAAAAATTTAATGTTTGCGAAAGACTTAAAAAACAGTCAAGCTGGATATCGCTGATCATGATATTACCTCCCAATTAGCCGGAAAATTCCGGAAAGACTGATGAATGAAATCACGCATATCTGATTTTATTATATGAAATTTATAAAAAATAATCAACAGTCGGTATTGCAGCGGAGATCTAACAACTTTTGGGTTGTGATGCTTTGGATAAAAGTATCGTTTCCATTTAAAAACGCCACTTGATATGATTTTTTCAGGACGATAAATAGAGAGAACCATAGGAAGGAGAGTTCAGATATGAGTGAAAAAGAGACAATCCGCGTGGTTGAGAACCTGAACGGAAAAGATGTCGAAGTAATTTATCGAAAGGGAAGCCCGGGGCGTACCAGGGAAGAACTGGACGAAATGAGAGCCCGCGGAGAAATGGCGCACATTTTTAAATATTGCGCAAAGCTGGATCCGAGGGTATATGAAGCGGAGCCGGGAGTTATGTGCTATCAGGACGTTCCGATGCAGTTGAGAGACGGGACTACGATCTACAGTGATATTTACCGGCCGTCTTATGCGCCGGGTCCGGTTCCGGCGCTGATCTCATGGAGTATGTTTGGCAAGCATCCGTCCGGCGGCATGACAGAGTGGAAGCTGATGGGCGTTGGCCCGGGTACCGTATCTCCGATGACAAAATTTGAGTCTGCAGATCCGGCATATTGGTGCCGTTTGGGATATGCCGTATGTAACGTGGATCCAAGGGGCGTGGGTAATTCAGAAGGATATGTAAGCAACTTCGGCCTGCAGGATGGAAGAGACGGATACGATTATATTGAGTGGCTGGCTGAGCAGGGCTGGTGCAATGGAAAGATTTCTTTGTTTGGAAATTCCGGCGTGGCTATGACAATCTACCGTATCGCAGCCGAGCAGCCGCCGCACCTGACCTGTATTGCGTGCTGGGAGGCTACCGGCGATATGTACCGTGAGTCAGTGGCGCCGGGCGGAATCGACGGTTCAGCCTATAATGAGGATATTCTTGCAGGTATTGCATGTAATACATATATCGAGGATCTGCCAAGTATGTTTAAGGAGCATCCGCTGATGGATGAGTATTGGGAGTCAAAGATTCCGCGCTGGGAAAATATTACCGTACCGGCTTATATTTGCGCAGGCTGGGTGCACATTCATTTAAGAGGTTCTTTTGAAGCGTTCAGACGTATCCGGAGCACGAAGAAGTGGATGCGCGCTCACAGAGAATTTGAGTGGCCGGATACTTACCACAGAGATAATATCGAGGATCTGACAAAGTTCTATGACCGCTATTTGAAGGGTATTCGAAACGGCTGGGAGTTTACACCGAGAGTAAGGCTGGATGTTATGGATGCTTATGGTTATGATTATGCATCCAAACGTCCGGAAGATCGTTTCCCGTTGAAACGCACCCGGTATAAGAAATTATATCTGGATGCATCAAATGCTTCTGCTTCCTATGAACCGGCAACGGAGGAATCAAAGGTTTCTTACGATCCGAAGACGGAGACGACGATCTTTACCCATACCTTTGCTGAGGACACGGAGATTACCGGATACATGAAATTGCATATGTGGGTAGAGTCCGAAGGACATGATGATATGACGTTGTTCCCATGGGTAAAGAAAAACGGCCTGGACGGCAAACATATTCCGGTACATTCCATGAATGAACCGTACCGCGGCGCATGGGGATACATGAAGGTGTCTCATCGCGAATTGGATCCGAAATGGAGTACTGATTTCCAACCGGTACAGTCCCACAGGAAAGAGGAAAAATTAAAACCGGGCGAGATCGTACCGGTGGATATCGAGTTTTATCCTACCAGCCGTTTCTGGCATAAAGGAGAGACGCTGGTGTTGGAGATTCAGGGACGTTTTATCGAATCTGACTGGTTTGAAGATTCCAAGACACAGTTTGAAACAGATAACGGAGATGGAATCCATGTGATCCATACAGGCGGTAAATATGATTCTTATCTTCAGATTCCGGTCGTGCCGCCAAAATATCAGGTTGGCGATTATGTATATCGCGGATAGGAGGAAGTTTGAAACAAATGAGTAGAGGGCAGCCAAGAAACAAAGGGCATAACAAATA
>CAZLZX010000060.1:0-14020 GCA_964564095.1 uncultured Eubacterium sp. | reverse complement strand
TTCATTGGAATTCCAGATAATGATCTCTTCGGAAAAACGGCTCAAATGCATCATAATCGTAGAAATCGCTGACAAATACTCGATCAGGTAATCTCTGTCAGACACACCATCCATACTGTTTAAAGTCGGTCCGTAAAATCCCATCAGCTCTGCCGTATAATCCCGATCCAAGGGATATGTGGTTCCTGCAAGAGCTCCGGAGCCAAGAGGACAATAATTCATACGCTCATAAATATCGTGCAGTCTTAAACGGTCACGTTTAAACATTTCAAAATAAGCACCCATATGATGAGCCAATGTGATCGGCTGCGCTTTCTGCAAATGAGTAAATCCCGGCATGATCGTCCCTGTATTCTCTTCCATGATTTTTAAAATCGTATTCAGCAGGTCACGAACCAATACATCCGTCTCTAACACTTCCAGCCTGGTATACAAACGCATATCCAAAGCGACCTGATCATTTCTGCTTCTGCCGGTGTGAAGCTTCTTACCGGTGTCTCCGAGACGATCAATAAGATTTGCTTCCACAAAGCTGTGAATATCCTCGTATTCATCTGTAATTTCCAGCTTACCGCTCTCAACATCCTCTCTGATCTCATTTAAAGCCTTAACGATCGCCTGCATTTCTTCCTTTGTGAGAATCCCCTGCCTGCCAAGCATAATTACATGAGCGATACTTCCCTCAATATCCTGTTTATAAAATTTCTGATCAAAGGAGATAGAAGCGTTAAAATTATAAACCAGCTTATCTGTTTCCTTTGTAAATCGTCCTCCCCATAATTGAGCCATGTTCATCATCCTTTCTGACTTATGATCATTCTTTATCCGGTTTCCGTTCTATTGTATTTTGGATCTGACGTTCTCTCTCCGCCCTGGAAAAAATACATCCGCAATAATCCTGCCGGTACAAATCATACTCTGCCGATAATTCAATGGAACGCTTATAACCGTTCTTTTTCTTAAAATCTGAATTCAGAAATGTCGTACCTGTCTCGGCAGCCGCCTGTTCTCCGATCTCGTTGAGCTTCGCAGCATTTTTCAACGGGCTGATCGTAAGGGTAGTTGTAAAATAATCATAGTTTCCCTCTTTACAAAGTCTGGCTGTCTCACGCAGCCGAAGAGAAAAGCACTTCCAGCACCGCTCTCCGCCCTCAGGCACCTGCTCCAATCCCTTTACCGCCTCAAAGAAAAGCTGCGGTTCATACGTTCCCTCCACAAAGGATATCGGATACTTCGTCTCCATCTCACGGATCAGACGCTGCTGCTCCTCTACCCGCTTTCTATACTCTGCAGCTTCTGTAATATTGGGATTATAGTAAAATACCGTGATACGAAAATATTGAGACAGATATTCCAATACGTAACTGCTGCACGGCGCACAGCAGCTATGTAAAAAAAGTGACGGAACTCTGTCCGTTTTTTCAAAATCCGCTAATTTCTTTTCTAATTCCTTCTGATAGTTTCGTTTCTGATTCATGACTGTTATTTTATACGATTCATACTGAATTTACAATAGGGGGATATATCAATTTCCAGCTTTTTTCATACTATAAGAATGTAATGATTCTTTGCTGTCCGCAATTATAATTTCATTTTATTTCTTATTTATAATGCCATATATTTTGACACTAAATAAAAAACAAAGAGGAGGCATTACATGGAACAAATTTTTACTGTCAATCACGTAAGTTATGCCTATCATACCATGCAGGGCGAGGTTCCTGCTTTATCTGATATTACATTTTCCGTCAATTCCGGAGATTTTGTCGCCATTGTGGGGCCTAGCGGCTGTGGAAAGTCCACACTTCTTAATCTATTGGCCGGTCTTCTGACTCCCGAATCGGGCAATATACGCCTGTTTGGACGTCCCATGACACCGCAGCTTCGATATCATATTGGATATATGCTGCAAAGTGACCAGCTTCTGGAATGGCGTACGATTTATAAAAATGTAATGCTTGGACTGGAAATCCGGCATCAGGTCGCCGATGATACAAAGGCTTATGCCAGACAACTGCTAAAAGACTATGGGCTGGAAAATTTTATGAATGCAAGACCATCACAGCTTTCCGGCGGAATGCGTCAACGCGCTGCTCTGGTGCGAACTCTGGTATTAAAGCCGGATCTTCTGTTTTTAGATGAACCTTTTTCAGCGCTGGATTACCAGACAAGGCTCCATGTAGGCAATGATATCGGTACCATTATACGGAAGGAAAAGAAAACCGCCATTATGGTTACTCATGACCTGTCGGAAGCCGTCAGCATGGCGGATCGTATTATCATTTTAAGTAAACGACCCGGCAGAATACAAAAAATTGTTTCCGCAAAGTTCCCCGATACACTGACTCCGATGGAACGCAGAAACACCGATGAATTTAAAAATTATTTCAACCTTATCTGGGAGGAACTTCAAACATGAAAAGAAATCTCTCCAAACAGGAACAATACCTGAAACAACAGTTAAAAAATAAACGGCTCATCGCTCTGATGCGAATCGTGATCTTCATATCCTTTTTTGCATTGTGGGAAATTGCCGCAGACCTGGGATGGATCGATGATTTTATTTTCAGCAGCCCAAGCCGGATGATACGCTGTATGATTACCATGGCAGCAGATGGTTCCCTGTATGGGCATCTGGGAATCACTCTGCTGGAAACCATCGTAAGCTTTCTGCTGGTCATCGCCTTCACATTGCTGATCACAATTTTACTGTGGATCAATGAGTCCGTGTCCAAAACGGTAGAACCTTACCTTGTGATCTTAAACAGCCTGCCAAAGTCTGCTCTGGCGCCGCTGCTGATCGTATGGCTCGGGGGCAATTACAAAACAATTATCGTCACTGGTATGTCCGTAGCGATTTTTGGCTCTATTTTAAGCCTGTATACAAGCTTTATGGAAGTCAATCCGGATAAACTGAAACTGATTCAGACCCTGGGAGGCAGCCGGAAAGATATTCTATTCAAAGTATTGATCCCCTCCAATATACCAAGTCTTCTGTCTATCATGAAAGTAGATATCGGACTGTGTCTGGTGGGCGTCATTATCGGAGAGTTTATCGCATCACGAAGAGGGCTCGGTTATCTCATTATCTACGGCAGCCAGGTGTTCAAGCTTGACTGGGTGCTGATGTCCATTATCATTCTCTGTGTCATCGCTATGGGGCTTTACGGCATCATTGCAATGGCTGAAAAAAAGTACCTGAAAAAATTATGAACCCGAAGCAAAACGGGATTATCGTATCTTGCCTATTACGATAATCCCTCTTATCTACGCCTTATTTTCCTTCGATCTCATTTTATCTTCCCACTCATGCAGCCGTTTTACTGCCTCCGGATTTTGTTTTTCCAAACGCTGTTCCAGCTTGATCCTGCTGGCCTTTAATCGCTCCAACACCTCCGGATGCTCCTGCCGCAGTTGTTCCATGATCCTATGACGGCGTTTCTCAAGCAAACTCAAAATCACAGCCCGGTTATCCCGTTCCGTCAAATTGTCCGGAAGCTCATCCATATGCAATTCCATACGCCGCAAAAACTCATCTTCATCGATCGCTCCAAGACTTTTCCAAGTCTCAAGGAGCTTCTCAAGACCTTCCTCCACAAGCTCTTCCAGATCCGGCATCTGATGAATATGCTTCAGAACGTGTTGTACACGCATTTCAATCTGAGAAACAGTCTCCTCTCCAAATGCCCAGGTAAATTCCTCCAATGAATTTTCCACTTCGGCCGGAATGCTTAAAATTGCCTTCCTCTTTTTCTCATCCAACCCCTTCAAAGGATACGGTTCATTGATACCCGCATCATGAAGCGCTGCCGTAATGGTCCTTCTTACATGTCCCTCTTCGACCAGATGTCCGATTCCCAGCTTTCTCATCTGATCATTAACAGTAGCCATATGCTCCGTGATATAAAAATGGATTTCCTGCTTTTCCAGTTTTGCTGCCAGCATTTCCAGACGGTCCGCCGCAGTAATATCTATACTCGTTACCGCACCGGCATCCACAATTACCACTTTGGTATCCTCCCGGATATTTTTTTCAATATCCTCCTGAAAGATTTTAATATTGGCAAAAAACAGGCTTTCACTAAACCGATAGATCACTACATGTTCCAGTTCATATGCATGTCGGTTTTTACCTGTGTCAAAAAATCCTTCCCTTCCCGGAATCATTCCGAGAAAAGCTCTCGGCGGATTCGTTGCCCGAATGATTACAGCTACAAAAGACAAGATGATTCCGATAATAACACCATAGATCGTCCCCAGAATCAACACGCCGAAAAACGCCGCCATGAAAATATAAAACTCATTTCGACTAACCCTGAACAGTCTTTTAGCCAGATCAAATTCCACGACCTTCATCAACGCAGATATCACAATCGCCGTCAAAACAGGCACAGGAAGAAAACCTATAAATCCGGTTCCTCCCACCAAAAGCGCCAGCATTACGAGTCCGGCGGTTATGGATACTACCTGAGTCTTTCCCCCATACTGCTCATTCATGGAAGTTCTGGAAATACTGCCGTTGACCGGACAGCAGCCCACCAGGGACGATGCAATATTTCCGGCGGCACAGGCCAGTATCTCCTGATTGTCATCTATTTTATATCCGTTGCGGAAGGCAAAATTATTCTCAGACAGCAACGTCTCTGCCATGATTACTACTGCCGCCATCAATCCGCGCCCCGCAGCCTGCAGAATATCCACATTCCCCCGAAACGGGAATATAAGCCGCGGCATCCCCGGTTCCACCGCAGACAAAAGTCTGACGCCATGCTGATCTACATGACAAACACAGGTCAGGAACACACCAAATACCATTATTACGATTGCCATAGGAAATTTGGGTATTATTTTTCTTCCTACAAGAATTACTGCAAGAGATATTGCTCCCAACAAAACTGACAGCCAATTTATCGTTCGGCAGGCTTCGATGATATGCTTCAGCAGCTCCAGCAACTCGCCGGAACCCGAACCGCTTCCAAGGATCTTCGGTATCTGCATCAAAATAATTGTAACAGCGATACCGCTGATAAACCCGCCCATTACCGGCGTCGATATAAAATCCACGATCCGTCCGGCCTTTAAAAAATAAAAAAGCAACAGCCATAATCCTGAAAATAAAGCAATCAGCGGAACATAGCACAAGGCCTCTTCTGATCCTGCAGCGATTCCCAAAGACGCCAGCGCCGCTCCGACAATTGCCGCAGGAGCCGCATCCACGCCAAATATAAATTGAGGCGAGGTTGAAAAAACTGCAAAAAATAGAATAGGAAATACCGATCCATACAGGCCATAAACAGCGGGCAAGCCTGCCACCTCCGCATACCCCATGGCAATGGGAATGGATACTGCTGCTATGATAATTCCTGACAGAATATCCTTCGGAAGATATTCTTTTTTATAATTTCTCAGAGTGTAAAATAAATTTATCTTCATGCAAATATTCCTCCAACTGCTGAATATACTTTCCCACATGAACTCCGTCCATCATTCCATGAAATCAATGTCCGTTCTCATATCTAAATCCCCTTCGCCAAAAAAATCTGATACAGCCTTTCTGCATCATCCATACTATTCTCCCAACGAAATCGTTTTAAATCTACCTTATATCCCCGATCTGTCAGCACAGTCTCAACCCCTTCACAGTTTAAAAGCTCACACTGCATGGTTGGAGTTTCAAAAGCCTTTGCTCCGCTTAACAACCCGAATGAGTTTAATATACGATGCGCCGGGACTTCCGCTCCTGCCAGGCCATTTCTAAGAGCATAGCCTACCTGTCTGGCATTTTTAGGTTTCCCGCACAATAAAGCTATCTGTCCATAGGTAGCTACTTTTCCATAAGGAATCTCGGTACATACGATTTTCATACGTTCATAGAAATCCATAGATACATGTCCTTCCCAGTTGGCCGCTAATATAGTTACTATGTATACTATATCTTCTGTTATAACATTATAAATTGAACTCTGCAAATAATTTCTTTCTGTATCCATTATCAATTGCCGCACGTTTCAAATCTTCAAAACGGTTTTCATTGATCAAATGCAGATTCAACTTGTTTAATCGGTTTTCTCCTTCTGCCCTTCCATCGGCTATTAGTTCTTTCAAGGCTTTACACATATCTACTCTTCCATCCTTTCCTATTATATCTTCTTTTCCCTACAATCAACTTTTGTGGAAAAGGCTGCCTTTTCAGCCGCACTTACAGTCTTATTCTTTTTTTCTCAATGTCTTCCATAAAATCCTAAGCTCAGACCGCAAATGTTTCGGACGATAAATCAGAGCCATCCCGATTCGATAAGCCGGCAATAGCGGTCGAAATATCCTATGCCGATAAAAGAATGGAAATGCATCTTTCCAAACCTCTATAGGCATAAACAATCTTTCATAAACATATTTTAACTTTGCCCGTTTCGTATTTCCTTCTGTTTCCTGCAAAAAATTCTGTAACTGCTTATTGATCCTGATCTGCATCGTCCCATAGGTTCCGCATCCCATCAGGAAGAACATCATTTCCTCCTGATCCTGAGACAAATCTCCTTCTCTTCCAAAAGCAGCGAAAGCCAGCTCACGCATTTGTTTTTCAAATTCGGTCAAATGCAGCGTATACAGTTCCCCTTCCACATAGCTCCAATCCAGATCCTTTCCTTTTCGTTCCAGAAACACAAAAAGATCAATCAGAAAACGTATCCCGCACCCGCTATTATCAAAATGTTTAAAAGAATGAGCCAACAGATAAATATATTCATCTTCGTCCGGAAAAGAAAATAAAAATGGATTCTTTTCATCCTGTACAGCCCGCGCCCAGGGATTCCTATAATAAAAATAAAACGGACTGCTCTCTGCTACCAGCTTGCGGTGCATTTCAAAATTAAACATCGGCTCTTTTAAAAAGCTGTCATGGTTGCCCGCTAACGATTTTACTTCATAGCCTCTGGCTTTCATGATTTCCACCATACGCTTTTGAGCAGACAAAACATGGTTCTCCCGCTCTGCTTCATTAGCTCCTGCGATCCTGTATCCGCACAAATCCGGCATGTTTAAACAATTACTAGCATCTTCTCTTACGCCCGTTACAGTTTGTTGTATTTCCTCCACAATTCCATATAAAATGTCATTGTCTGCCATGGACCGCATTCCTATCTTCGGATAATAACTGGCCACCAAAATGCCTTTCAATGGTAAAAAAGAGAGACCACTTGCTGACATTTCCTGCAAAATCTGCTCCCTTTCCACGTCAAAACGAAGCTTCCGGTAACAGGTCATTTGAAAACTTTGCTCCCAGGAGCTTACAATCTCATCTTCCGGAAATTCTGACAAATTTTTCAGCCCGCAATAACTGATACCTTCCACGCCATTCTTTTGTGCAATTCTATAAATGTCCTTCCAACTGATATTTTCCGGCTTTGCTCCGGCATCCGTTTCATTTAATGCGCCCTTTATGAGACAGATCAAATATCGTCCCGCATCTCTGTAATTATTATTCATCCATTCATGCTGTATCTTCATTCGCTTCCCTCTGTACAAAAATCTATCGTTTTATCCGTAATGGAAAGTACCGCCGGACGATGGGTCACAATAAGCACTGTTTTATCCGTCATTGCCCGAAGATTGGCAAGAAGTCTTGCTTCCGTCGCTTCATCCAGAGAACTGGTCGCCTCATCCAAAAGCAATATCGGATGATCTGAAAAGATTGCTCTGGCAATGGCGATCCGCTGCATCTGCCCTTCGGACAATCCTGTACCGCGCTCTCCTAACAGAGTATCCAGTCCCTGCTCCAGTTCAGAAACAAATGCATCCGCACATGCGATCTGCAATGCCCGTTTCATCCGCTCTTCCTGCTTCATTAGATTCTGATCGCCAAAGGCAATGATTTCACGAATCGTTCCGCTCAACAACTGATTTCCCTGCGGTACATAAGCAAACAGTCCTCTCCATGCGGATGTCAACGGCATCACATACTCTGCTTCTGATTTAAGATACCGCTCTCCTTCATCCAGAGGATATAGACACATCAATAATTTTAAGACGGTACTTTTTCCACATCCGGAAGGACCGGTAAATGCTACATATTCGCCTTTTCGGATTTCCAGATTTAACCGGATAACACGACAGGCATCGATGGTGCTTCTCTTGCACTTTTCTCGTACGCCCTACTTTGTTCTAATGAACGTTCATCCCCCGATACCTGCTTCTGATCCTCAAACTTCTCATAATCCGAATACTGACTTTGTACCGGAGGCTGATAAATAAAACCAGCATTTCGCAATCCCATAGCAACAAATTTATTTTTATAAAAATCTCTGATCTCATCCTCGAAAACCGCATCGCTCTGGCAATCTTCCCTATAGCTTTCTGCTTCCATCAGACGTTCCGCGCTTGCCAGCATAGCAAAATATTTCGGCACATATCCGGTAATATTGGCAAATGGATTCTGCACCTGACTGATCAACTGCAAAACAGCAGTAAACGTACCATAGGTCATAGTTCCTGTTAAAATTCCATAACCGCAGAAAATAGCGCCGAATACATAAGCGCCATTCATAGCCGCTCCAAAGCCGATATTGCAAAGATTTGAAAACCAGTTGCGCTTCATACGTGCTGTTTTATGGGCATTCATATAGCTCTTTGCCTGATCGACCGTCGAATTTTCCTGGGCAAAGGTACGCACGATCATCAGACTGGATAAACGTTCCTGAAAAAATACCCGAAGCCTTCCATCTGCCTCCTGGATCCTTTTATGGAGACGTTTCAGCGCCTTGCGAAAGCCCCCTGTCAGAACGATCAATAAAACACCGCCGATCAAAATGATATATCCGAACCGGGGTTCCAACACTAATAATGTAATCACAGCACCGATCATCCGCGCCAGCATTCCTGCCACACCTGGAACGATCTGTACCAGACCATCGGTTACCACTACCGTATCCGATGTAAGACGATTCATCCATTCTCCGGAATGAACCGCCGTAACCGCAGCGTAATCCTTTTTCAGAAGAGCTGAAAAAAGACGCTCCTTTAACTGGTTTTCCATGGTAGAACGACTGTATTCCTCCAAAAAGCGGTTCACAGCCCGCAAGGCAATCTGGAACACTACCAGCCCAATAAACAGAAACGCATTGACCAAGAACTCTTCCTTATCCTTTGCCACAGCGGCATCAATGATTCCACGCAGAAACAGGGCATAACCTACAGCGGATATGCCCAATACTATTTGCACCAAAAGAAGGATGCCGATATACAGTTTTCGTTTGCCAGCTACATGCCAGATCCAGGACAATGTGGCCGGGGTTCTATTTCCTGATTTTTTCTTCATCATTTATAGTATTTTATTACAATTATACTACCGCTTCCACGATAGTTTTGCCGTCAACACAAACTCTTCATACGTTCTTCTGAAACAAACAGATTGTACAGCCACATTTCAAAAATTCGGTTAGAAATCGCAATCTTTCCCGCATTGTTAATGATATATCCAAACATTTTCGCCAAATCTGTAGCATATTGATAATAATTATAGGGAAACTCTGTTCCATTAAACAAAATTTCATAAAACATTCTGCGCAGTTCAGGAAAATCACTCAATTTCTTTCTCATATCATCAAACAACGAATTTTGATCCGTTAACAGTAACTTTACGGCTTCTAAAATGTCCTCTTTCGACCAACGCTTTCCCTTAGCAATGTTTTCTGATAGCTGTTTATCCACAATTTTACAGATTCGTGACACCAAATATGGATATCCAGATGTATAATCATAAATCAACTTCGATATATACGTAATATCCATTCCCGTTTTATGATCTTCTTCATAAGTTCTCAACATGCCCATAATATCAGATTGTGAAAAACTCATATCTATGTTAAAATCAGCTGCAATATTCCATGGGCTATTGTATTGATGTTCTTCATCATCCCGCACTTTTAACTTTAGATTTTTTATATCATATACTCCCGAAAGAATTACTGATTGAAAAGTCGGACGACTTTCTCTTTTCAAATACTTATCGCGAAGGACACCTAAAAAATCTATAAATGTCTTATGATTACTTGCCTGATCCACTTCATCAATAATCAAAACCACCGGTCTGTCACATAATATACAAATTCTGGAAATTACATTGGATAATGATCTGAGAGACAATTCTTTTCTGCTTTCGCTGATTTCTAACAGCAAAGTTTCAACCTCTCCAGATATTCCTGTAACTTCTTTATAAAAAATCGTATCATATAATAAGCCGCAAAATGTACGTACGATTTCTGCTGAATCTGAATATGCATCATCGCCCAGTCCTTCAAAACTAATGGCAAACACAACGTACCGGTCAGCCAATTTCTTTTTCAGTAATGACAGTGTTGTGGTTTTTCCATATTGACGACCACGATTTATCGCAAAATACTCGCCTCTTTGAACCATTTTTTCAATATCCGTCAAACGCTGACTGATGTCCACCATATAATGTTCTTCCGGAATACATAATCCGTTTACGTTAAATCGCTTCTTCATCTTTGCACCTTCGCTTTCCTACTTACTATTATAAACAGTTTTGAATGTTTGACAATGTAGTTTTTGCAAAGAACTGTGCAATCATTTAACCATTGACCTATTTATTTTCTTTCTGATGTACCAGAAAGCAAACCTCACTTCTAAAATAACTGCTCTCACATAGAAAAAATCACACCATAAATGAACATACAAACGATACTTTTTATCTGTAACCATATATGTTCTCCCATCACGCACAAATCCTGTCAGCACCCCGATAATATGTCTGTCAGTAATGCCATATTCACGTCTATAACGGTTATCGCCGCAAATTACATAATCATCTTTTCTGACCTTCAATATACGATGCAGGACATATTGACCACTATCACGCTTATACAAAGGAACATCATATTTTTTTAATCTTCCCTGTACTTTTTCGATGATGAGAAGATCTCGATTTTGGCGAAGCATGGGCATCATACTGTCTCCCACATTGGTGTAAATCAACCTGCCGTGTCTCTCAATTTCTTCCTCAAATGTACTATTCATCAATAGCGCCGATACTGCGGAGCTTATCTAAAATTCGCTCCACATCCTTTTCTATAACCTCTTTTGGGGCATCATAGGTTTCAAACATCGCATCCACAATCTGATCCTGCGACACCTCCTGTTTTAACTGTTCAACAATAAAAGCAGCCGTCCGATTGCTCCTTACCATCCCTGAAAAATTTACACTTCCTGTGCCCACAATAATTTGCTCATCATCTGTCATATGTGTAATAAAACCATCTTTTAACGTCATATTCTATGTCTCACTTTCACTCTTCTGGTAACATATGTTCCATTTTATTCTGTCCGATTCATCCCTTCATAAGACACCAGGGCTGCCTCTGGTTCCATCGTACATCCCAGGGAATATAATTCTACTTTCTCTGCCAGTTTATCCACCATGGACAATACTTTCATCATTTTCACGGAATCATCCGGGCGGTAACACTGCTGCAGCAGGAGCGGCCATGCATCTTTCTTACTGGCAGGCTCACTATGATTCTCGCTGCCTCTATTCAAAATGCAAATTGCTTTCAATGGAACAGAAATATTGCTGCTCAGTCTGTGTTTTCCATCCCATGGTGTACCGTAAACCGTTACACCATGATCCGTGATCTTTAACAGAGGTTTATCATCATTGACCATAGCGGCCCGACTGCCAAACTGTTCCCGCCACAAACGGGTATGCGTAGATTTACCCGTACCGCTTTTTGCGGTAAACAGATACCCGACACCATCCACTGCAATGGCAGATCCATGAAACAACAGAGTATCATAATCTATCATTTGCTCTGCAATCTTACGGTAAACTGCAAGCGTTTCCAGATATTCATCGGAAAAATGCCGGATTGGTATTCCCTCTATTTCATCTTCGTGGGCAGATTTCTGACGTTCAAAGTCAATGTCGGAGGGCAAAATTTCAACTAAAAAATCCACCGGAATATGTTCTGTTCCATTGACCAAATATTCTTTGCAATAATCCTTGATATAAGAATGCAAAACATGTAATTCAATCTTTTTGTCTGCAAGAACTATGCTAAAAGACTTCATCTGCTGTGCCGCACTTTCTGTCCTATGCTGCACTTTACTATCAATGCCATATTGTATTTTATCGATCATCCGCGGTGTTTTATAATCTGTCATTTTGTCTGTTTCCGTTTTCTGAAGCAAATAGCTATAACAGCAATTACAATAATAACTATTGCAACTATGATCACTGATATCATTTTTACACTGATTTGGGAATCTGAATCTTCATCCACGGCGGAAGGTATAACCGGATTTCCATCCTCATCAATGGTAACTTCTCTACCGTCAGCATCTGTAATCGTTACCGTGCCATCCTCATTTGCAATCAAAGTATACTCCTGAATATCATCCAGCACTGTTTCCGTTCCATCTGCATCTACTGACACTAACTGTTTTTTATCATTCACTGTAATTATTTTTCCTGTGTTTGGTATTGAGATTCCTGAAATTGTATTATCTTCATCCAAGTCCACTTCTATTTCCTCAATACCTACTTCATTTCCTCCAACCGCAGTATTATCGGAATTTCCTGCATTATCCGGATTTTCGGTATTGCCTGGATTATTAGTATTACTTGGATTATTAGTATTGTCTGACGAATTACCCGGTTCGTCAGAATCTGATGGTTTGTTAGCGCCGCTTTCAATAGGATTATCTGTGTTGCTATCATATACGACATTGATGCCGGAAGCAAAAGCTCCTTCCTCGATGGTCATGATGGTATCCGGGAGATTGACTTTCTTAACATTGGTATTATCAGAAAATGCTCCTTTTGCAATGGTGGAAACCGGGTTGCCTACGATAGTAGATGGGACTGTGACTTCGGATTCCTTGCCGTAATATTCACAGATTGAGACAGAATCATCTTCCACGGTGTATTTAAAATAGCCTTCTGTGTAAATTTGAGAGGCAAAGGCTGTTAGGGGGCAGAATAGTGTAAATGCCAATACAAGTAAAAAGGCTTGTACTATATGTTTCATGTAAAATCCCTTCCTTCAAGCTGTAAAAAATAGATGTGGCAGGCAGCCAAAGCTGCCTGCCATATATATAGTTACGGTGTAGTTTCACCTTCCTCTATTGTTATATTCGATGTAGTAATAACATCCGCGGTTTCAAAACAAATAAACTCCATTTCTGGGATTATGTAAGATTCCCGTTCCATTTAAATATCTCCTTCCTATTCATATTATAAATACATTTTTATTATGGTGTTGTCATACTACTATATGCTCCAAAAACCACTGGCGTATAGTAGACCGCAAGTTCATTATCTTTTTGAACGACTATATATCCTCTAGCATATATAATCTTATCAAGTTGAACCGTCATATTAAAATTAGCTGTATAGACACCTCTATTTGTATTTTCCTTAGCACGAATTTCGTTCACATCTGTTCCGCCATTCAGCACTAATTCTGTTTCTGTTCCTACAGTAGAATTAGTAGTATATAGCACGCCATGCTGAATCACAGTGTATTCCTGAGGCACATCACGAGTTGCTTCAAAGCAAAGATACGACTTTCCGGTAGATATATCATCCCTCGTATACCAATTTGTCATTGCAATGATAGGTTCGTTTGATATCTCGGCATTTCCATAAACAGCATACAAATCCACATCTTGACTAACCAAGACAAAATAATTCACATCATAGCTTAGAATACTACCTCCATTTTCTTTATCAGACCAATACTGGAACACGCTTCCATCATCAGGACTTGCTGCAGTAACCGTAAATCCACTACCTTCAGCCAGAGAGTCAGAGACTGTTGTCCCCTTTGCATCATGAACAGTTACTTTATATGTATTGCCCGTACTCTCGTATACCGGATACATCACAATGTGCTTTTGATTTCCCTCAGCTATTGCTGCAAGAACATCTGATATAGTTGCTTCTTTCACTTTGTCCATACTCCAATATTGGAATACACCTCCGTTATGAAGTGACTTTTGTCAA
>CAZLZX010000059.1:0-14130 GCA_964564095.1 uncultured Eubacterium sp. | reverse complement strand
CCGAGGATTATCAAAAATCCGGAAGTTGTAGATATGATTACTTACCGCGAATCGCGCGAGCTTTCCTACATGGGTGCATCCGTGCTTCATGAGGATGCGATCTTTCCGGTAAGAAAAGCAGGTATACCGATCAATATCAGAAATACCAATCATCCGGAAGATAACGGAACGATGATCGTAGCGACCACAAGCCAGAAGTCCAAATTTACGATCACAGGTATTGCCGGCAAAAAAGGTTTTGTGGCGGTAACCGTCGATAAAGATATGATGAACTCTGAGATCGGGTTCTGCCGGAAGGTTCTTCAGGTATTTGAGGAAAATGACATTTCTATTGAGCATATGCCCTCTGGTATTGATACGATGTGCGTATTTGTCCATCAGGATGAGTTCCAGGAACATGAACAGGTCGTGCTTTCCGGTATTCAGCGTGCGGTGGAACCGGATCTGGTAGATGTGGAAGCGGATCTGGCATTGATCGCAGTGGTTGGACGCGGTATGAAGGAAGCGAGAGGAACTGCGGGACGCATTTTCTCAGCATTGGCACATGCGAACATTAACTGCAAAATGATCGATCAGGGTTCCAGCGAGTTAAATGTCATTGTAGGTGTGAAAAATGCAGATTTTGAGGCCGCAATACAGGCAATCTATGATATTTTCATTGTGACGCAGCTATAGAGCAGGACTTTTGAAATAGATTTTGGCAGGTAATTAATGTAATAAAAAGGATATCTGAAAAAAGTATTCCAAAGCGGGTACTTTGAGATATCCTTTTTTGATATTATATTTGCATAAATGGAGTTTCAGATATATAATTAGCATATGATTAATAGAGATTCATGATAAAACGGGGATTTATGATAAATGAGGATTTATGATAAACAGGGATTCATGACAGAATGCGGGAAATAATGAATGATGAAGTGACTATATTAAAAAAACGATTTCTGGAGCTGGCAAAACGAAGCTATCAGAACAATATGTATGTATTTACGGACTTTCTGACCATCAGTGAGCAGGCGGCTTTTTTCGAGATAGAGAAGGAGCTTTCCTATGCTGGCTGGAAGCTGTGGGGTGGTCTGGAGAGCTGCGAGCGAAGGATGCTCCGGTTTGGGTCTGAAGAGAATTTTGGATATGAGGAAGCGTTTCCTATTAGCTGTATACAGATCAGACCACTGATCAAAAAATTTGCGGATGATCTCAATCACAGAGACTTTTTAGGGGCTCTGATGCATCTTGGAATAGAGAGAAACGTATTGGGCGATATTCTGATTCGGGATAAAGAAGCATTTTTGCTCTGCGAGGACAGTATGGCACAGTACATAGCAGAGCATCTTGATAAAGTACGCCATACCAGTGTGAGCTGTACCTTGTCTGAGGAAATCCCCCGGGGGATAGAACCGGAGCTGGAGAGCCAGGAGCTGATTACAAGCTCCAACCGTGCAGACAGTATTGTATCGAAGGTGTATCAGCTTTCCAGGAGTCAGAGCCTTACGCTGTTTCGGGAGAAAAAAGTGTTCGTAGACGGTCGCCAGTATGAAAATAACAGTGGTATTTTGAAGGAGGGGAATCTGGTTTCCGTACGGGGATACGGCAGATTCATCTATCGCGGCGTCATACAGGAGACGAAAAAGGGACGGATTCGCATTGAGATAGAGCGATATGTTTAAGACATGCATAAAATGATAGAAAGAGGCATGTGTGGGATCACATTGCCTGATGAGGGAAAAAAGTGGAAAATTTGATGAAACCGCTGGTATATATTGGTATTATATTTTTAGCCATCGGATTGAAGAAAATAGGCTTTTTTGGGAAAGATGACTATAAGATATTGAGTAAGATTCTGATGAATATTACGCTGCCTCTTACTGTTGTAAATGTGTGTGTAGGGGTTGAGGCGAATGCACAGATGTACTGGCTGGTGTTGTTAGGCTTTGTATGTGCCTTGATTCCGGTGTTTGTGATGTATATTGCCATGCGTAAGGAAGATACCGTAACCAGAGCTTTTGGTATGGTTAATGCAGGAGGATTTAATGTGGGTTCTTTTGCGCTTCCTATGATCCAACTGTTTTATGGGGCAACGGGAGCAGTCTTTTGCAGTATGTTTGATATTGGAAATGCATTGATCATGTCAGGCGGAGCCTATGCGGTTACGGCGGCTATGCTTCATTTGAATGCAGAAGAGAAGAAGGGACGATTGGCTGGTATCGGGACATTTGCAAAAAATCTCTTTACCTCTGTATCCCTGGACGCCTATCTCCTTATGCTGATACTGATGGTATTTCATATAAAGATACCTGACACTATAGGAACTGTTACAGCTCCTTTTGCGGGGGCAAATTCTTTTGTTGCCATGTTTATGATCGGCTTGATGTTTCAGGTACAAAAAGAATCATCCCAGGTGCGGATACTGGTTAAGACGCTGCTGTTTCGTGTAGGTATGGGAGTCGGGTTTGCATTGGTTATTTATTTTGTGCTGCCTTTTGATGAGATGATACGTCAGGTAGCGGCTATTTGTGCAGTTGCGCCGGCAGGAACACTGGCTTCCGTATTTACGGGAAAAATCGGCGGAAATGTTGCACTGGCAAGCTTTTTAAATTCCATATCGGTTATTATTAGTTTTGTGATTATGTTGATCCTGACATTTTTAGTATTTTAAAGGTTTTATGATATGTCTAAAAAAAAGAGTAGATCTCACAAAAGATATCAGGAACGAAGGAAGGAGATCCGATGGGACAGACTGGATAATACGGCGCATTTATTTCCCGTGATTGCAGGAGAGGGCATGAGTAATGTCTATCGTGTGTGTGCGGTATTAAAAGAAGATATACAGGAAGAAGCGCTTCAAAATGCGCTTGATAAGGTGCTTCCGAAGTTTCCGGTATTTAATGTCCGGCTTCGTCAGGGAATGTTTTGGTATTATTTTGAAGAGAATGGAAAGAAGTCTCCCAGCGTTTCACAGGAGACTTCCTGGCCCTGTCAGTATGTGGAAGCGTCACGGAACAGAGATTATCTGTTTCGGGTCACTTATTATAAAAAAAGAGTAAATCTGGAGGTATTTCATGTACTGACGGATGGAATGGGCGCTTTTGGATTTTTAAAAGAACTTGTATATCAGTATCTGCGGCTGACTGTGCGGGAGTTGGGCGAAAAACTGCCGGATCGTTTTTCCAGCGATACGTCTTTGGATCATTCGGACAGCTTTCTGGAACATTACAGAAAGCCCGCCGAAAAGGGATATCATAGAGAGCGGGCTTACCATTTGAGCGGTCCGGTCTTTGAAAAGGGAAAGATGGGCGTAGTGCATGGATTTATGCCGGTGTCCGAAATAAAAGCATGTGCGAAAAGATATCAGGCTACTATGAATGAATATCTGGTGGCGGCATTTATTTACAGCATTTACAAAGCAAAGCTGCACTGCAGGCCGGTAAAGGATCCGATTACGGTATGTGTTCCGGTAAATTTACGTCCGCATTTTGACTCGGTCACAACGAAGAATTTTTTTGTTGTGGTAACGGCTGCATTTCATGCAAAAGAGGAAACACACACCTTTGAGGACATAGTAGAGTCCGTAAAGAAAAGCCTGCGTCCCCAAATGACCATAGAGCATTTAGAGGAAGTTTTTTCATATAATGTATCAAATGAAAAGAATCTTATCTTGCGTGCAGTGCCCTTGGGGCTGAAAAAGCCTGCTATGCGCTATGTTTACCGCATGGCGGCAAGAGCAAATACGACTACGGTATCCAATTTGGGAACGATTCAGGTACAGCCGGAATATAAACCGTATATTGAGCAGTTTTACGCCTTTTTATCCCGGTCAAAGGGACAAAATATCAAAGGGTGCGTCTGTTCTTACGAGGGCACGCTTGTATTTACGATATCATCCGTTTATACGGATAGTTCTGTGCAGAGGGCATTTTTTTGCTTTCTGACGCAGGAAGGAATCACTGTCAGAATAGAAAGTAATGGAGTCTATGATGAGTAAATGTTTACATTGCGGATTAGAGATCGCCGATCCGGTAGAATGCTGTCCCTTTTGCAGATGTATGCTGTCTCCCGCAGAGAGATTGCCGGAACCCACATATCCGGAAATTGCCGGAAAAAGGGGAAGAGCAGGTATCGCACAGCGGATTTATGTATTTGCGGCTTTGGTGGGATTTGTGATACTGTTTATGATCAACAGGAAGATAAGCGCTTCTGTGCGCTGGGATTTACTGGCAGGAGCCGGCTTTGTATATTTATATTTAACATGGAAGATATCTTTTTTAGGGCACAACGGCTACCTGAGAAAAGTGCTGGTACAGACCTTCGGGGGACTTGCGATGGTCATTTTTGCCGATGGGGTTTTGGGCTTTTTTGGATGGTCCCTGACCTATGTGATGCCGGGGGTATTCGTACTGATGGATTTTGCGATGCTGATCCTTATGATCGTAAATAGCCGTAACTGGCAAAGCTATCTGTCGGTGCAGATCCTGTTGATCGTATGCAGCCTGATATCACTGGGGCTGTGTCGTACACGGTTCGTTCGGGCGTGGTATCCGGCGGCGGGATGTCTTTGCATCGTGCTTTTGATTTTTTTGGGAACCGTGATCATTGGCGGCAGACGTTCTATGGCAGAGCTGCGCCGAAGATTTCACATATAGTGTGACTTTTGAGAGAGCAGCGTTTGTATTTCACATATAGTGTGATTTTTTAGCGGAAGAGTTGCGTTGAAGATATCATATATAGTATGATCTTTTTAGAGAAAATGAAAATAAGATGGTAAATGATTGACATGGAGGTGTTGCCTGTGACAGAACGTGAAGTGAGCATTCAGGGAAAAGTAGTCCGGGAGCTTATTGCGCATGTGACATCAGACAATTTGATTGGAAGAAAGATAAAAAACGGGGAGCTTCGTAAGAAGCTGGTGGAACCGCCATGGAAATGTCCGGAGCATTATACATTGTCAGAGGTGCCTTTGAAAAATTGCCGGGGAGAATTGCTTGCTGCGGATGAGAGCAACGACCGGTTTATTATATTGCAGCTGCACGGGGGCGGCTATATTGGCGCGATGAGAAATGCCTATCGAAGCTTTGCGGGACTTTACAGTGAGCTTGGGAAGGGGATACCGGTATTTACCGTGGATTACCGTGTGGCGCCGGAAAATCCGTATCCGGCGGCGCTTGAAGATGCCATTACGTCATATAACTGGCTGCTGAAAAGCGGTTGGCAGGAAAGCGAGATCGTTGTGGCAGGAGATTCTGCCGGAGGAGGTCTTGCCATGGCATTGTGTATGTATTTAAAGAAGCAGAATCGTACGCTTCCGGCTGGCCTGATCGCGATGTCCCCATGGACGGATCTTACGGCATCAGGACCATCTTATGTGGAAAATTATGAGAGGGATCCGTTGTTTGGGAATACCCGGGACAGCCTGATCTATAATAAAGACTATGTACGGGATGAAGATGTGACAAATCCGTTTATTTCGCCTTTGTTTGGAGATTTTAAGCATTTTCCGCCGATGCTGATCCAGGTGGGAAGTCACGAGATGATGCTCAGTGATTCTGTGGCAGTAGCGGAAAAGGCGAAGGGCGCCGGGGTAAAAGTGCGCCTCAGCGTTTATGAAGGCATGTTTCATGTATTTCAGATGGCGCTGTTAATGCTTCCCGAATCCAAACGGGCCTGGGCGGAGGTGGGGCGTTTCCTGGAAGTGATTGCCGAGGCCAGATAAGTATCCGAAAGAAGCGGGGAAGATAGATGTCAGAGAGTATGCCGATACATAAATATGAGCAGCTTGAAAACTGTCGCCTGTGTCCAAGAGAATGTCAGACAGACCGGATGCGCGGTCAGGCCGGGTACTGTGGTCAGACAGCAGAGATAAAGGCAGCCCGGGCAGCGCTTCATATGTGGGAAGAGCCCTGCATATCGGGCGCGGCAGGTTCAGGCGCGGTGTTTTTTTCCGGATGTTCGATGCACTGTGTGTTTTGCCAGAATTACAATATCGCGAATGGTCAGCAGGGAAAGACGATTTCCGTGGAAAGGCTGGCGGACATTTTTCTTGAATTGCAGCAACAGCAGGCCGCTAACATTAATTTAGTAACAGCCGGGCATTTTGTGCCTCAGGTGGCGCACGGGATAAGACTTGCAAAGAAAAACGGGTTGTCCATACCCGTCGTATATAATTCCAGCGGGTATGAGACGGTACCTGCTTTAAGGATGCTGGATGGTCTGGTGGATATTTATCTGCCGGATTTTAAATATTGGAGTGCGGAGACGGCAAAGCGTTATTCTAATGCACCGGATTATCCGTCAGTGGTAAAAGACGCAGTAGCGGAAATGGTGCGTCAGACCGGAGAAGCAGTGTTTGAAGCCGATATGCTGAAGAGGGGCGTTATCGTCCGCCATTTACTTCTGCCGGGGCATGTAAAGGAAGCAAAGGAGATCATTCGTTATCTGCATGAAACATATGGAAATCTTATTTATATCAGCATCATGAATCAATATACGCCCATGGATCATATTGCCGGAGGGGGATATTCGGAGCTTGCGCGCAGAGTAACCGGGCGGGAATATGAAAAAGTCATTGATTTTGCACTGGAACTCGGCGTGGAAAATGGTTTTATACAAGAAGGGAATACGGCGAAGGAGAGCTTTATACCGGATTTTGATGATACCGGAATATAAAAATAAGTTTGTTTTGTATTCCAGGGATCGCAGCAATGGTTTTTTGATAGAAAAAAATGTAAAAAAAAGACCCATAGACAGGGAAAGTCCTGTTTATGGGTCTTTACTTTTGCGAAAATAGTATCAGTTCATAAGTAATTGAGATTTGGTATCGAAGGGAGGCTTTTATGAGAGTGATCATAGCTGTTGATTTTGACGGAACTTTGTGTGTGGATCGTTATCCGCTGATCGGAATGGCGAATGTAGGGTTGATCGAGCAGTTAAAGCTGCTGCAGAGACAGGGATGCGGTTTGATCCTGTGGACCTGCAGGTGCAGGGAGAGGCTTGCGGAGGCGGTGCAATGGTGTATGGAGCAGGGCTTGGTCTTTGATGCGGTCAATGAAAATCTGCCCGAAATCATAGAAAAATATGGAAGTGATTCCAGAAAAATTTATGCGGATATTTATCTGGATGACAAAGCAGAAACGATACGGCTGGCGATCGAAAAAAAACTGGCAGTCTGAATCGGGAAATGTGTGAGCGGCATGAAAAAGATTGTTTATGCAGAGGAAAGATTTTCTTCAAAAGAGAATAAGAGCAAAAAAGAAGAGCAGAAGGAGAAACATAAAATGAATCGAAAAAATGCAAAAAATTATATAGATCTTCAGACGTTACTGGCATATACCGTAATAGCGATGGTGTTTTCCATTGGATTGATCGTGCTGGCTGCCATTATAACACGGTCAGATATTGGCGCCTGGAATAATACTGCCCTTGTCAGTGCATTTTTTATTATGACGGGAAGCATCTGCGGATTTTTTATTCTTCGTAGATGATGTTTGACAACAGGTTCCTAAAACCCTATAATTACTGTGTAATATACTGGTGCGGCTTTATGTACCGGTCAGGATGCAGTATATTTTTTAGGAGGACATTATGAACAAAAGAAACCGTTTCGGAAAACGGATGATACCATATGTGCTGGCAGCGGCTTTTGCTGTATCAGCAGGATTTGCAGGAACCGGAATTACCAGTCAGGCAGCGTCCTACATTCAGTATGACAACATTATTATTCGTGATGATGCCAATGGCAACGTGTTAGGTGGAATTGATAAGGGAACAGAAGTAGAGATTCTCGAGTCAAAGACCGGAAGTGACGGAAAAACGTGGAATCACGTGCGCTATGCGTCTAATGGAGGCAGTGCAGAGGGATGGGTTCGTTCTGACCTGATGACAGAGGATCGTTCCAAGGTGGAGACCGATGAGGATCAGGAAGCTGACAATGCCGGACAGAATCATGATCAGCCGGATACCGATCAGCCAGATACGGACCAGCCGGATGAAAATGAACCGGAAGACGATACGGACGACGGAACTGTTGACGATGACGGAGCAAACCAGAGTGCGGATGTATCTGCGATATCCGGCGATGGTTATCAGCCCAACGGAGATCATAGCTTTGACGTGCAGGGAAAGACTTTGACGATATCCGACGATTATGACAGCGATGTGATTCCTGCTGATTTTGAGTCCACAAAGATTACATACAATGGAAGTGAGATCAGTGCCCTGAAATATAAAAATGGCGATGTCTTTTTGCTTTATCTGACAGATGACGATGGAAATGGCGATTTCTATGTCCTGGATACACAGCAGAATTGTGTGGCATCTTTTATTAGATTGGGCAGCGATGATAATTCTCTGATCCTGCTGCTGCCGCCGACAGATTCTCTGATTTCATCTTCGTATGGAAAGACTATATTTGCCGTAGATGAGACGAGGGGCATTACTGCTTATCAGTATAATCAGGATGCGGAGACAATGAAAGTGGATATTGTTCTGGGCGAGTATTATTATGTGTATGGTATTTCTCAGAATGGAACACTGGGTTGGTTTTTATATGATAATGGAACGAATACATTTGTCCGCTCTACTACGGATCTGAGTGTGGATCTGGGCGCTGCCGAGGATGAAAAAGAAGCCGGGGTATCGGAAAATAACAGTCTTGATAAAATGATGATTGTCGGTCTGGCGGCGCTTTGCGTATTGTTTTTGGTTCTCGCTATCATTTTTGGCGTTCGCAGCAGAAGTGCCAGAAAATATATCCCGGAGGAGGAATATGAGGATGAAGATGAAGAAGAGATCATGACGAGGGCTGAAAGACGGCGGGAAGAACGCAGATATCGTCGTTTTATGGAAGACTATGAGGATGATGACTATGAAGATGACCTCGAAGAAGATGAGACGCCGTCTGAACCGGCAGTGACAGAAGAGCGAGCTGTTATGCCACAGACTGAGGGAAGCCGGGAAGCTGTTGAGGAAGCCGAAGAACAGGCGGAAGCAGGAGACTATGATGTGGAAGTTTCTGATACCGCAGATTATGATCTGACAGATGACAATACTCCGGAAGATGACAATGAGTATGATGATCTGGAGAAAATGCTGGTGGCAGGACTTGAGGATGCTATGAATATGAAATCTGATAAAGAGCAGAATCTTTCTGACACGAAAGATTTGTCGAGAACACAGCAGATTTCAAAAGCGATTGCCGAAAAAAGGGCTTCTGAGGAGAGGGAAGCACAGCCGGAACCGGTACAGCCTATTCAGGATGGAGAGGATGACTGGGATGATGAGCTGGAGTTTCTTGACTTATAATGCAGCATAGGAAGAAGTTTTTGCGGTTTTTCATAAATAACGGTAATAAAATCTGATAACAGGAGTGCAAGGAGATTCCTAATTATAGAAAAGCATTTGTCAGGATCATGTATTTGGGGTTGGGTACAACACAGGTACAATGACAGACAAATGCTTTTTGCTGCGTTCATAAAAAGCGCCTGGGAAGATTCTTGTGTTTTTTTGAAGTTGACATTGTAAGCTACCTGTTATATCATCGATATAACACGCATGAAAACAGGTGAGAGAAATGTACATACAGATTGATTTTAACAGTGATGAAGCGCTTTATATGCAGCTTCGGAATCAGATAATACTTGGAATTGCAAAGCGTCAGTTTCAGGAAGGAGATTCGTTGCCTTCTGTGCGTCAGCTTGCAGAAGAAATCGGAATTAACATGCATACTGTAAATAAGGCATATGGTGTATTGAAGCAGGAGGGGCTGATCCGCCTTGACCGGAGAAAGGGTGCAGTAATTGCGCTGGATCTGGATAAACTAAATGCGATGGCGGAACTCAGCGAAGATTTGCAGATCATTCTGGCAAAAGCCTGCTGTAAAAATATCAGCAGACAGGAAGTGCATGCATTGATCGATGAGATTTATGATGAATATCTCGGATGGTAGTGCCGGAGCGGGATATTTGATGTTGAAAAGGGAATAACAGGAGGAACATATTTTATGATACCATATACAAAACAGGCAGAGGATGCTATGAAATATGCGGCAAAAACTGCGGGAATGATGGATCAGTGTTATATCGGGACGGAGCATGTGCTTGCCGGTTTGTGCCGGGAGGGCTCCGGGATTGCCGGTCAGATCCTGGAGGATTTGTCTGTTGCTGAAAACAGAGTGTTGGACTTGATCGACGAATTGACGATACCGGGAGGGAAAGTGATGCTGAAGGACCCGGATCAGTATACGCCGGAAACGCTTCGGATGTTATCCAGAGCGGAGGAAGCCGCAGAGCGGTTTCGCAGTGAAATGATAGGAACAGAGCATCTGTTGTTTGCCATTATTCAGGAGAGAGAATGTGCGGCATCCAGAATCCTGCTTGCATTGGGCGTAAATCCTGCCAAGATTTATGCAGATATTCTGGTAGCAGTGGGACAGGAACAGAAATTTTCAAAAGAGGAAAGCAAAGCGTTGCGTTCCGGGAAAAGTCATGACGGCTCCGCTACGCCGATGTTGGATAAATATTCACGGGATATGACAAAGCTTGCGGCGGAAGGTAAGCTGGATCCGTTGATCGGCAGGGAACAGCAGCTTCAGCGTATGATCCGGATCCTGAGCCGAAGAACGAAAAACAATCCGTGCCTGATCGGAGAACCGGGAGTGGGAAAGACAGCCATTGCGGAGGGATTGGCGCAGAGAATTGCGGATGATCTGGTGCCGGAGATGCTGAAAAAGAAACGTCTTTTGTCTCTGGATCTGTCTGCTATGGTGGCCGGATCGAAATATCGCGGAGAATTTGAGGAACGTATCAAAGGTGTGGTACAGGAGGTAGAGGCTTCCGGTAATGTTATTCTGTTTGTGGATGAGATTCATACAATGATCGGGGCAGGCGGAGCAGAAGGCGCCATTGATGCTTCTAATATTATGAAGCCGGCGCTTTCCAGAGGTGCGATGCAGATGATCGGCGCCACGACGATTCAGGAATATCGCAAATATATTGAGAAAGATGCAGCTTTGGAGAGACGCTTCCAGCCGGTTATGGTGCCGGAGCCGACTGTGGAAGAAACTACAGCTATTTTGAACGGATTAAAAAAGCAGTATGAGGACCATCATCATGTATCTATAACAGAGGATGGTATTTTGGCGGCCGTCAAGCTTTCTGAGCGTTATATCAATGACCGTTTTCTCCCGGATAAGGCATTGGATTTGCTGGATGAAGCGGCTTCCAAGGTACATTTGGGAGGCTTTGTAGTTCCTGCATCTTTGGATGAACAGAAAAAACGAATAGAGTATCTGGATGAACAACTGGAACAGGCCATTGCGCAGGAAGCGTTTGAAGAGGCGGGTAAGATCCGCAAGGAACGCACCGCAGCGAAGAAAAAATATGATCGCACCTTTGAGCGCTTTCAGAGAGAACAGCGCCAGAGGGTACTTACAGTGGGAGAAGATGAAATTGCAGACGTAGTGGCTGACTGGACGAATATTCCGGTACAGAAGATCACAGAGAAAGAATCGGAACGTTTGAAAAAAATGGAGCAGCAGCTTCACAAGCGTGTCATTGCCCAGGAGGAGGCGGTTACCGCTGTATCAAAGGCGGTAAGAAGAGGAAGGATCGGTCTGAAGGATCCGGGACGGCCGATTGGTTCCTTTTTATTCCTGGGACCTACCGGCGTGGGAAAAACAGAAATTTCAAAGGCGCTGGCAGAGGCCGTGTTTGGCAGCGAACAGTCTATGATCCGTGTAGACATGTCTGAATATATGGAGAAGCACAGTGTATCCAAGATGATCGGTTCGCCTCCGGGATATGTAGGGTATGATGAGGGGGGACAGCTCAGTGAAAAGGTGCGCAGAAATCCCTACTCTGTGATTCTGTTTGACGAAATAGAAAAAGCGCATCCGGATGTTTTTAATATATTGCTGCAGGTATTGGATGACGGGCATATTACGGATGCTCAGGGCAGAGTCGTTAATTTCAAAAATACGATCATTATTATGACCTCCAACGCGGGAGCCCAGACGATCATAGAACCGAAAAAACTCGGATTTGGCGTACAGGAAGATGAAAAAGAAAATCACAGTCGGATGAAGGCCAATGTAATGGAAGAGGTTCGGAGAATATTTAAGCCGGAGTTTTTAAACCGTATTGATGAGATTATCGTATTCCATGCATTGAATAAGGATCATATGAAAAAGATCGTTACTCTGATGACACGTTCTTTGGAAAAACAGTGTAGGACCCAGTTAAATATCAAGCTTCATATCCGGGATTCTGTGAAAAAATATATTGTGGATGAATCCTATGATCCGAAATATGGCGCAAGACCGCTGCGCCGCATGATACAGACCAGCCTGGAGGATGCCCTGGCGGAGGAAATTCTGGCAGGCAATGTAAAGGAAGGCGATACGGTGGATGTTGGAGTCCGCAATAAAACCGTGCGCTTTACTGTTCGTGAGCAGGTATAATATAAAAATGTGTTATACCTTGCAGGCAAAATGATATGACAAAGGAAAGCTGAGAAAGTATGGCAAAGGGAAAAACGACCGTATATTTTTGCCAGTCCTGCGGCTATGAATCATCCAAGTGGATGGGGCAGTGTCCGGGATGCCGGGAATGGAATACGTTTGTAGAAGAAATCATTGATAAAAAAACAGCTAAAAATACGGCACCTGATAAAAAAAATGCGGCCAAAGCAGTTGCATTAAATCAGGTGGTCATGGCGAAGGAAGAGAGAATCAGTACTGGTATACAGGAATTTGACCGTGTACTGGGAGGCGGGATCGTCCCCGGCTCTCTGGTTCTGGTAGGCGGAGATCCGGGAATCGGAAAGTCCACATTGCTTTTACAGGTGTGTCAGGTATTATCCCGGATGCAGAAAAAAACGCTGTACATTTCCGGAGAAGAGTCTTTGCAGCAGATTAAAATCCGCGCAGACAGGATCGGCGCCTTTTCAGAGAGCTTAAGCCTGCTGTGTGAAACGAATCTGGAGGACATTAAAGCAGTTATCCAAAAGGAAAAACCGCAGATCGTGATCATCGATTCTATCCAGACGATGTACAGCGAGGATATTTCTTCTGCGCCCGGCAGCGTATCGCAGGTCAGAGAAGCTACATCTGCTTTTATGCAGATCGCAAAGGGAATGGGCATCACAGTTTTTATTGTGGGGCATGTGACGAAGGAAGGCGTGGTGGCAGGCCCAAGAGTGTTGGAGCATATGGTGGATACGGTTTTGTATTTTGAAGGAGACCGTCATGCTGCCTATCGTATCCTCCGGGGTGTAAAAAATCGTTTCGGTTCCACAAATGAGATCGGCGTGTTTGAAATGAGCAGTGCCGGTCTGCGGCAGGTGGCAAATCCTTCGGAATATATGCTGAACGGAAAACCGGAAGGAGCTTCCGGCTCTATCGTAGCGTGTTCCCTGGAGGGAACACGTCCCATTTTGCTGGAGGTCCAGGCACTGGTCTGCCATAGTAATTTTGGTATACCGAGAAGGACAGCGGCCGGTGCTGATTTAAACAGAGTCAATCTGCTGATGGCGGTTCTGGAGAAAAGGAATGGACTTCCCATGTCATCCAGTGATGCGTATGTCAATATTGCAGGCGGTATCCGTATGACAGAGCCGGCATTGGATTTGGGAATCGTGCTGGCATTGGTATCAAGCTATAAGGATATTGCGATACCGGAAAAAACGATTTGTTTTGGCGAGGTAGGATTAAGCGGCGAGGTACGGGCTGTGAATATGGCTCAGCAAAGAGTGCAGGAGGCAAAAAAGCTGGGGTTTGAGACTTGTATTTTGCCAAAGGTATGTCTTGACGCCATGGAGAATGTAGCAGGGATCAGGCTGATAGGCGTGTCGGATGTGAGAGAAGCGATCAGAGTTATTACATCTTCCCGGTAGATTTTGATGGAATCTTCTTATATACAAGCGGGTAGCTTAAAAAAGTATTGAAAAAAGAGGGTAAAAAAAAGGGTAAAAAAAGAGTGTTAAAAAATGTATTTTTTTGTTGACATTGGGAGAATGAAGTGATATTATAATCGAGCTGATTAAAAAACACAGCTTTTTGAAAGCGGTTTGAGACAGCAAAAGAAAATAAAAAAGTTGTTGACAAAGCACTTTGATCATGATAAGATATGAAAGTTGCTGAAC
>CAZLZX010000058.1:0-14783 GCA_964564095.1 uncultured Eubacterium sp. | reverse complement strand
GCAGATGGAAGTACACCAATAGAAACGGTATACGATTACTATAAAACCTCCAAAAAGGTTCCGTCCACTTCAGCAGTAAATGTCGGAGAATACTTAGAGTTCTTCCATAAAATACGGGAAAACGATCCCGACTGCATCATCATGCATATGGCATACTCTTCCGTGGCGTCCAGTACATATCAGAATGCCAAAATAGCCATTGATACTCTCAATGATGTATACCTTATTGATACTCAAAGTGTATCCGGCGGCTGCACGGCCCATATTGCAAAAGCTTATGAACTGATTCAGCAAAACAGAGAAACCACTGACTATCAGGGATTGGCAGACAGGATTCAAAACTGGTCAAAAAAAGTATTCTGTTCTTTCATTCCGGGAAATCTGGATTATTTAAAGGCAGGCGGCCGGGTAACAAACGCCCAATATCTTGGAGCTACCCTTCTGAACCTGAAACCATTGATTGAAATCGTAGAGGGAAATCTCATAGCTGCGAAAAAATATCGAGGCTCCATCGAGAAACTGGTGGACAAATATATGGAAGATTTTCTGAACAAACATCCTCTTTCCAGAGACTGCCTTTATCTGATGTATTCAAAAGGGCTTTCACAGACTGCGCTGGACCGGATGAAAGAAAACGCCCTTCGATTCGGCTTCAAAAAAACCGAGTATGTGATGACCGGATGCGTCATTAGCTGTCACAGCGGTCCCGGCGCGATCGGACTGGCAGGCTATATGCCGGAAGAAACCTGATAGGAATCATACAGCAAATATGGGATTTGCCATAAGAATAAGATAAGCCTTCACAAAATGTGTGCCGCACACATTTATGCAGGGGCGCATAGGGTAATTTATCGAGTAATAAATATACCCTATGCGCCCCTGCAGGCATTGCGGAACATATTTGTCCGGCTCTTATCTTATATATTAGAGTCCACCAGCTCCTGCATATGGGTCCGATGCATCATCAGCCCCAGCTGCAGTTTCAGACAGACGTCCTGATCGTCCATGGATATATCCAAAATAGACTGTATTCTTTCTATATGATACAAAACAGTATTCCTATGCATATGAAGCCGCTTGCAAACCTCTGTCGCCTTTTTTCCGCAGTTCAAATACACTTCCAGCGTTTTCAGCATATTTGTTCCATGCTTTACATCATAATCCGATAACTTTTTAATGGCTTCCACCATAAAGCAATTTAAAAACAGCTTTTTGGAACTATTAAAGCTCTTGGCAACAATCAGAGTGAGAAAGCTCTCTTCAAAATCAAACAGAGCTACCGGTCTACGTTTCTCCATAGAAAGCCCGCTTTCCACATGTGACCCATACTCGATGGCGCATCCTGCCTGTTCCAAAGCCGTCGTAATCTGCCACAAATTGTCAAACACATTGCTCATACCCACAATGCACGGCGTATCACTCAACAGCCTGCTCAGCGTCGTCTCCATCTTTTCCTTTAAGTTTTCAATCTTATCGTCATCCCCAACATGACGCACGATAATAATACGGCGATTGAAGGAAAGCACATAGGAAGATACGATGTGATTCGACAAAAGCATGACCAAAGTTTCCAACGGCACATTAAAATTGTCCTGAAAAGAGACCGCAAACAAGCAGTAGCTTTTCTGAAAAGGAATCGATGCATATGCCGCTCTGTTGATTGCCTCATCCACAGTAGAAATCTTCTTTTCCAACAATTCTTTTATAAAACTCTGGGACGCCGCAAAGGTAGAAGGATTGATCGTATTTCTATCCGTATATTTCTTTACATATGTCAGCATCAGCTTAAACAGCTCCAGCAGACCAGGCTCAATTTTCTTCCTGTTGCAATGCATTACCACATATAAATGAATATTTCCGTTTAAATGAAATACCCGCTTTACAGTTTCATAGGCACACATTTTGTAATCGGTAGACAGGATCAATTCATCGATCTTCTCAAATTCTTCAAACCGACGTAAATCTTTTAATCTCTGTATGGTCTTTTTATCATGATAACCATGCTCGATCAGATAATTCGTAACAGGATCATCAATGGGGATATTCTGTGTATATGCAAGCAGTTTAAAAGTCGCATCCATAATATCAATATGATTCCCAATGATCGGTTCGCTCAGAGTCAGTAAACTCTGCAATCCCTGATTGGTCAGGACAGATATCATCATATCCATATTCCACCGTTGAAGCTTCTGCCAAATTCCAATAATTCGATTATAAATAGCTCCTATGCCAAGATTAGAACGCAAAATCAGAACATTCTTCTTGTCCATCTCTTCTTCAACTGTATCAGCAAACCGATTCCGCAGACATAAAAAACAAACCTTTGGATGCTGTTCCCATATCGGAAGAATATCCGACAGGTTCCCAACCACAAGACCTCCATCCACGAATCCCATTCCCGGAGAATATAGTTCTATCAGGTCAAACCTTCTATCCTCATTAACCAAAGGACTTTCTTCATAGGGAATCCCCAATTCATATAATAATACCGTCAATGAAATCATATATGTATGATCCATGATCCGCCTCCTCATTTGTCTGTACAGACACGCTCCACACAACAACTCCTTTTTATATATTTTAACACTCGTTATACTATTTGGCTAGTTATTGCTGCATATACATAGTCCGCTAATGCTGAGACGGTTTCGATTTTTGCTATTTTTTCCGGATTTGGCTTTAATTCCAGATCCTTCTGCACAGCATACAGCAGCAGGACCTTCTTGGTGGATTCCGAAGTGGCATGATCACAGGGGGTAGCCTGATCCAGATTACGTATTACATCCTTATCTATTTTCATCGTGCGTGCCAAGCTAAGCCGGGCAAGTTCCCTTATACTGTCCTCCTCACACTCCTGCGAAAGTAAATATTTGTACAGCACATATTTTCTTATGTGCTCATATACAAATTCTAATGTTGGAGCCGGTTCATTTTTCAATATTTCCGCTTCTTCTGCAGTCGCCTGTTTTGATGCTGACAACAACCGGGCAACGATTTTCTTTCTGGCTTCCACATCCATGATTCATCCCCCTTCTATATCTGTGCAGCAAACTGCTGAATACTTTTGATTACGGAATTGATACCATTAAACCTGTCAGTGGAAATCTGTTTTTTTATATTTGTTTCTTCTATAAACCGCGGATGATATGCTAGGATTTCTTCCGGGGACCTTTCGTTCAATAAAGATACTATCACTGCCAGAATGCCGCGGATAATCAGGGCATCGCTGTCTGCCAGCACCTTTACCTTTCCATTTTCACAGGACAGCAGCAGCCAGACACCAGATTGACAGCCAGACACTTTATTTTGCTCTGTGCGCTGTTCCTGTGGAACAGGAGTCAGCTCTGTGGATATTTCCAGCAAATACTCATACTGCATAAACCAGTCTTCCAACATATTCAAATCTTCAATAAAGGTATCTTCCAATTGCCGGATCGTCATTGTTTCTTCCATTTATACAACCTGCTCTATACGCTCATAACCTCAAGACCCAGACATTCGCCCAACATCTCAAGCTCTTTTGTATAATCTCCATAAACCAATGGCAAATGATTTCCAACCTCACACTGTGCTTTAAAAAATTTCGCCTGATCCGCCACACGAAATACTACATATCCGTTGCAGTTGTCAAGATCATAATCTCCGCCGCCTACAATAGTCCCTTTTCCTACAAACAATTTTTTGCAATCCGGCGAGATACGGCATAATGTGATTTCCTGTCCCGCATCCTGTTTGAAGTTATAACGCATTACAGCGCCAAATCCCTGATCATATGCGAAATGCCGTACGCCATAGTGTCCATTTTCTTCATCAATACCATGCAGCTTTCTGTTTGGCGTGGAATGAGCCGTATGATACAGGTTTGTCAAATCCTCTACGCCTTCCAGATCTTCCAGGTGGAAACGACGCATTGGACGGATCGTTCCATTTTCATAAACCAATGGATTTGTATTTCCCATATAAGGCGCATGATTGGAAAGTGTGGATAAGATCAACATTGTTAATACTCCATCCACATCATATTCACACGCAGATGGTATTGCCAATTCATTTAACAGGGAATGGGTCAGGCAGAAAGTAAATTTCTGCTCATTCATTCTTCTTGTAGAGCATGTATCCGGACATGGAACCGTAAATCCATTACAATCATGATAATCAAGCAGCTTCTTTACTTCTACAAAAGCTTTGCAGGAGTTAACCATATATTCACGTTCAATATGTGTATCATCCGCACCTTCCAGCAATTCATCTGCAATTCTTTCCGCCTCCTTGATATCTTCCTCTGTGATATTTGGAGTGTTCATTCTTCCAGGAGTCGTATAATTGCCGCCCTCCGGAATCGGCTTCATATAATCCAGTAGCTCATGCAGATTGATAAATCGAAACTGTGTACCAAAGGTTTCCGTTGCCTGCTGTAATGTTACGAAAGTATCGTTACCGCTCTTGGATCCGTTAGAATCAAAACGTACGCCAAGCAACACTCTGGATTCCTTTAACGCCTTACGTACACGAAGCACACGCATCTGACGGGCGATTTCCTCCCATGTAAGCAATGCGTAGCACTCAAGTCCGCGAGCCTTGATCGATGCCGTTACGGCAGTAAGGTCACAGCAGGTAGCCGGATCCTGTATGATTGGTTTATGCGTACGCTGTGCCAATTCGATCAAAAGACCACTGCGTGCAATACCTCCTGACATCATAAATACATCAATTTCCTCTTCATCCTTTGTCATAGCATCAAAGGCTGCTTCCGGGATCTGCCAGTCGTCATGACACGGAAGAAATACCGGTTTTAAAATTTTTACCGCATCCTTCGGCATATATTTCTCAACATTCTCAAAAAACTGCGCCTGAAGCTCCTGTGCCAAAATAGCTTCATAATCAGAAGTTAATGCTTCGCCTTTTGCAAAACGGCATGGCCCTTCATAATAATACTGATGTACCAGTCCTAAAAAGATTGGTTTTACATTTAATTTAACATCAAGTCCTCTCTTAATCATGATTCCTTTTTCCTTTCATTTTTGAAATTTTATTTTGTTTTCGTTTTTCCTGCTGAGACAACAATATCAAAAACAAATTTTTCTTTCATCGGAGAATCATACTAATCTTTCAGAAAGAGGCTGTTACTTTCCTGTTGGCAAAATTTAATAAAATTTGTTTTGTTCTGCAACTTAAGATAACCATTTCTTTTTCATAGAAAACCGATATGAGTTTCCATTTTAGTTTCTTTTTCTTAATTTTGTAATTTTTTACGTATAAATCTACCCCGGCTTGTCTGGCAGTCATTGATCTCTATCCTTTTCTCTCCGGGTTTTCTGTGCTTTTTCACAAACAGGCATCTTCTTTATTGTTATTTTTCACATAACAAAAACCTCCCCTTTGGCAGATGAATATGATTCTCATCTGCGCAAAAGAGAGGTCTTCTACACTTTTTACTATACTATTATACAAATTTTACCGCCGTACCATAGGCAATTACTTCCGCGGCTCCCTGAATGATAGCCGATGTGGCGAAACGAACATTTACGATCGCATCTGCGCCCATTCCCTCAGCCTCTGCAATCATACGCTGAATGGCAATCTCCCGTGAAGCATCCATCATTTCCGTATATGCCTTCATCTCTCCGCCTACCAGATTCTTAAAGCCGGAACCGATATCTTTCCCGATATGCTTACACTGAATCGTGCTTCCCTTTACCAGACCCAGCATTCCTAGATTTTTACCGCTGATATAATCTGTGTTTACTAAAATCATGCCTTTTCCTCCTCGAATCTTAAACCGGTTTCTTTTGTTGCCCTTCATTGCAGAAGATATCTCTCACAATGAAGCTTACTTTTATGATACTCCTTTTTATTCCAGATTCAACCTCTTTTTCAGGAAGTAATTTGTCAGAATGAAAAATACTGCACTGATGATGGCATCTGAAATCAACTGCCGCACAAATATCATTGTCATACTGAAATCCGGACTGCCATAGGAAATTACCATATTCATAATACTGCCTACGGTTCCCACACTCATGAATGTATTTACAATGCTTATTGCTATGCAGATAACGATAAATGCCAGAAAACTAAAGAATATTTTGTGCTTATTTGCAGAGCCGCCAATTGCCATAGAAGCATAAAACTGCAGGATCATCCGAACAGACTGTACCAGCATGCCCGCAATAATCAGAACAAACTGCGGTCTGTAAATGGCAAGAGCATTGAGCAATTCCTGTAAATTGATCTCATCCCAGATAATTCTCAGATCTCCGGTGGCTGTTACCATCAAAAATATAGACACCACAATGACCACAAACGCCAGCACGAACCAGATAAATGCCATGATTGTCTTACTGGCAATATGCTCCCACGTCTTAACCGGCAATACATGGGACAAGTACCCTTCCTGGGACATCATATTCTTATAAAAACGTGCAATAATAACAACAACCGTCACAACCAGCAATGCCATGATCAGGATCGCATAAATCACTAAAAATAATATGCTGCTGACTTCATTTCCGCCTGTCTCTATTCCGCGCATGGATAAACCGCCCAGCAAAGCAATGACCAATATAGCAGCATAGATCAGAGGAAATATTCTTCTTGTGGATTTCCATTCGTACTTCAATAATTTTCCTAACATCTGAACACCTCCCTGAATAACTGATCTACTGATTTACCCTCTGTCTCTCGTATTTCATCCACAGATCTATGAAATACAAGCCGTCCTCTGTTCAAAAAAACAACCTCGTCCAATACTCTCTCAATATCCGAGATCAAATGAGTGGACAATACAACGGTAGCATCTTCAGAGTAATTCCTTATGATCGTATTTAATATAAAGTCTCTGGCAGCGGGATCTACACCTCCGATAGGTTCATCCAGAAAATATATTTTAGCCTGGCGGCTCATAGCCAGAATCAACTGTACCTTCTCTTTGTTTCCTTTGGACAGGCTTTTCAATCTGCTGTACATGGAAAGATTTAACTGTTCCACCATTTCTTTCGCTTTTGTAATATCAAAGTCCTCATAGAAATCCTGAAACATTTCCAAAAGACCGCCCACATTCATCCAATCCGGCAAGTAGCTGGCGTCTGGCAGATAAGATACGATCCGTTTGCTCTCCACTCCCGGTTCATTGCCATCCAGCAAAATGCGTCCTTCCGTAGGAACCAATAAACCGTTTGCCAGCTTAATCATTGTGGTCTTCCCGCTTCCATTCGGTCCCAACAGTCCTACGATCCTGCCGCTCTCCAGTGTCAGATCGACATGATCCAATGCCAGCAAACCGCCGTAGCGCTTTGTCAGACCCTCACATTTCATCATCACACTCATACTAATTCTCCTTTTTTACTTCTTTGATCAACCCAATAATCTCATCTTCCGTATATCCCAATGCCTGCATTTTTTTCTTGAAATCCGCAATAATTTCCAATGCTGACTGTTTTTTCAACTCTTCTATCATTTTCTCGTCCTCCGTCACAAAACGTCCGCTGGTTCTAACTGCATGCACCAATCCCATGTCCTCCAATGCCGTGAATGCCCTCTGCATGGTATTGGGATTTACTTCGGCCTCTCCGGCCAGTTCTCTGACTGAAGCCAGCTTGCTGCCGGGAGGATAGATACCGATCATGATACGATTCTGAATCTGTTCCACCAACTGAATGTAGATGGATCTCTCATTATCAAATTTCCATGCCATCCGTCTCTCTCCTTTGTATTATTGTATTAAGTTATTAATACAATAATACAGTTTTCTCCTGTTGTCAATATACTATGCGGAACTTAAGGATTTCTTAAAAAACAGTTCATTTTTCTTTACAAATGCCTTATACTTAATCTTATTCCATATCTTTTATGAAAGAGTATCATACCCTCTCTTGCTTTAACAGCAGAGAGTGTCAATTCTAACAGATAACATGATGGAAGAAAGATTCTTATGATTATGAAACGAGGTACATTTTATGAAACTTGGAAATTATAAAGGATTAACGGTTCAGGCGCCTGACCTGACCATTTCAGATAAAGAGCTCTCCCGTTCTCTTCGCAATCTTCAAAGAGAAAATGCCGTATTGACACATATTGATGACCGTTCCGCCCGGTTGGGGGATCAGGCTATTATCAATTTTCAGGGGTATTTAGAGGGCGAACCCATTTCCGGCGCCAAAGGTGTGCGCTATCCGCTCATTCTCGGTTCCCACTCCTTCATACCGGGATTTGAGGACCAGCTTACAGGCAGAAATATCGGAGATTCTTTTGATATTTTCGTCACATTTCCGGAAAATTATCCCAAGCCTGAGATTGCAGGACGCAGGGCTCGTTTTTCCGTAACCCTGCTCTCCCTAGGGATTCTGGATTTACCGGAAATTGACGACGATTTTGCATTGGATTTTTCTGATTTTCAAACAGCAGAAGAATTGAAGGATGCATTGATGCAGTCTCTTACGGGGAAAAAAGAGGACAGAGAAAATGACCGGATTCAAAAGGAGCTTTTGACTCAGATCATAGAAAGCTCTGAATTCACATTAAACGAAACCATCGTTGCCCAGATCCAGGAAGAACTGCTCCTGGAGTTTGAAGAGGATCTGGCTGCTCAGTCACTGACCATGGAGCAGTTCTTAAAAAGAACCGGTCAATCCATAGGGCAGCTTCAAACAAAATACAAAAAAAAAGCCAGACGAAATCTGGCTGAGACTACGGTACTTCATGCCATAGCGGAAGCGGAATCCATAGAACTGACAGAGGATGAGTTAGAAGACGCACTGTATCATATGGCGGATTATTACGAAACAGACCCTTATGATTTTCTGCAGTCACTGGACCCGCAGGAGCTGGACGGAATGAAGCTGGAGCTTTTATGTCAGAAAGCCATGGACTTTGTTCTCGAACACGCCCGGCTGATCCCGGCTGAACATCCGGAAAATAAAGCCTGCATTCCGAAAAATATTTAAATTCACATCAATTTTCCTTACGTACGCAATAACAGTATTTCTTCTATGATTTCGGCCACCCCGTCTTCATCATTGCTGCTGCCTGTTATATCAGCGCTGGCAATGCAAAGCGGAGTGGCATTTTTCATAGCAACTCCTATGCCGGCAAAGCGCAGCATATCTGCGTCATTGTCCCCATCTCCAAATGCAGCCGTTTCTTCCCGCCGTATGTTAAGCAGGTTCAGAAGATATTCTAAGCCAGATGCTTTTCCTGCATCCTCATGGGATATTTCCATGCGGTATTCCACTGATGATGTCAAATAAATATGTTTTATCTGTGTCTTCAGCTCCTGCTCCAATATCCGATACATCCTGTGATCCTTTAAAATAATATCCATGCTGTCCAATTCCTCCGAATGCCGATTCACAAATGCAAGGATATCCGCAACAGGCTTTCTGGTAGTCCGTATATATTCCACTGCCCGGGAAGGAATGCCGTACTTCATTGGAGATGCCACATAATCTTCCGCCGCATAGGCAATACCGTCCACAAATACTTCATAAGTTATGACAGCTTTTTCAAAGAAATTTTCCATACAGGATAAGATCCGCTCCACTTCCTCAGGGGCTATCGTCCATCCATGCAGCCGCCTTTTGTTTTTAATCTCATATACTGCCGCACCGTTGGATGTAGCCGCATATCGGATGCCCTTGATCCCAAGCACCGATTCCGGCAGGGAATCAAAAGGCCGTCCGCTCACAACCACCACTTCAATTCCTCTTTGCGCCGCCTGCTCCAATGTCCGCTTCGTCCTTTCAGACAAACTGCCGTCCGTGCGAAGTGTGGTGCGGTCCAAATCCAGAGCAATACATTTAATTTTTTGATTTAAAATATGATTCTGCATAATTCTTCTCCTCTTTTCAAATAATAATCCTGAAGGATTACCTGTGTAAAGGAGAAAATAAATGTATGAAACAGATCGAAGAAAAAAAACAGAAAAAGCATATGAAATGCTTGAAGACGCTTGTCATGATCAGTATGATTACCTGGGCAATTCTGCTTCTGCCCATGATTGTACCGGCCTTATTCCGTCCGGGATGGTGTCCGAAGAAGAGCTTATGTCTTACAAAGATGTGTATTCATTTCCCCCGCCGGTGCTAGACGTAAAAGAAGATGACGAGTAACCGGCAGATGAAGGAAAAAGAGCTGTCACACCAAGTTTTGAGCTGCCTCCTGTCAGACAGAGGCAGTTCAATCTTTGATGCGACAGCTCTTTTTGCATTTTATCATTAAGAGCAGTACTGTGCCAGCACATTGTGCAGTGCGGCTGCGCTGCTGGTATGAATCCGTTCAATCTTTACATTATTCTGTTTTGCCTGACTGACAGCATTGTGTACCATTTTGTGAGATACTGTACTGGTAAACAGAATCATAAGGTCAGGATTTCCGATTTTTTTCTTAAAGCCACCCTTTTCTTTTACCATTACTTTTGCCTTACATCCATATCCTTCACATATTTTCTCATATTGCGCTGTCATGCGCTCATGTCCGCCGATAATAACAATACTCATTTTGAACCTCCATATTACTACTGTCTTTTCTGTTTTTATCAGAAAAGAAATCATTCCGTTATCTATCAGTCACACTCTCACTATGTTCCCGTAAATCGTGCTAATCTTTTCGGTTAGCTCTTGCTAACCATAGTTTTACACATATAACGATTATTTGCAATATGGTAAATGAGTTTTTTTATCATTAGACATGCATATTGAAACTTTTTATCATTTTCAGCTAAAATTCCGGCAAATTCGTTCTCTTTTGATACTATTTTGTGATTCCTTCAGTCTTTATCAGGAATTTTACCGTGCCATCCATACCGTCCGCAATGCCACTGTAGCTCTTATATGCATCTGCTGCCTGACGGATCTCATCCATATGCTCCAGCAATGGTTCCGCTTCCTCCTCTATCATATCTGTTAACTTCTGAATACCTTCTTCATTTAGCTGCTCCATGCCGTCTGCAAGCCGGGATGCCTCTTTGCCTGTTCGGACAGATAGGATAATACTTTTTCCCGCAGTGTGCGTCGTGACAAATGCTGGATACGCCCTGTCAGAAACACATTTTTTCTGGCAAATATCTGAATCAGATTCCCCATCATAGTTCGATGAAACTGACAGACATTCTCACAGGGAAACAGGATCCTCTGATAATCCAGCCATAAGATCCGTGTTCTTCCCGAAGCCACCGCATCCACTTCTGATAAAAGCCCGCCGCAGGCAAAAGCTTCGCCAAATAATTCCCCCGGCATGATCCGGGTCAAAATAACCGTATTTCCCTGAAAATCTATTTTCCGGATCAGGACGCTTCCGTCCAGCACCAATCCGAATTTCTCCATATGATCTCCATGCCGGAACAGCGCCGTATTTTTTTCATAGTTTCTTTCCTGTGCCTGCAGACATTCCAGTGCAGAGACTATGTCTTTTTCTTCCATTCCATGAAACAATGAAGATCTTCCCAGAATTTCCAAATTATTTTTCATTCCTTTTTCCTTTTCGTTGTATTTACAACCGAATCCAATTGTTGATTCTACTATACTGAACTCACAAAGTAAAGAAGCAATTACAAAACAGGAGGTTTTTTATGATAAGAAAAATTATTAAAATCAATGAAGAGCTTTGTAACGGATGCGGACTGTGCGCCGCCGCATGCCATGAGGGCGCTATCGATATGGTAGATGGAAAAGCAAAGCTTATGCGTGAAAATTATTGTGATGGTCTGGGAGACTGTCTGCCGACATGTCCTACCGGAGCAATCTCCTTTGAAGAAAGAGAGGCGCCTGCCTACGTTTATGAGAGCAGGCTGGGCAACTGGCCGGTGCAGATCAAACTGGCTCCGGTCAATGCGCCTTATTTTGACGGCGCTAATCTGCTGGTTGCCGCAGACTGTACCGCTTTTACTTATGGAAATTTCCATGAGCGCTTTATCAAAAATCATATTACGCTCATCGGCTGTCCGAAACTTGATCATGTAGACTACAGTGAAAAACTGACAGAGATCATCCGTCAGAATGATATTAAAAGCGTTACCATTGTAAGAATGGAAGTGCCCTGCTGCGGCGGACTGGAACATGCATGTAAAGCCGCTCTGCAAAACAGCGGGAAATTCATTCCATGGCAGGTAGTTACTGTAGCTATCGACGGACATATTATAGAATAATCACAATCCCTAATACGCCGGTCTGTTTTTAATATCCTTTGCAAACAATACTTTAAACACAGTGCGCACAAATGGCTGTATGAAAAACATCTGGGTAAAAAATGCAAACGGGAAGTTAAAGCAGACCAGGCGCAGCCAATTGGCAATCAGTGTGATCACATGAAATCCCTCATAATATGGGTAATACAGCAGTGCGGCAATGAAGCTCATAGCCGGGCACATCAGTCCTACCGTGGCGCAGATAATGGCTGACTCAAATAAAACCGGATGTGTCGTTTTCATGTCAAACACTTTGGATGCAAGCCGGAAGGAAGCCGGACTTCCCATAACATTCTCCAGCGTATAGGCAAATGCAAATTCTACCAGCACAACAGCCCAGATAGGCAGAAAATGTCCAAACATATAGACGCCTCCCTGCCGGTTAATGGCTTCCAATACGGTGGATGTCTGATTTACCTCCATCAAGGTGGAGCCATTTACTACATAAAGACTGTAAAACACATAAGCATGTACTGTGATCACAACCGTGATCAGTGCAAAGATCATTCTCTGAAATTGATTTCTCGGCATAACTTTCTCCTTTCACAATCCGCTGAAACCTCCCCGGAGCCCCTATACTCCGCTTCGGTATGCGCAAAACAAATATCAATGGGATATCCTGTGCCCCTCAGATACAATGCAACTCAAAAAAACGACACAGGTAATGCAGACGTAATCTAACATAATGTTCCGTGATCAGATTTACGTGCCAAGCACTACATGTGTCGTTTTGCATTTTATTTATACTATTTTATTTTTGCCGGATGTATCATACCATTTAACATTAAAAAAAGTCAATTACTTTTAAAAAAAACATGCAAAGCTTTATATATGCCGTATTATGCAGGACGTTCTACTTCATAATCGTCAAAAGATGTTATCTCCGCTGCGCTGGAAAGATCCGCTGTCGTACTGTAGCTCTCCGTCGTAATTGTATAAGCACTGTCGCCCTTTACATAAGCGGTTCCGTCTGTTCCTACGATCGATACTGTTTTTCCGTCTGCATCCACGATCGTTCCTTCATTGCTGAGACTTGTAACTGTGCTGTCTCCCGTCACAATCCACTTAGAATCATTACTGATAGTCATATTGCAATAACCGTCTCCTCCGCTTCCTGCATAGGTTTCATCATCTACCACTGCTCCTGTCAGCATGCTTCCATTCTGCATATAAAAATCCAGGGTACTTATACTATCATAGATAATATATCCCTCCATGGTCTGGTTATCTGCCGTAAAAGTACACTGGGAACCGTTGCTTCCTGTCTGTCCCCATCCGCGCTCATTGGCATTTCCTGTACAACGCAGGAAAAAGTCACTGTCATCGGCGCCTTCGATCTCCACACCGGAAAGCATTATATTGCATTCCGTATTTGTCGTATAGAATATTCCTCCGTTTTTTGACTGGATGCTGCCGCCTGCCATTTCAAGGTCGCTGTTTCCCACCTCGGAATCCCCCGACATACTTTGATAAACAATTACGCTCCATGTACAGTCATTTTGACTATCATCTGACATATTGGAAGTCAGATCACAGTCATACAGACGCACCGTGTTCCGTCCTTCTATGCAGATTCCTTCCGATCCATTAGCAGTAAGATCTGCATCATTGACTGTAATATCTGCGGTACAGTAAATGGCAGGAGAACCTACACCATTGGACACGTAGCTTCCCCCGTCCACAACCATGGTTCCTCCGCCTCGGTCGCTTCGGATCGCCGCCGAGGATTCTCCATTTGTTTCCACATTCAAATCCCATGCATACAGCGTTCCTCCGCCGGCCACATGAATGCCCCCGGATGTATCCTGAATGGTTTTGATCATCGTATCCGTCACATAAGCAACTCCATTATCATAGGCAAACACGCCTGCGCCTCCGGCCGCATCTGTAGATATATTACTGTTTTTAATCACAGCTGTTCCATCTGATACCAGGATTGCGGAACCAATTCCGTAAAAACTGGAGTTGTCCCCTCCCGTGCTATCTGATGACTCCCGGCTGGCAGTTATATTATCTAATGTAACGTTTGCTCCCTCATAAATATGAAGTGCATTTTCATCCGTACCAGTAGACGTAAAAGTCTCTCCGGAAATATCCGCATCTTCAATCAGTTCCTCCAATGCATTATAACTTGCCACTGAGTCAGCCTGATCATCCTGACCGCTCATATTATCTATTACTACAGACGTAATGGTTCCGTCTTCATCGATCGTTACCGTCAGAATATCTCCTTCCTCAATATCCTCCAGACCAGCCGCTTCCTCATCAGAGGTTTCTATCACGGATTCGTCTCCAATGATCAGTTCTGCCGTACCGCTTATGCTCTGCTGTGCCTGCAACTGATCTCCGCCGCCCGAAGGTATCTCCGATGGTGTTTCTGATTGATCTCCAAAATCCTCATTTCCAGGCTTCATATCTCCGCCGCCCGGCTCCGCATCTCCGCTGCCCGGCTCCGTATCTCCGCTGCCCGGCTCCGCATCTCCGCCGCCCGGCTCCGCATCTCCGCTGCCCGGCTCCGCATCTCCGCTTCCCGGCTCCGCATCTCCGCTTCCCGGCTCCGCATCTCCGCTGCCCGGCTCCGCATCTCCGCTGCCCGGCTCCGCAT
>CAZLZX010000057.1:0-14804 GCA_964564095.1 uncultured Eubacterium sp. | reverse complement strand
TTGATATTTTTGAATTTACCTCTTGACAAAAGTCACTTCATAACGGAGGTTTATGATGAAAATTTTAGCAATTTCAGGAAGCCCCAGAAAGGGCGGAAATACTGATATTATGGTAGAAACATTTGTTAAAGCGGCGAATGAAAGAGGTCATGTCTGTCAGATCGTTTATTTGAGTGAGAAGCATCCGAAACCATGTCTGGCATGCAATGCTTGCCGCAGTAAAGAAGATGAACTGTGTGTGCAGAAAGATGACATGCAGGAGATTTATGAAATGATGCAGCAGTCGGATATGATCGTTTTGGCATCGCCGTTATATTATTTTACCGTATCCGCGCAGTTGAAATGTCTGATAGACCGTTTCTATGCTCGGGGAAGCAGAGGAACGTCTATCAGAGCTTCTGCTCTTTTTATTGATTCCGGATCTCCGGGATATGAGGGAGCTGAATACATGTATCGCCGTTCCGTAAGTTTTCTGGGATGGAAGGATATGGGGATTATTGAAATACCGGGTATGAAGTCGAAGGGTGCTATGTCAGAGTGTCCGCAGCTTGGCAAGGTAGTAGAATTTGCAGAAAGTTTACCGATGACAATGGAATAACAAAGAGGGTTCGCAAAGGCGAACCCTCAAACTTTATATTCCAAAACCTGTTTAGATAAAGAAGAACATGATGGCAGTTCCGACAATAACCCAAACAATAGAGAGCGGAATACCTACCTTTGCCAAATCCTTCATACTGTAATAGCCCGGTGCATATGTAAGAGCGAATACGGAATCCAGTGGAAGGATGAATGCACAGTTAACAGCATATCCCAATGGCAGTATCAGAGTTGCCACTGGCAAGCCCATGGTTGGTGCAAACAGTGCAACGATCGGGACAAATACGGATACCATAGATGGATTAACCGGAATCAGGACGTGCATAAATACTGTAAATGCAATAACCATAAGGATCATGACGATTGCGCTGGTGCTTGTAAATGGAGCCAAGACGGAGTTTGCGATCCAGGCAGCAGCGCCTGTCTGGAAAATTGCCAATGCAAGACCTGTGGAACCGCAGATGAGCATAAGAATATTCCAATTAATTGCCTTGTTAAAGCTCTTTCCGTTCAGTATCTCGAGCTTGGGCAGGAAGAACAGGCTGGTTGCGATCATTGCTGAAATCGGCATAGCAATATCGGTTACAAACCATGATATAATAAGGACAGCAAAGATAATGATAAATCCCCACTCTTTCACGGACAGAGGACCCATGCCTTTTAATTCTTCAACAGTTTTTGCATCAAGAACATCTACTTCCGGTTTGAAGATCTTCACGATAACAAGATATGCAAGCGGAGTCAGTATAATAGCAAGCGGAATGCCGATGGCAGCCCACTGACCGAAGGTAATGGTTTCTCCGCAGATTTCCTGTACCAGAGCGATTACCTGGAAGTTCGGAAGAGAACCTGCCGGAGTACCGATTCCACCGATAGATACGGCTACCGGAACACCGATCAGGGCAGCTTTTGCAAAGTTACTTTTTCCGGGCTCCATGCCGTTATCCTTAAAAATTCTGATAAGCAGTGGAACCATCAGTGCGGAAAGTGCAAGGTTTGCAATAACAAAGGATACTAAAGATGTTACGCACATAAGCAGGAAAAGAAGTCTCTTCGGTTTGTTGCCGGAAATCTTCATCAATCCGAGTACGATTCTGTTGCCCAACCCGGTTTCCAGCAAGGCCTGGCCGATAAGGAAGCAGGCGATGGAGAAAAAGAATGTGGTAGGCAGGAAGTTTGCACTCATTGCACTGGGATTCACAGTTCCGACGATAGGCTGCAGAACAGTAAAGAGCAGTGCGGTAACTCCGATAGGCAGTACGTCCAGTATCCAAAAGATAAGGGCGCATATCATCAGAGCGATTGCCTTCAGACCTTCAATGCTGAGACCCTCCGGACAAGGGATTGCAGTGATAAGGAAATAGATTACCACGGTTGCAATGATGATGATCAGGTTGCGTGTTGACAGGCGGTTTTTTACGCCGTTAGCTAAATCAGTCATAATAAATCTCCCTCTTTCCTGTGGTGTTATAATATTTGAATTTGTTATTTGAAAAGATACAAGTTCGGCGCCACAAATTTAGAAAAAATATAACATGAGCATGTAAAATGTGCAATATTTTTTTGAAAAAATATGAACAAATGTACAAAAAGCACAAAAAATAGTAAAAATATGTTTATTTTAACATTACCATTATGGGCCAACATGTATTATAATAATACTTGTAGTGACTGGCAATCCTGATGCGGAAAGCGTAAGTGATTACAAAATTGGAAACGAAAGACAGGAGGCTGGAAAAAATGAAAACAGTTGCCATTATCGGCTTGGGATGTGCAGGTTTCAGCGCTGCGAAGGCTGTCAGAGAAGCAGATCCTAAGAGAAGTATCCATATATATTCAGATACCGATGAAGCTCCCTATAATCCCATGCTGACCACCTATTATGCATCTGGGAAAATCCGTGAAGATGAAATGTTTCCTCTTGGAAATCTGGAGGATATATCCAGAGAGCTGAATGCAAAGATTATGTGTTTATCTCCTGTTGTATCCCTTCGGGCACAAACAAGAGAGATCGTTTTGGAAAATGGAAATATAGAATGTTACGATGACATTATTATAGCCAGCGGTGCATCCGCAGTGGTGCCGCCAATCAAAAATCTTCCCTCACGGGGAATCTATACCATGCGAACGGCGTCAGATGCACGCCGTCTTGAACGGGTATTGGAGTCCGGCGTTAAACGTGCGATTGTTGTTGGGGCGCAGATGGTAGGAATCAAAGTGGTTGAACTTTTGATGAAGCGTGGAATAAAAACTCTGCTTGTAGATATGGAAACACAGATGTTTCCGGCTTCTGCTTATGAAACAACAGCAAGCATCATCACGGATAAGCTTATGGGCAAGGGAGTTGAGCTGAAACTTGGCACCGCTATTCGTACCGTAGAAGAATGTGAGAATGGACTGTGTTCCGGTTTTTCGGACGGGAGTTCTGCGGAAAGTGATATCGTTGTATTTTGTTCAGGCATAAGACCCAATATCGGTTTTGTGGATAAAAACGAGATCGAGGTAGGGGTGGGGATAAAGACGGATCTTCACATGCAGTCAAATGTTCCTCATATTTATGCGGCGGGCGATTGTTGCGAGACACTGAATGTACTTACGGGAAAAAATGTTTATATTGGTCTGTGGGCAAATTCTATGATGCAAGGGCGCATTGCAGGTAATAATGTAGTTGGAAAACGGGAAAAATATCAGGGAAATCTGATTCACAATATTACCCATTACATGGATACGGATTTTATCAGTGTGGGAGATATCAAATCTGAAGGGAAACGCATTTTCTGGGAAAAGCCGGATGGAAGCTGGCGTCTGGAAGCCACTATGCTTGATGGCAAAATGAGGGCTCTCAATATTCTGGATAATGCAAATATAGCCGGACCGGTTAAGGCTGTGCTGGTTCATCAGGCGGCGCATCCTGACGAGACAATGAGTGGGGCTACCAAGTTACTGCTGGCACGCAACGGCATACCTGCTAAAATAATTGCACAGTTGGGAGGAATGTAAGGGTGAATGATCTGAATGCTAAAATAAAAGCCAAAATTCCCGGTAAGGATACAGGGATCGAAATAAAAAAGACCATGTGTGACATGTGTACTCCGCTGTGCCATTGTGGAATTGATGCCTATGTGAAAGATGGAAAGGTAATCAAGATCGAAGGAACGAAAGGTCATCCTATGAATGATGGCGTGCTTTGCACGAAGGGAGCCAGCAACAGGGGCTATATATACCGAGAGGACAGGATCCGTACGCCGCTGCGGCGAACAGGAGCGAAAGGAAGCGGGGAATTTGAACCTGTTTCCTGGGATGAAGCCTGCGATATCATTGCGGAAAAACTTCTGAAAGCAAAGAAGGAATATGGTGCCAATTCCGTTGTGTTTTTCTCCGGATATGATAAGTGGTATCGCTTTATGCTTCAGCGCCTTGCTTTTGATTTTGGAACGGTAAACTATGGAACGGAATCCAGTACCTGCTTTATGGCCAATAAAATGGCATGGATGACTATGACCGGAAAATTTGCCCGTCCGGACATGCCGAATGCACAGCTGTATCTGGCATGGAGCAGCGCTACCCATTATTCCCGGTTTAATGTGGCAAACAATCTGGATCATTTTAAACGCCGGGGAGGAAAGGTCATCATCGTTGATCCTCGTATTACTCCTGGGGTTCAGCGGATTGCGGATCTTCATCTTCGGGTAAAACCCGGTACGGACGGTCTGCTGGCAAATTGCATTGCCGGACTGATCATTAAAAATGGGTGGCATGATAAGGAGTATATAGAAAAATATGTGCACGGATTTGAGGCGTATGCGGAATATGTCTGCTCTATTGACCTTGAGGAAACTGCCAGAATTACTACGGTTCCGGCAGATAAAATCCTGAAAGCTGCGGAAATGATCGGTACGATCAAGCCGATGTCGGTGGAAAACAGCCCCGGTTCTCTCATACATCAAACGAATGGTTATCAGACATCGAGAGCAGTATTTGCACTCAGTGCAATTACCGGAAATTACAACAATGTCGGTGGAAATCAGCCGTTGGATTTCTGTTTTTGCGAACAGGGAGCCGGTTTTCTGACAGATGATGAGCATTTTGCCATCGAGACAATGCCGGAGGGATATGAAAATCGCATTGGAGCGCAGCGGTTTCCGGTATGGGGAAAGCTTGTTACGCAGATACAATGTACAGATCTTGCCCGTCAGATATTAGAGGAGACGCCATATCCGGTAAAATGCATTGTAGCGCACGGTATGAATTACCGGATGTTTCCGGAACCTCAATATATGAAAAAGGCTTTAGAGCATACGGACTTTTTTGTGGATATTGATCTTTTCATGACAGATACGGCAAAGCTTGCAGATATTGTACTGCCTGCCTGCTCATCCTTTGAACGGGAGGAATTTAAAGTATATCCGGGAGGATTTGCCGCATATTATAAACCTGCAATAGAGCCTTTGTATGAGTCCCGCAGTGATGCGAGGATCATACAGGAGCTTTGCGGGAGATTAGGTATCGAGGATAAATATCTCCTTAGCGGGTATCGGGCGTGTATCGAGCATGTGACCCGTGATACGGGACTTGATCTTAACGAGCTTCTCGAATCGGATTTGCCTTTGAAGGCTCCAAAGATGATGAAATTTGTTCCGCGGGGATATCTGGATCATGGATGCGCCACTGCCAGCGGCAAGCTGGAGCTTTACTCAGAGTTGATAGCCTCTGTGGGAGGAGATTTTGAACCGCTGCCCAAATACTATCCGCCGGCTGTGCGGCCGAATGAGGAGTTTCCGTTTATACTTCTTACCGGTGTGCGTGTGCCTAATGCGATACATACCAGACTTCATAAAGTTCCCTGGGCCCGGGCTGTCAGGCCGGATCCGACTGCGGATATCAGCATTGAGGATGCAAAACGGCTTGAAATTGAGACAGGAGATGACATCATTCTTTCCAGTGAGCACGGTTCTATTACAGTGAAAGCAAATCCGACTGCCATGGTAAGTCCGGGACAGGTTTTTATGTTCCACGGCTATTCTGAAGCAGATGCAGCTTCTTTGCTCAGTCATGAGGAATTGGACGCATATTCGGGCTTCCCCGGTTATAAATCCGGCAGATGCAGTGTAAAAAAATGTGAAGGGAGGGGCTGAATATGAAGATGATCTTTGATTTAGATATGGAAAAATGTGTTGCCTGCGGAGCCTGTGCAATCGCCTGCATGGATCAGAATGATATTGCCCCGGAAAAGGGAGAGGTCCCGTATCGATGGGTAGGAACGCTTGAGCCTGTGTTTGGCGGAGGAAAATTTTCTTATCTTTCTGTCAGCTGCATGCACTGTGAAGATGCTCCCTGTATAACAGCCTGTCCTGTGTGCTGCATAAAAAAGGATGAAAATGGTATGACCATTTATGACAATACAAAGTGCATTGGATGCCGAAGCTGTGCGATGGCGTGTCCTTACGGAGCTCCGAATTACAGAGCAGATGGAAAGATGACCAAATGTGTGGGATGTGCCGAGAGAATCAAATATGGTTATGAGCCGGCATGTGTACGGATCTGTCCTACGAAGGCTCTTTTATGTGTGCCGGAGGAAGAGTATACAGATAAGAAGCCAAAGGCCTCGCTGAGGGAGACCAATCACAAATAAAACGGAACAGTTGCTTGTCATGCTTCGTATGTCATCATTCAAGAGCCGCTGAAATATTATGGATAACCTTAGAACAATGATTTATTGAAGTACCGGCACTGAACCGTCAGTAATATTATAATAAAACATCCGTTTCCCGGTATGTACTTGCTGAACTTATGTCCTGGAATGAAGACCGGACATTAGAACAGCCGTAAGCTTATGGGATAACGGATGTTTTTTATTAAAATTCATCAAGACAATTGTGTTCAAAGGTATGGATATTTTCCTTCATCAGAAAGAATGCGTCATCCGGACGGCGTTCTTTTATGGCGTCCAGTATTTTCTGATGCTCAAGTAATACCCCGGGGCGGATGGCACTGCTTGGATTTGGTACTACCAATTCTGTATCGCCGGGGGCATCGCACAGGGAAATGAGCATTTCCACGATGGATACCAGCACGGGATTTTTCGGAATATCTGCAATGCGCAGATGAAACAGACGCATATCATCTGTCGTCAGAGTACCGTCTTTATCTTTCTGATAGCACATATCCATAATGTCTGCAAGCGCTTTGATATCATGGGTAGTCGCGCGGCACGCAGCTTCAAAGGCTATTTGGGGTTCGATCATGCGGCGAACCTGCACAGCGTAAATAAAGTTGCTTTCATATTCCTGGATTTTTGCACGCAGTCCCTCCTGAAGATAAGGGAAATTGTCTGCTATTACTTTGGAACCTTTCCCCCGTTGTGTGGAAATGATCTTTCGTTTGGAAAGAATATTTAGCGCATTGCGCACGGTGGTGCGGCTTACACCAAACAGTTCGCACAGCTTTGCTTCTGAGGGAAGCATTTCTCCTTTTTTGATTTCTCCTTCAAGGATCATCTTGCTAAGCTGTGCCACAACATTTTGACAAAGTGTATTGTTTACTGCGGTTTCGTACATAATTGACCTCTGGAAAGCTTTTTTTCTATTATAAAAACAAATGTTAAATTTATCAAGATGTTTAGAAAAGACTTTTTCTATTAGTTTTTTGTCGTGTATTCATGAAATCTTAAGATGTCATCTCTTCTTATATTAAGTAAACTCTGGTAAAATACAATTATAAACTTTGTATTAAAAAAATATATGAGGTAGTGATATGAAGAAAATCAGGAGAATAGCGGTAATTTTATCTATGGCTTTCATGGCACAGTTATTCACTGTGCCTCAAATTGCGTATGCCCAGGCACAGAATACCCAGGCAGCGGAGGAAACGCAGAATACGGGGACGGCTGCAGAGGTATCGAACGATGATCTGACCACGGACAATTTCCGTGTGCGGGCAGTACCGGGACTGGATGGATATTATAAATCGGGAGTACCTGTTCCGATCACGATCTATCTGGAAAGTCTGAATGAAGATTTTGAGGGTGTTGTCAGAGTGATCGTTCCCAGTGGAGAATATGGTCTGGATGCAAGCGCATATGAGAAAGGCGTTATGCTGACAGCAGGAGCAGAGAAAGTGATCACAATGTCAGTGGATAATACCTATGGTGTGTCGGCATATAAGCTGGAGCTTGAAAATTCCGCCGGAAAAGTGGTGCTGGAGTACGACATTAAGGCGAAAAGCCAGACAAATGAAAGCGCTCTGGTAGGTGTGCTCAGTGACGATTTTACGGCATTGAATTATTTTGATGGTAAAAGATTGGCTTTTGGTTCATATACGGCAATGACACAGATCGTGGAATTGAAAACAGATACATTTCCGGATCAGGCGTCCGGTTTGGAGGCGTTAAGTTATCTGATCATCAACAGTTATGATACCTCTGCTTTGAGCGCAGATCAGTATCATGCGCTGAAAGGATGGGTAGAAAACGGCGGTATTCTCATTCTTGGTACAGGGGCGGATTATAAGCAGACCCTGTCAGGCTTTCAGGATGGATTTATTGGCGGAGATATCGGAATAGCCAGAGCCGGACAGTTGGAGCTGCAGACGGGATCAGATGCGGTTTCCTTTACGGAGAGTGATGGGATAGTGGAACTTTCCATGACAGAGGGAAATACATTGGACGGTGTTTTGAGTATACCGGAACTGATCTGGACACAGGAGTGCGGACAGGGACATGTGGTTATGACTGCCTATAATCTGGGAATGGAACCGGTCAGCAGTTGGACATCAAAGGGAGAAATGGCAGAGAGCCTTCTGACATTATCCGCAACCGGATATAGCCAGCAGCGTATAGAAAATTTAAATTATGGAAATTCCGTAGATGTATGGAATATGTCAAGTGTAGTAGATGGCCTGTATGATGTTGCGGCTCCGAATATGCCAGTGCTGATCATCTTATTTGTGGTGTTTATAATTTTCGCAGGTCCCGGATTGTATTTGATTTTAAAGGCCGCTGATAAGCGGGAATGGATGTGGGGAATCGTACCGGCACTATCCATTGTTGTCATGGCCGGTGTGTTTTTATTAAGCAGAGACATGCGTATTTCATCTCCTCAGGAAGCTTCGGTTACAGCTCTTTGCTATGATTCACAGAAAGAGGCTGCCTCCAGGAAGGTATATATGGGAATACGAGTGCCGGGGGCGTCTGAAACGAAAGTGACATTGCGGGAGAATCTGCATAATTTACAGCTTTTGGAGGATTACAGCAGCTATGTCTGGTATAGCTCATACAACGGGACGAGCGACAGCTATGCTTATAAGACGGCGGTGCGTGAGTTGGCAGAAGGATATCTGCTGACGATCCGAAACGGAAGCACCTTTGAATCTTCTTATCTGTCTGCAGAAGTCGCATCGGATTCTGCGGAGAGCTATGGTCTTGAGGCGGATGTACAAAAAAGTATTTCCGGTATTCGGGGAACCGTAACCAACAATACGGAATATGATCTTTGCGGAGTCTCAGTATATACAAACAGCCGGATGGTCATCATTGGAAGTTTGAAAGCAGGAGAAAGTGTTTCCTTTGACGAATCGGATAATAATTACTTCAGCGCCGGGTTTGTGGATTTTTATTCCTACAATATGCCGGGAATGGATGATGTTAAGCTTCAGGAACAGTTTGCAAATGTATGGAATCTGTTCTGCAATGAATATTTGTATTCTATGGAGTCGGATCACGCATATACATTTGCTTACCTGCCCGAATGGGAAGCAGATTATATGGCAGAAGAAGAGGTGGGCGAAGTAAATGCGGCTATGATGGTCCGCTGTGATACCGTGCCTTATGGCGACTATCCGGGTGCGGAATCAGTAACGCTTTTCCCGTACACGGTTGGTACGCCGGAAAATTGGGATTTGGATGGTTGGCTGTCTGACCGGGAGGTAGAAGTATCTTTTGATATTGGATCAGAGCTTCAGAGCATCTATGCCCTTGTCCGTGCGGAGGATGATGCATCACAGTGGGGCAGCTCAAAGGATGTAACTGTTTACGGATATAATCAGCAGACCGGAGAATATGACGAGCTGTTTACGGACGGATTGGTCATGGAGTTCTCCGATGGCTGTCCTTATATGGATGAAAATGGTGTTGTGAAGATGAAATTTACCACTCCTCTAACGGATGGTGTGGATTACGCACCGGAGATTACAGCGATTGGGGGTGGATATTAATGCTTAAGATAGAACATTTATATAAAAATTTTGGAAATTTCTGTGCGGTGGATGATTTGAGCATGCATATCAGTCCGGGAGAGATTTTTGGATTTGTGGGACACAATGGAGCAGGAAAAACAACTACAATGAAGATTACAGTAGGACTGTTATCCCCTACCAGCGGAAATATCTATATTGATGGCGTGGATGCGTTTAAAGATTATAATAAAATTAAACGAAAAATAGGTTATATGCCGGACTTTTTCGGGGTATATGATAACCTGAAAGCGCTGGAATATATGGAATTTTACGCCTCTTTATATGGAATCGTAGGAAAACAGGCAAGGGATACCTGTCTGGGTCTGATGGATCTGGTAAATCTTTCCGATAAGGCAGACACCTATGTGGACAGTCTGTCACGAGGAATGAAGCAGAGATTGTGTCTGGCGCGAAGTCTGGTGCATAATCCGGGATTGCTGATCCTGGATGAGCCGGCATCAGGTCTGGATCCGAGAGCCAGATTTGAGATGAAGGAGATTTTAAAGAATCTAGGTTCTATGGGAAAAACAGTGATCATCAGCTCCCACATTTTGCCGGAACTTGCAGATATGTGTGATACCATCGGTATTATGCAGCACGGAAAGCTGATCATGCACGGTACGGTAGATGATATACAGATGCGGGCAATGCATGCACGTCCTCTGCATGTCCGTGTACTGGACCGGCAGGAGGAAGCTGTGCGGATCTTAAAAGAGGATCCCCATTCCCGCAGAGTATCTGTTCGGGAGGATTACCTGGTATCCGATTATACAGGCAATGAAGCAGACAGCGCCGAACTTTTGAAGCGGTTGATGCAGGCGGATATCCCGGTGGAAAGCTTTTTCAAAGAAAAAGGAAATCTGGAATCACTATTCCTTGAACTGACAAACGAAGAAAATGCTCAGAAGATGCAGATGTCACAAGCTCCGCAGACTAATAGAAAGGGAGGAATGAGACAATGAAAATAAATCCCATTTGGAAAAAAGAACTGATCTTGGGCTCCCGGAGTATTAAGTTTCCCATTGCTTTGATGTGTTACAGCGGTTGTATGGCTCTGGTTGCTTTGGCTTTTATGGCCACCGCTAATATCAGTTATAATGGAAGCATCGATTTTCAAATATTGACAAATATCTTTCTGATCCTGGCCTTTATGCAGCTTGGATTGATATGTATTATCATTCCGGTACTGACGGCGGGCAGTATTGCAGGAGAAAGAGAACGTCAGACATTGGATCTGCTTTTGACTGCGCCGGTCAAATCAGTCACTGTTGTGGCAGGCAAATTGTTATCATCCATGTGCAATGTGATTTTATTTGTGATCAGCAGTCTTCCCGCTATGGCATTGGCATTTTTATATGGAGGTATCCAGTGGAAGTTTCTGTTTGTATTTTTGGTCGCAATTTTGGTAACTGCTTTTTTCTGCGGAGCCATTGGTATCTGGTGTGCTTCCATATTTAAAAAGACGATACTGTCCATTATTATGACATTGGTTGTGGAGCTGGCATTTTTCTTAGGAACGATAGCAGTGGTGGCGGGCTTCTATGCAGGCAAATTTGCTATGCTGATCAATGCGGCCGGCGGTACGGTAAATAGTGTGCTTACAGTTAAGATGGGCTGGATTCCGGCAATTCTGTTTTTAAATCCGGCTACCGGTTTTGTGGATTGTATTCTGCATACGTATACGGGAATCAGTTTTATGAATCAGTTTATGAGTTCGGGTACGCTGGGATCTGTTGCATCGGGACTGGTTAGCATATCTGCACACTGGTATGTGATTAGCTTTATTGTGACTGCTGCGCTTGGTGTATTCTTTATCTTTTTGGCAGCAAGGCGGCTGGATGCGGTGCGTAAAAAAGAGAAATTTTTACAGCCTGCAAAGAAGAAACGTAAGGGTTGAAGTCATGAATCAGAATAAAGAACTTCAAAAATTTTTAGATCGTTTACACCGATGGGTCATTTGGCGGCATTTGGCAAATAAGCTGATGTGGTGTGTGCCGGTGGGAATCCTGGGCGGAGCCATATTGGAGCTGATTGCATATTTTGTTCCCTGGTATTATGTCCATGTATGGGCGTTGGCAGCCGTGGGGGCTTCTCTGATCACAGCTTTCATATGGGGCATCGTTACCCGCCCAAGTATTCGCGACTCTGCACTGCTGTTGGATAAAACAGGGCTTCAGGAGAGGACTGTAACCGCATGGGAGCTTTTGAAGGATGACGGTTTTTTTGCTGACATGCAAAAGCAGGATACATGGAAGCATTTGTCCGGTATATCAGTGCGCAAAAGACTGCCTGTTGCTTTTACCTGGAAACGTCCGGCTTTTCTTGCCGCGGCAGTTGTGTTCTTTCTGGTAAGCTCCGTGGCGCCATCTCCGGCAAAGCAGGATGCTTTGCAGCGTTATCAGATCGCGGAGAAAGCGAAAGAAGAGGAAGAAAAGATCGAGAAGGTCAGTGAAGAGCTGGCGGATGAAGATCTGTCCCAGGAAGAGTATGAAGAATATCAGGATCTTTTTGAACAGATCAAACAGGAACTAAAGGATGCAAAGACCCAGGAGGAGCTTACGAAAACGTTAGATCGGGCTGAATATAAGCTGTCTGAGATGGCGGAAAAGACAGAAGATAAATCTGTAAAAGAAAAAATGCAGCAGCTGTCAGCATCTTTGGGTGGAAGTGATAAAGATTCGCCGGAGGATGTACAGCAGGCTATGCAGACAGCAGAGGATGTGGAACAACTGTCGGAAACGGCGGAAGGATTGCTGGATAAACTGAAAGAAAGCGGGGATATCAGTGAGTTGTCTGAGGAAGAACTGGAGGCTTTGCAGGAAGCCTTGGAACAGTTGGCAGAGTCTGCAAAGGACGGGGATATTTCTGAATTGCTTCAAAGTGCAGCCTCTCAGTTATCCTCCGGCAGTTTAAATTCATCAAATCTGGCATCTGTACAGGCTGCGGTCAGTACTATGAAGCAGCAGGCTCAGACCCAGCTTGCCCAAGGGCAGTCGGGTTCCCAGCAGGGCAGCAATAATGGTAACAATTCCAATGGAAATAACAACAATGCCGGAAATGGAAACGGTAATAATTCCGGAAACGGCAATGGTTCAGGAAATGGCAATGGTTCCGGAAATGGTAATGGTTCCGGAAATGGTAATGGTTCCGGTTCAGGAAGCGGAAGCGGCACCGGTTGGAATTATGGCAGCAAGGATGGAAAAGAGCAGGAGACATCCTATAATGGAGAGCTGGTATCCGTTCCAAATGAAGTGGGAGAGGATGGAAATCTGACCGGAGCAGCCGGTAATGGAACCTCTTATACATCCCAAGGGGGACCATCTCTGACATGGTCGGGCAAGTCCGTAGCCTATGAGCAGGTTATCGGAGCCTACAGCGACCAGGCAATGTCAAAGATACAGGGAGCCAACTATCCCAGCGGAGTACAGGATATTGTAAAATCTTATTTTGAGCAGTTGAACCAATAGCCGGAGCAGTTGAAAATGATTACAGGTTCAGCATCGGATTATGGATGAGATGCTGTGCCTGTGGAATGATAGTTAAAAGAGGAGAAAAATTTTGAGCGGAATCAGTGAACAGGAAATAAAAGAAATGGTTGCAAAGGTCAATGCCTGTGAGGCAGAGATCGGGAAAGGCATCATTGGGCAAAAGGATGTTATTCGTCAGCTGATATTGGCGATTCTGTCAGACGGGAATGTTTTGTTGGAGGGCGTACCGGGACTTGGAAAAACAGAGCTGGTAAAAGCCATTTCCAGAGTATTTCAGATGAGCTTTTCAAGGGTTCAGTTTACCCCGGATCTGATGCCTGCGGATGTAACAGGCACGAACCTGATCTTAAAGGAAGGGGATCGCAATGTGTTTCAATTTGAACCGGGACCGATCTTTGCGCAGCTGGTGCTGGCAGATGAGATCAATCGTGCCACACCAAAGACGCAGGCGGCGCTTTTGGAGGCGATGCAGGAGAAAACGGTTACCGCAGGGCGTAAGACCTATGATCTGCCCAGCCCATTTCTGGTACTGGCAACGCAGAACCCCATTGAGAATGAAGGGACCTATCCGCTGCCGGAGGCGCAGATGGACCGATTTCTATTTAAATTACATGTGGAGTTTCCCACCAAGGATGAATTGAAGGAAATTTTGCAGATCACAGTGGGCAGTGAACGCCCGGAGTTAACAGCGGTCATTTCCGGAGAGGAAGTGCTTCATATGAGAGAGCTCATCTGTCAGATGCCGGTTTCCGATGCGGTAATGGATTATGCGCTGTCTATTGTGGTGGCGACACATCCTGAGGTGTCAGGGGCATCGGAGGATGTATGTAAATATGTGGCTGCAGGAGCCAGTCCCCGTGCGGCTCAGGCGATCATTAAGACAGCCCGGGCAAGGGCATGGATGGAAGGACGTTACAATGTAGCATTTGAGGATGTGGATTATGTGGCACATCCGGCTTTGCGTCATAGATTGATTACAAATTTTGAGGCGATTGCTGACGGCGTCAGCGTGGATGAGCTGATAGATGGAATCATTGCTGATATTAGGAAGAAGATGTAGCTTCTAAAATGATCGGTGTGATCGCAAATGGTTAAGCTTGTTTAGTCAGGTAGAATATGAGTGAATTATTTGATACGGAATTTTTTAATAAATTGAATCATTTAAAGTTGGCGTCTCATATCCGCATGGAGCAGGGGCTAAGCGGAGCGCGCAAGTCATCTGCGAAAGGTTCTTCTGTGGAATTTTCAGATTTCAGGGAATATCTGCCCGGAGATGATATCCGACGGATCGATTGGAATGTATATGGCCGTCTGGACAGATTATATGTGAAACAGTTCATGGAAGAGAAAGAAGCCTGCTACCATGTCTTTCTGGATGCCAGCGGTTCTATGAAATATGGAGAGCGGGAGAAATCTGTTATGGCGCAGCGCCTGGCGGCGGTATTTGTCTGGCTTGTGCTGGCACAGCTTGACCGTGTAGAAGTATTG
>CAZLZX010000056.1:0-14816 GCA_964564095.1 uncultured Eubacterium sp. | reverse complement strand
AGATGGATAAGCCCGGAAAGGACAGCTATCGTCTGACCCGGGCCGGTGCGGATCATATGATCCTGACGTCCGCTGATCAGACCGCCGCTATTTTTACACACAAAGAAGAAAACCCGGATCTTTCTTTCCTGCTGTCAAAGATCCAAAACGTAGATCTCATACTGACAGAAGGGTATAAACTGGAAAATATGCCGAAGATCGAACTGCTCCGAAAGGGCTACAACGAAACTCCTCACTGCAATCCCGAGAATCTTCTGGGTTTCGTCTGTGACTTTCCATTTGAAACGGAGCTTCCGACCTTTGATTTAAATAATCCAGAAGAAATAGTGGATTTTATCCTGCAATATATCAAACAATTTAATCACTAAAAATATTTTTTCAGAATGTTTTAGCAGAAACAACTTTACTGCCCATACTTTTTTCGGTTTCTATACAGATACCAGTAACTTTTTGGTTGACATCAAATCATGCACAATATATAATGCAGTTATAAAGTTTATATTTTTTTTATAATTTTATACTAATATTAAAGAAGGAGGTTTTTTATGGTAATCGGGGGCTTACTGCATTTTTAAAGGTCGCGCAGTAAGTCGGTATGGGTTTATAGGTTATCCCAAAATAGCCTAAATATTTAAAAAGGTAAAGGAGTTTTTATTCATGGAAAAGAAAAAAACTGGCGCCCTTAACCTGGGTGCAAAAGGTCTCGGTATCGTAATTTTAGCTTTCTTAACATGTTACATCTACTCAGCTCTTACATCCGATTCATTAAACGTTACTGTTAATGTGTTTGGGGCTATGGGACTGAATGTTAATGTGATTTATACCCTTTCTTCCGTAGCAACAGTCTGCGGTATTATTGGATCTATCATATTCGGCAAGATTTCCCAGAAAAGGCTGCGCGCCACATGGGCAATTGCAATGATCCTGACAGGAGTATTTGCTCTTATCTGGTCACGGGCAGCAGGTGCGGCGGCATCCGGCAACGCAAGTACCGGTCTGGTACTGTATGCCATCGGTTATCTGGTATGCTACACACTGATCTTAGTATCCGCTATGTTGTTGAGCTTTAACATTATGGCAAACTGGTTTCCGAGGAAACGTGGTGTCGCTCTTGGTATCGCAACTGCAGGTTTCCCTCTTTCCGCAGCTACAACGACCGCTGTTTGTTCAAGCTTTGCAGCTACCAACATCGGCATGTTCTATGTAGTATATGGTATTGTTACTATCATTATTGGCATTATCATTTTTGCATTTGTAAGAGATTTTCCGGAGGAGAAAGGCGCATATCCGGATAACGATAAAGATTTTGATTTTGAAGCAGCCAAAAAAGAACATGAAGCCAGTCTTGAATATCTGAAAACTTCCAAATGGACGATTGGGAAGCTTTTGAAAACCGGTCGTATCTGGCAGATCTGGATCGGTATCTGTATCACAGGTTTCCTTTCCATGGGTATCATGGCAAACTTCCTGAACAAATTTATGGAGCAGGGATATGCTCAAGGACAGATTTTCGGTATGCTGGCAATTGTTGGCATCGTTGCGATTCCAGGTTCCATATTTGTAGGTTGGCTGGATGTTAAGATCGGCACAAAGGGCGCAGCTATTCTGGTTGGCGCTTTGGCAGTTGCGGCAGTAGCGCTGAATCTTACAAATATTACTCCGCTTCATTATATCTCTCTCCCGTTACTGTCAATTATGCTTGGCGGTTCGTCCAACATGATGACATCCGTTACGGCAGCTATCTGGGGACGTTATGATTTCCAGAACGCATTCCGCGTCATTCAGCCGTTGAATGCGATCATGACTGGTATTGGCATTACAGTAGTAGGTATTGTTGGAAAAAATGTAAACTACCTGGCAGCGTACAAAGTAATGCTTATTATGGCTATCGTTGCTTTGATCGTTACGATCTTCTTGAAGGTTAAGCCTATTGACGATGAAGTTCGATAAAATATTTTCATGACAGTATTTGAAAACCTGATTTTTTCAGTTATATATACTTAAAATTATATGTCGGAAATATATACAAAGCCTCCTGAGATAACTCAGGAGGCTCTCTATGTTCCGCTTTATTCTGTCCGCCTGTCGTCTTCTTACAGACTTCTGACAATTTTAAACACTACTGAATCTTTTCTACTTTAATCGCACATACCTTATACTCCGGAATCCTGCAGAATGGGTCAAGGGCTGCATGGGTCAGCCAGTTGGCATTTCCATCCGGGAAGTGGAACGGCATCCATGTCTCTCCTTCTGAAACCTTTGTACCCACTCTGGCTGTCGTCAGGATGGAACCGCGACGCGAGCTTGCTCTTACCAGCTCGCCGTTTTCGATTCCCAGTCTCGCAGCATCCAGCTCATTCATCTCGATAAAGGACTTTCCTTCAATCTCCATCAGCCCAGGTGTACGTCCCGTCATAGCGCGGGTCGTATAATGATACAGAATACGTCCTGTCATCAGGAACAACGGATACTCCTCATCCGGAAGCTCTGCTGACGGTGTATAATTGGTAGGATACAGCCATCCCAGTCCTCTGGTAAACCTGCCAACATGCATGATCGGCGTACCCGGATGCTCCTTATTCAGACAAGGCCACTGCAATCCTTTACCATCTACTTCCTCGCTGTCCAGACGCTCATGGCTGATACCGCCAAAGCTTGGTGTTACAGAAGATATTTCGTCCATGATCTCCGCAGAAGTCATATGTTTTTGCGGATATCCCATACGATTCATCAGATCAATAATGATATCTGTATCCAGACGGATATCAAACTCAGGATCTTCCGTCAGATCCACTGCTTTTCTTACTCGCTGTACACGACGCTCCGTATTGGAGAAAGTACCCTCTTTTTCTGCATAGCTCATTCCCGGAAGGATAACATCCGCATACTGTGCCGTCTCTGTCATAAACAATTCCTGCAATACAAAGAAGTCCAGACTTTCCAGCGCTTTAATAATATGGGTGGTATCTGCATCGGTTACCACAGGATCTTCGCCATAAATATACAGGCCTTTGATGTCTCCTCTAATAGCTGCCGGAAATACATCGGTTGCATGAATGCCCGGCTTATTGCTCATAGGAACACCCCAGGCTTCCTCAAATTTCTTTGTTACCTCCGGATTCGTAACTTTCTGATAACCCGGAAAATCTGTCGGCTGGGCTCCCATATCACAAGCGCCCTGTACATTATTCTGACCTCTCAGCGGATTGACGCCGCATCCCGGCTTACCAAGCTTCCCGCAGAGCATAGCCATATTAGACATGGACATAACGCCCTCTGTACCGGTAGAATGCTCTGTGACGCCAAGGCAATAGATGATCGGTGCCTTCTTTGCCGTTGCATACATTCTGGCCGCTTCAATCAGCCGATCCGGATCGATATGGCAAACCTCTGCCACATATTCCGGCGTATATTCTTTTACAATCTCTGCCAGCTCTGCAAATCCTTCGGTACGTTCTTCAATGAATTTCTTATCGATGAGACCTTCCTTGATCATGATATGCATCATACCATTCGCAAAGGCAATATTTGTACCCGGTTTTAATTTCAGATGAATATCCGCATCCTTGGTAAGCCCGATTTCGCGGGGATCTACTACGATCAAACGTGTGCCATTCTGTACCGCGCGGCGGATCTGCATACCTACTACCGGATGTGCTTCCTCCGGATTGGATCCTACCAGCATGATGCAGTCCACATCGTGAGTAATATCTCGAATCGGATTTGTCATTGCTCCGGAGCCTAACGTCATAGCCAGACCTGACACGGATGCAGAATGACATACGCGGGCACAGTTATCCACGTTATTACTTCCAAAGCAGGTACGAACCATTTTCTGTACCATATAAACATCCTCGTTTGGAGATCGGGAGCAGGCAAATCCGGCTAATGACTCGGAACCATATTTTTTCTTCAGTTCCATAAATCTGGATGCTACCAGATCCAGGGCTTCATCCCAGGTTGCACGCTCAAATTCGCCGGTTTCCTTATTCTTAATCAACGGATATTTAATACGATCCGGAGAATGTACAAAGTCAAAGCTTCCGGAACGCCCCTTTACGCACAGCAAGCCACGGTTTGAAGGTCCCTTCGCTGCCTGTACATCTACGATCTTATTGTTCTTTACAAGCAGATCAAACTGACATCCCGTAGCGCAATGAGGACAGGTAGTACGCACACGTCGGATCTCCCATTGCCGATACCGTTTTCTACGCTTCTCCGTAATAGCGCCTACCGGGCATGCCTGGGCACAGTTCCCACAGGATTCGCAGAGTGTGGATTTCCAATCTGATCCAAAAGGAGCTTCGATAATATTGAACATTCCTGTCTTTCCCCGCGTAATTGCATGTCTTCCGGTAGCCCTCGCACAGGTATGTACACAGCGCTGACAATGGATACACAAATCCGGACGATAATTCAAAAATGGATGTGCATTTTTCTCTTCTTTTTCTATTTTTTCACGGGTTCCTACATAGTCTGTACGCTCAATACCATATTCAATACAGTATTTTTGAAGCATACAGGCGCCATTCTGTGAACATAAAAAACAATCCAATTTATGATTGGATAATAACAATTCCAACACCATTCTGCGTGCTGACATAACGCGCTCACTGGCAGTCTGAACGATCATTCCCTCTTTGACAAGCGTATTGCAGGCCGTTGGCAGTTTATTCATACCCTCTACCTCAACGACGCACATACGACAGGAACCGATCTCATTTATCCCTTCCAGATAACACAAGGTAGGGATCTCGATGCCTGCTGATTTCGCAGCTTCCAGGATCGTGGAACCGGAAGCAACTTCTATATTTTTTCCATCGATCATTACATTAATCATAAATCTCTACCTCCTTCCAGCACGCCGCATCCAAAGTGATCACAGCGCAAACATCTATTAGCTTCCTGCATTGCCTCTTCATATGTATATGGATTCTCCACATGTTCAAAATCATGCTTACGAATATATGCAGGTCTTTCTGTGATAATCGCGCGACCAGTCGGAATCCTGTTATTTTCCTTTGGTTCCGGCGCCTCCGCTTCACAGTAAAGCTTATGATGATATCCCAGATATTCATCAATATTATGGGCTGCCACCTTACCCGCTGCAACAGCACGGATAGCCGTGGCCGGGCCTGTCGCACAGTCGCCGCCGGCAAATACTCCCGGCATACCCTCTACCGCAGTATCAAGACCCGTTTTAAACACACCTCTTTTTGCCGTCATACCGAACTCTTCAAATGGCTGACTTACAATATCCTGTCCAACTGCGATAAGAATTACCTGACACGGAATACACAATGGCTCTTTATCAGCGTCCAGAGGACTTGGCCGTCCGGCTTTGTCATAAGGACCGATCATCTGCGGCTGCGTAACAAGTCCTACACAATTACCCGCCGCATCTTTCTCAATCGCTTTCGGGGACTGTAATGTCATCAGTACAATACCCTCCATGATGGCAGACTCAATTTCCGTATCCAGGGCTGTCATATCATTCTGGCGTCTCCGATATACGATACATACATCCCTTGCATTGCAGCGCATTGCGCTTCGCGCCGCATCCATAGCTACATTACCTCCGCCTATTACCACTACTGTCTTTCCGGTATAATCAGGAATGTGTCCGTTTCCAATTCGATCCAGCATTTCCACTGCGGACTCTACATTATTCGCATCCGTACCTTCGATACGCAGTGTTTTGCCGGTCTGCGCTCCGATCGCTACAAACATGGCATCATACTCTTTATGAATGGTATCAATCGGAAGCTCTGTACCTACTTTTGCCTCATATTTTACTTCAATATCTCCTGCTGAAAGAATCGCGCGAATATCCTCATCCAGACGGGCTTTCGGGAAACGATAATTTGGAATACCATACCGGAGCATTCCGCCCAGTGCTTTCTGTCTTTCAAAAATTGTTACCTTATGTCCCATAAGCGCCAGGAAATATGCTGCGGTCAGACCAGCCGGACCGCCGCCAATTACCGCTACTTTTTTCCCGGTAGAAACATTGGCTTTCGGTACAGCCACTTTATCTGCTGCAATCTGATCCACTGCATATTTTTTTAATCCTCGGATATTAATGGAATCATCGATCAGATTTCTGCGGCAGCGTTCTTCACACGGATGTTCACAGATCATGGCACATGCTGTTGGAAGCGGATTGTCCTTACGAATCAGATTGATCGCTCCCGCATAATCCTCATTTCCAACCAATGCAATATAACCCGGAATATCCACATGTGCAGGACACATATTAATACATGGAACCTTCTGTCCTGTCACTCCCGGACATTCATGCTCCAAAATATGGCTGACATACTCCTCCCTAAAAGTTTCCAGCCCCTGCAAAACCTCAATGGCAGACTGATAACCAACCGCACAATCAGCAGTATCTTTGATCATCGTTGCAAGCTTTTCCATGTGAGTCAGTGTTTCCATGGTAGCATCGCCGTCCAGGATACTGTTTAATAATACTTCAAGCTGCGGTAAGCCTTCCCGGCAGGGAACACATTTTCCGCAGGTTTGATTTGCCGACGCCTGAAGAAGTGAAAGCTGCACCGTCAAAGGACATGTTCCCGGCGGATATACTTTTACTTTGTTTTCAAACTTTTCCAAAAGCTTGCCAATCTTCACATCACAGCGATTGGAATCAGCAAGAAAAATCTTACTCATAATATTTTTCCTCCTAAATCTTAACTGAAAAACCCTGATTCATTATCCCCATCCAGCAATATATCCATTAGCATAGCGGGGCTCCCCGAAGTATATACCTTCTCTCTTAAACCAACTGTACTTATTTTAATACAATTTCGCTTTATAAAAATTGTAAAAAAAGACATTAAATATGCATAAAAATATGCATTTCATACATTTTTGATTTTTTTTTCATGCTATGATATAATAAATTAACACAAATTCAGGGGAGATTAATATGCAGATAACATTGAATGTATTACTTTATCGCTTGTCGGCAAACTGTATTTTCGAGGTTCAAAATACAAATTTGTCCAATTCTTTTGAAGGAGTGAAGCTGTTTGACATTAACGAGGTAACAAATACGGATAAACAATATCTTTATCTTGTTTCGGACAAAATGCTTCGCAGCTATGCCAGCAAACTGCTGTGCCAGCAAATTCTTTCCTCCAATGTGTTTTTATGCATTTGCTCTGATGAAAGCATACACGCAAGTGATTTCAACAAAGATTTATCCATTGTTCTTTTATATACCAAGGATCCCTTTCCGGTTGTCTTTAATCAGTTTTTAAACATATTTAATGAGTTTGACAGTTGGGATACTGCTTTTCATCTGACACTGTTAAAAGGAGGATCTTTGCAGGATCTTCTCAATATATCTCAAAATATTCTGGTACACCCTATTATTATTTTTGACCGAAACTACACGGTACTGGGATATTTACGCACAGATGAATATAATGACATTCCAGATCCATTTCTGGATGAACTGATCAGTACCGGTTATGCCACTCCCAGAGCTATGGCAAAGCTGCAGGAGGATGGGCTGATCTCCGCATCGGAAAACGCTGCCAATCCGCTGATCAACTGGTATTGTCTCACAGATCACAACTGTTATTACAGTATGATGTACAAATTTACAGCCAATCATAATACGGTGGGATATGCTCTGGTGCTGCGCTGCAGCACACATCCAAAAACGAATTATCTCTACCTGATGAATATGGTCTGTGAAAATCTGCAATTATTTTTCCAGCAGGAGCGCTTTTCCACCCGTTCATCTTCGGAGATATACGAGGCTGTCCTTACAGATATTCTGGAACATCCGGAAATCCCCCGCCAGCAGCTTCTGGATCAGGTTGATTACATTCCCAATCTAAAGCCTGACGGAAGATTTATGCTTGCAAGAGTTTCTTATACCGGAACCACAGATCTGCCTTACTCTTTTGTAAGCTGGAACCTGCGCAATTCCATCCCCGGCTTAATGCCATTTGTCTGTCACAACAGCCTGTACATTCTGAAAGACAACACAAAATCCGAAGACTGTGCCCGCTTTTTGTCAGAAGCCGAGGAAAATATATTCCGCGAAAACTTCCGCAATCACACCTTTACATGTGGTATCAGTCAGACATTCTTCTCTCTTTCAGACCTGCATCTGGCCGCCAGTCAATGCGACCATGCCATCCGGCTGGGAGCAATGGTATTTCCGGAAGTACGAAATTTCTACCGTTTTTCGGATGTGACCATTTACTACATGATGGAAGAATTAAAAAAAGCAGTTCCTATGGATTTGATCACATCTCCATATTATACCGTGCTGAAGGAATATGACACTGCTCATAACAGTGACCTTTGTCACATATTTACACAATTTTTATTAAACGGCCGCAATGTAAATCAGACATCCATCATGATTTATATGCACCGTAATACCGTATTAAATAAAGTAAAAAAAGCAGTGTCCGTCATGCATTATGAATTTACGGACTATCAATCACAGCTTGCTTTTATTCTGTCATATCTGAACGAACATCAAACTCTGCTGTAAAAAAGGAGACGTCTTGCGTCTCCTTAAAATAAATTATCTTCTTCTGCGTCTGCTTCTATACCGATTCCTGATCCTCACATAATTTCGATCCGGTCTCTGCATATCCCGCCATCCGCGGCTTCGACGACGTGACAGCTTTTTTATAATGAAATAAATGACTACGACTGCCGCCACACATATAATTATGATCTTTATGACCAACCTTTTGTCTATATCTAAACTTTTTGATTTCTCTTCCTTCGTATCGGAATCATCTTTTTCTGTTGTATAAGTATTTCCCTCCGTAAATTTGTACGGATCTACTTTCGCTCCGGTCATAAGCACATCCGCCATTCCTACCGTATGATCTGCATATTTATATACCAGCGTACCCAGTATGTTCTCCGAAACGTTATCATAATTTACTTCCGTCTGCGTATCTGCAAATGCAGCAGAAGTCGGCAGCACGATCATTGCATTCTGATCCAGCTTTGCAAAGGGTTCTGTCTCTGCTGACAAAGTCCCATTATCAGAGATCCCGTCACTGTAACGATTTTCATTATTCGCTACATTATAAATGGCAAAATTCTCAAAACAATAATCAAACAGCCGCTGCGTATCCGTCCACTGGCAGATTGCTCCGCTTTTCATCAGAACACAGATCAGCATCATACCGTCTTTTTCCGCATAAGTTACAAGCGTGTTTCGCGCAGCATTGGTAAACCCCGTCTTTCCACCTATGGCATAATCATACAGATACTGCCTTGTTTTATTGGCGCAGATCATTTTATGATGATTGAACATCGCCAGCGGTTCACTCTTATTCGTCGCAGGCAGATCATATCGCGTGGTACTGATAAGTGTCCGGAACATATTATTTTTAATGGCTTCCTGAGAAATCAGCGCCATATCGTAACAGGATGTCACATGAGTTTCATCCGGCAGACCATTGCAGTTTGAAAAATGAGTATCCGTACAGCCAAGCTCCTGCGCCTTATCATTCATCATCTGGATAAATGCCTGATAGTCTCCACCTGCCACATGTTCCGCTACCGCATAAGCGCATTCATTCGCAGACTCCAGCATAACCGCATACAGGCAATCCTTCATTGACATTTGCTCATCCACATTTCTGTAAATGCCAGATCCTTCCGTATTATAAACAGCATCCTTGGAAAAGGTAACCGTTTCATCCAAAGAACTGTTTTCCAATGCCAGCATCGTTGTCATGATTTTTGTGATACTGGCGGGATAACACTGTTCGTGAATATTTTTCTCATACAGTATCGTACCGGTATTCGCCTCCATAACGATGGCGCATTCTGATTCTACATCAATGCCCGATGGCCAGCTTGCTTCCGCCTTTACCGTCTTTGTCGTCATTTGCAAACAGCTTCCCGCACACATTGCCCCCATCAGTATAAGACAGAGAAGCCGTTTGATCCCCTTTATTTTTTTCATAATGTTCATTTATCTTCCTTTATCTGTAAAAAATGCGTCAAAACTGCATACTTCCTTTATTATAATAGAATTTACATTTTATGACAACCTGTGAAGGATAAAAATACTACCTATAGGTATATTTTATAATACCGATTTAGGAACATTTACTTCTAAATTGAAAGTATAACCATTCGCATTCGAAATATAAAGCTGATTAAAATTTTCAACTTTTCTATTCTGCAATAACTTATAAATAATGGGATTTACATTTCCTGACAACCTATGTAAAATAAAAAAGCAGAATCAGGAAACTATAAGAAGTACTGACATTTGAAATACTGCTATCCATACGCTTCAAACCACAGAAAGGAGAAAAAGGCGCAGTTCCCACAGAAGGTTACTTAACGTTATACCCTAATATGCGCTTACATCAGTTTATGCGTTTAAGAAATATTCCTGGCTCCAGAGAAGCCATCGCAGAAAATCCATATTGTATCCTGGAAGAAGATCCACAGAAAGGAAACTGGTCTTCCATCTTTGGAAACGACCATCCAATCCATATCGAAGTAGGAATGGGAAAAGGCCGTTTTCTTATGACACTGGCAAAACAAAATCCGGATATCAACTATATCGGTATCGAAAAATATTCCAGCGTTTTAGTCAGAGGCCTGGAAAAACTGGAAGAAGAACCATTGGAAAACGTTCGCTTCATCCGCATGGATGCCGAAAAACTGACAGAAATGTTTGCATCGGAAGAAGTTTCCATGATCTACCTGAACTTTTCCGATCCGTGGCCAAAAGACCGGCATGCAAAACGCCGTCTCACATCCCAGGCATTTTTAGCACGCTACGATGAGATACTGAAAAAAGAAGGTCATATCGAATTTAAAACAGATAATAAAGATCTGTTCCAGTTCTCCTTAGAGCAGGTGGAGCCTGCCGGATGGAGCCTTGATGCCTTCAGTTGGGATCTTCATCACGATGAAGCGCTGAATGCCGGAAATGTTATGACTGAATATGAAGAGAAATTCTCTTCCATGGGAAACCCTATCTGCAAGATGATTATCTCCAGATAGGGGATTTTTTTAATTCCATTCTGACCTCAATATTTTTTTCATCCGCCTCTATCTTCGCATAGCTTCCGCAGACCAATGGCATCATCGGCGCAATATGACCGATATCCGCATCCATAATGATCGGCACACCATACTTCCCTAAAATACCAATTACCGCTTCATACTGATCCAGTCCCATAAGATTCTCTCCATGACAAAGCGGTCTGCCTATAAGGAAACCCTTTGCATACTGAAACCACCCGGCATGTTCCAACTGCCACAATGCCCGGCGGATACTCATCACATTGAGATCACAGGACTCTATAAACCAGACAATGCCGTCTTCTTTATAATTATCCACAAAGTTTGCCACATTATCGTACTTTGTCCCCACCAGATTGGTTAAGATATCAAGACAACCACCGATCAGCCGCCCTTCCATGGCAATCTTTTCATTCGTCTCCGCTAAACTATAGCTGTTTGTTTTATCTGCCGTATAGCCGCTTGTTTCATCTTCCGTAATGTACTTATTTTCCTTCGGCGCATAACATTTCAATATCCTCGGCTCTGTCACGTTGTATGGCTCCAGCGGATGTTCCTCATCCTTCAATGATTCCTTTTCCCACTGCTCATAGCCGCTCTGCGTCAACTTCTTTCCGGTAAGAACAGAAAATGCATCTTCAATAGCCGGATGCCATGGCTCCATACCAAAAGCTGCCGCACAGGGACCGTAAATGGACGCTGTATCACATAGAGTCGTAAGTAAAAAGGTAAAATTCGTATTATCAGAATAACCCATGTACCATTTCGGATCAGCCTGTCGAATTTTCTCGAAATCCACATAATCAAGATCCTCGCACATCAGCTCTCCGCCGCCGCAGGAGATCAGCACATCATTATGTTCGGAGCAATAATGCTCTGTCAATTCATGACCACATTTTTCCGGCGTATTGCTGATGCCGATGCCGCAGCCCTCATAACAGTTCGGCCCCAGATCCATCTTATATCCCATACGTTCAAACTTTTTCTGAGCATTGTCAAATGCTGACCTATAAGGTTCCATATTACAACCAAAGGACGGTGCCGCAAATCCTATTGTTCCATTTTCCTTTAAAAATTTCGGATATCTCATAACTTAACTTCCTCCCACATGGTTTCTATTCTCTAATACAATTTCATATCCCATCTTAACTTTATCATCAAATTGCTACAAACAGCACTTTTTATAAACAGAATAATATCTCTCAATTTTCAGAAAACAGAAAATCTACAAACTCTTTCACGTATTCCTTATTTTTACTCTGATCACTGACCATCAGATATACCGGTTCACTTGTATCAATTCCATAAGATGCCAACACTTCATTTCCTGTAAGATCAAGTCCGATCTCCTCCGCAATAAACGCAGAATATTCTCCATCCGCATCCGCAAAAAATTCATTCAGATCCATAAAAACCTCTGTATCTTTATAAAAATCAAAGGCATATTGATCCAAAATAATAACATCTATCAGTGATGATGACATCTGCGAGACAAGTCTGGCTGGCCCGGTAAAATCTCCCATTTCTCCTTCCGAACTGATTGCCAATGTCGTATCCACATCTACCATATCAAATTTGTCATCATTGTCGATATATTCTCGATAATCGGCCGCCATCTTTTCTCCATCACAGCTTCCATAATTAACAACTCCTACATAAAGGATTTGATCATAGCGCAGATTTAACAGCCAATTCACAAAAAAAATGGCAAATACGACAATAATAATGCCAAACATCATTTCCAGCTTATAATAACTCCAAATATAACCTATTCTATCCTTTCCATGGGTAGACAAAAGCTGTTCCTTCCGAAGCTGCCGCTTTTCCTTTTTCGTCATATCTGATTCATATTTTCTATCACTCATCGCCTGTCGCCTCCGGTTTCTGTCATATGTATCATTACCAACCTCAAAATTATCACTTATTTATTGTTTTTAGTGTAACACAATTACTTCATTTAATCTATGAAAGTATTGTGAACACCTCCGTAAAATAAACTGGTCATTTACTCTGCGACTTGATACAATAATATCTGTCAGGGGGGGAATTTAATATGCAGGATTTAACAAAGGGAAATGTATTCAAAACATTATTTTTCTTTTCACTTCCAATTTTAATTGGAAATGTATTTCAGCAATTTTATAATATGGCAGACAGTATTATCGTGGGACGTGTTCTGGGTAAAGAAAATCTGGCAGCAGTAGGTTTTTGCTTTCAGATCAATCTGATTCTTATCGCACTTTCCATGGGGTTGACCATGGGTGTGGGTATCCTGATTTCCCGCCATTTTGGTGCCAGAGAACATGAGAAGATCGGTACTGCAATTGATACAAATTTTTTATTTTCACTGATCCTCTCTATATTCGTCTGCATTTGCGGCATCCTGCTAAGTCCCGCCATCTTAAAATTGTTTCAGGTTCCGGCGGACACCTCCGTATTTGCAATCATTTATTTGCGGATTATTTTTCTAGGAGCTATACCTACATTTCTATATAACACTATCACGAATATTCTGAGAGGACTCGGAGATTCCAAAAGCCCTGTCTATTTTCTCATCGGTTCAACACTGATTAACATTGCACTGGATATCTTATTTGTAAAACACATAGGACTTGGCATCGCAGGCGCCGCCATCGCAACAGTCATTTCACAGCTTTTTTCCTTTGTGGGAAGTTTTATATACATGCGAATCCGCTATACAAATTACCGTATTCATCTGCTTCATGCTGACTTCCAAGGCCTCGTACTAAAAGAAAGCTTAAAAATCGGTATTCCCTCTATGATGCAACAGCTTTTTAGAAGTATCGGATTTATGACATTACAGGGAATGGTAAATGGATTTGGTTCTAACTGCATGGCTGCTTACGCAGCCACCACCAAAATAGATTCCTTTGCACAACTCCCTGCCATGAATCTAGGGCAGGCATTGTCAAATTTTACAGCTCAGAACCGCGGTGCGCATCGGGAGGACCGCGCAAGAAAAGGTTTTCGCGCCGCACTCATCATGGGAATGTCCATCTCCATCACTATCAGCTGTATTGTTGTTCCCACAGCTCCATTACTGACTCGGTTGTTTACTACGGATGCAGCAGTTATAGATATTGGCTGTACTTACCTTCGCATCGTAGGTGTTTGCTATGGAATAGAAGCTTTGATGCAGATTTTAAACGGCATTCTGCTGGGATATGAAAAACCGTTTATTCCTCTGATTTCTACTATCGTATCCTTATGTCTGATGCAGGTTCCGGCAGCATTTTTGCTGTCACACTTTACCTCTTTCGGTTACACAGGCATTTGGATGGCTACTCCATTTGGATGGACAGGCGGTGTAGCGATTCGTATCTTTTACTATATAAGACATGTATCTCCAAATCACAGGAAGATCCGGCAATAATTTTCTATATGGACAGCTCTGCTAGTATGCCGACTTCCCAAAAGTATGCTGCTACAAATAAAAGTATGCCCTGCTGCTCAGTCCATCATTTTCTGAACTGCCGCAACAGGGCATCTTTCTAATTATCTACATACGCTGTTTATTTATTACTATTTCTTCCGTACGTAATTTTGTATGATCGAAGGCAGATTATCTCTGACTTCTTCCAATCTCAAGACCTTTTTCAAACGCTGCTTTATTTAATGGAAGCAACTTTGCTTTTTTAGCAAGCTTATGCTCGATGGTTCCCCATACAACTTCCGGAGAAACTACCTCTGTATAACCTACATATACGCCAAGCATGATTACATTTAATACTTTTGCATTTCCCATTTCCAGA
>CAZLZX010000055.1:0-15014 GCA_964564095.1 uncultured Eubacterium sp. | reverse complement strand
ATAAGATCTTCCCGGGTATCCCGCTGCAATTTCTTTTGCAAAATACAGATCTCATCATATTCCGCGATTGCCCAAAGCCCATAGGGCAGATCCACGCATTTCCCTGCCTGCCCTTCAAACAACCGTCTCAAATTCTCTACATGAGTCGATGTAATATCCTTTCTGTTGCCGGACGCCACGGCAATAATCTGATACAAAAAGTGGTTTTGAAGTACCGGATGCAGATCCGCAAATACTTTTTTTTCGATTCTGATACTGACAGGGATCTGCCCATCCCTCCGGTCTTCCTCTGGTGCCGTCACAGCCCCATATCTGCCTTGCCCCATCCTGGCTTTTTCACAATAATCGTTTTGCTGCTGTGCCTTTTCCTCCTCATAGTAAAAATGTGCGCCGCTTATACCGGATTTCCATGCGGTTTCATCCAGATATTCACAGATTTCTTCCATATTCTCCGCCAGACGGGCAATGTGCCCGACTCCCTGTTTATTGATCTGCTCCAATTGCGGAATCACATTTTTCCGAATACGGTTTCGGGAATAGGCGATTTCCTCATTGGTACTGTCCATGCAATAATCCGCTCCCGCATCCCGTAAACAGGTTTCAATCTCCCGCCGCGTCACACACAGCAATGGCCGAATGATCTGATCCCGTATCGGCTGAATACCGCGCATTCCCCGGATTCCGGTTCCCCTGCACATATGAAACAGTACGGTCTCCGCATTGTCATCCGCATGATGTGCCACAGCGATCTTATTTCCCTTCCATTCCCTGCGGGACTTCTCAAAACATTCATAGCGCAGCTCTCTGGCAGCTTCCTCCAGCGACTTCCCTTCCTCCGACACCCTTGCAGGCGCATCCACGGAATATACATCCAGTTCAATCCCCTGTGATCTGCAAAATTCCCGTGCAAACTCCGCATCCCGGAGGCTTTCCTCCCCCCGGATACCATGCTCCACATGCACCGCACGCAGGGAAAAATCATATACCTTCTGAAGCTCCTTTAATACAAGCAGCAAACAGACAGAATCTGCCCCGCCGGAAAAACCCGCAACGATTCTGTCGCCCGCCTGTATCAATGATTTTTGTCTCACAAATTCCAGCACTTTATCTGTCATTGTTTTTTCTCCTGAATCTCAACGCTTTATCTGTCATTGCTCTTTCTCCTGAAGCTCAATGTTTTATCCGTCATTGCTCTTTCTCCTGAAGCTCAATGTTTTATCCGTCATTGCTCTTTCTCCCATATTCCAGTTACCAAAACCGTCATATCATCCCGCACTGTGCCGCCCGTATAAAGCAGGATCTGCTCTAAGATCCGCTTCGCCATCTGTTTCGGATTTTCCGTATCCAGCGTTCGCAATATTTCTTCCATCGCCTCATTGGAATCCCGCACATGGAGATGATCTGCCACACCATCTGACACCATGATCACAAAATCCCCATTCTTAAGCTGCCTTTCCTGTCTCTGTATTTCCATTCTGGAAAACACACCGATAGGAGGATTCTCACAGGATAGCGCCTCCACCTCTGTCCCGCGCTTGATATAAGTCGCCGCAGCGCCAATCTTATAAAACTCACACGCTCCGGTATCCAGGTTCGCCTCCATTACATCCACAGTAGAAAACAGATTATTCTCTCCATGGGTTACCATGGCAGAGTTCATCATCCGTATGGCAGTTTCAGGATAAAACCCTGCCTCCAGAAACTTCTCCAGCAAGTCAATGACCATCTCGCTCTCCTTGCAGGCAGTCATACCGCTTCCCATACCATCGGACAGACTCATAATAAATTTGCCATCATCCAGCGGCAAGAAGGAAAAATTATCTCCGGATAGCTGCTCGCCTTCTTTTACCATCCGTGCCAGACCATGATACACGGAAAATCTGCAATCCTCCTGAAAGCTCAGGATACTGGTTTCTTGTCCAAGCAGCGCATGGTTCTCCCTGCAGGATATATATCTTACTCCCGCACAGGCGCTTATTTTTTTCGCTATTTCCCGTGCCGGGACACACTTTCCGTTTTTTGTCTTTGCCTGCAGCAAAAATACTTTCTTTCCGCTGGCCTTCTGCATCAATTTCAAATCCTCTGTCTGTATTCCGGATTCCTTTAAAGTGTATTTTACCGTTGCCAAAAGCTTGCCCTCTTTTAAGCTGATATCCTCACTCTCTTTGGCACAATCCTCCATAATATACGCCATGGCATTGAGCTGTTGTGCGATCACTTCTCTGTTTTCCTGCAACCGATTATACCACGCCATGTTCAATCGGGCCTTCTCAAAGATCTGCAATACCTGAGCCGCCAGTTCTCCGGAATAAGGGCAATACTGCTCCAGCTCCTGGGCGCTTTCCGCCGCCGGCTGTCCCCGCTGAATCTTCTGCAGAAATCGATACAGGACCTGATACATAGGCGGATCCTCACTCTCCCAGCAGATCGCGCACTGCCCGCAGCTCACGCACATTCGCCCGGTTACCTCCGCCTGCATCCTGCTCAGTTCTTCCGCTGTAAAGTCCTCCTTATACCGGTTCATCTGCCCAAAAGTCTTAGACAGCTTTTCAAAGGATTCCGCATATCCCGCCAGCCGGGACGATCCGCTGATCAGGATTTGCGGCGTACCGGGCTTCAATGGCTCCCATTCCATAAATAAGTAGCCATACTTCCCGAATGCATGGACAAATCCTGCAATAAAGATCCCTTCCAATATACTGATCATTGGCGTGGCCCCTGTCCTCATATGGATGGCCGTCCCCAGCAGCGTCATAAGGCAGGTACTTCCTCCGGCAAAGATCGCTGCCAGCAGGCAGGAACAATTCTGCCGATACCACTCCATCCCCTTTACCAGCAAAATAGCCAGCATAACCGCAAAGCTGTATTTGATCAGGGATACCACCGGCACAAACACCAGCATTCCCGCCAGCGCACACAGAAACAGCAGACTTCTGTTTACTCCTGTCATAAATCCTACCATAAATATGGCAGGAATCAAAGGATAAGCTCCTGCAATACAAAATCTGGCGCACACAAAAGACGCCGCATAGACGATGATCTGTTTCACATCAAATCGTTTTATCATTTCTTTTCCCCTCCTGTCATCAATGTAGGGGATATTCTAAAACGATTTTTCAAAAATGTTTGTCAAACTGTTGTCCGCATTTTTAAAACTTTTCGGCAAAATACGATTGGTTGAAGGACATTTTCCCGATTCTAGGGAATTGGTCTCTCTTATGATATTCATAAACCAGTCCCATGGAATTTTACGCCTTAAATCTCACAAACAGCAGGAAGCCGCTATCCTGCTTCCGCCGCCAGTCACTACGAACAATGGGAGACTTGCCATGCAAGCCTCCCATATGTAATAGTCATTTGTTATTTTTCCTTAAATACAATCTCATTTTCATAGGTCATACCAAGCTTTGACTTTGCCACATCCTCAATATACTCCTTAGAGCCTATATAGTCTTCCTTTTCCTTAAGCTCCTGGGCGCGCTGGTTTTCCTCCTCCAACTGCGCCTGCAATTGAGCCTCCTGCGACTTATAACTCTCATTTTTATGATAAAGATGAACGATCTGAACTGAAAGTACCAGTACCAATACCAGGACCATGCAGCTAATACAAATCTTTCCTACGCGATTCTTCTGTTTTCTTCTTCTTCGCTTTTTACTTACGCTCATATTCCACACCTGCTTATAGTTTACATAATCCCATTTTAACCGCTTTAAATAGTTTTTTCAATCGCTTTTTGTATATTCTTTCAGTTTTTTTACGTTTTCGTATCATGCGGGATGCCATTTTTCCAAAAATTCGCCTGAAAGGACGCATTACCAATCTGCCAGGCCATGATATTATCTTCACAACACCTTTCAGCATCCACACCCCGCCTGACAGGATAAAACGGCTGACGGTCTTTAAATACAATACCATGCCGGCAAAAACAGCCCCCATAATAAACCCCCGCACCAGTCCGTCATTTTGCTGATACAGCATCAGAAAAAATCCGACGGCACAGCCACACCAGTACACGATATCTTCTATGGCGATCCAGACAGTGCCGTGCACCACAACCCTGCGCCAGATCCGCAGCAGATCATAGATAAACATCATTAAGATCCCGCCCGACAGCCCATACAGAAGCAGCGATACCTGCTTCATGATCTGAGGACTTACCATTTATTTAAACAGCCGTCCAAACAACGATTCATTCTGCTTTGTATTTTTCTTAGACACATCCGAATAGAGCAGGGAATCAATACGGCCGGAAATATCTATCTCGCCCTTTTCCAGTGTCAGTCGATTCACATGCAGATCCTTCCCCTTTATCATCAGCATCCCCTGCTCTGTTTCCAGCAGGATTTCATTTACATCAAAAGACAAGATATCATTTACTCCGTTTAAAATGCCGCCCGCACGGTCCGTAATGATCATCTTATGCTGTCTGGGCGCCTGTCTTTCTTCCATAATGCTTCCCCTCCTTTAAGATAATATATATGAGGAGATACATTTTTTATTCCGGCATTTTATGAATTGTCCAACCGCAAACTGCTTTTCGCCCCTGCTTATAGATATCGGAACAGCTCTTTTGCCTCTTCTTTTCTGGAAGTATCCGCGATCTGCAATACCTCCACCTTTACCGCTTTGGTTCCGAACATAATCTCTATGATATCTCCCGGCTTCACGTTTAACGACGCCTTGGCCACCTTGCCATTGACAAGCACCCGGCCTGCGTCACACGCTTCATTTGCCACAGTTCTCCGCTTGATCAATCGGGATACCTTTAAAAATTTGTCAAGTCTCATTTTTCATTTCTCCATATAAAATATTTACTGTATTCTTCCCACAGATCCGCTTGCCGGACATATCTGCAAAAAGCTCCTGAAGAGCAGCATTTCCGGCGCCATACCGTCCAAAAGAAAAAGCTGTTCTCTTGATGAGAACAGCTTTTATACTTTTCAATTAGTTAAGCTGATCCTTTAAAGCTTTACCTGCTTTAAATTTAGGAGCTTTAGAAGCAGCAATGATCATCTCTTCGCCTGTCTGCGGATTTCTTCCGGTTCTTGCTGCTCTCTCGGAAACTTCAAACGTACCAAATCCTACCAGCTGGATCTTATCGCCGTTTTTCAAGGTCTCTGTTACAACTTCTGTGAATGCTGCCAATGCTTTCTCTGCATCTTTTTTCTGTAAGCCTGCTTTATCTGCAATTGCTGCAACTAATTCTGTTTTGTTCATTATAATTCCTCCTACAAAAATATAAGATAAATCTTATTCCCTAATGAGCTTATAAAATATATATACTGGTTTTCCAAAGCTTTGTCAAGGAAATTTGCTCTGAATGCTGAAATTAGATGCACTTTGGACATTCCACAACGCTCCCAGGCATTATAAAAGGCAATTTTTTACAGCATTGGCTCGATCATGGCAAGCACTGCTTTTCCAAGCGCCTCGGATTTTTCATCTGCGTCTGCCATATCCGTACCCTTAACGCCATAGTAGAATTTTACTTTCGGCTCAGTGCCGGACGGTCTCACACATACCCATGCCGCATCCGGAAGATCATAGTAAAGCACGTTAGATGCCGGCAGCCCGGTAGAAGTCTCTTCCTTTGTACTCATATCTTTGATCATACCTTTTTTGTAATCTCTTGCCTGAAGTACCGGCTGACCGCCAATCTCTTCCGGTGTATTATCACGCAGAGTATTCATGATCGTCTGGATCTTCTCCAAGCCCTCGATACCCTTTAATGTAATAGATTTTACATCATCTTTGTAGTAGCCGTATTTTTCATACATATCTACCATAGCATCCCAGAGCGTCTTGCCCTGTAATTTATAAAATGCCGCAGCCTCACACAGAACCATAGATGCCACAACCGCATCCTTATCACGGCAGTAGGTTCCCGGCAGACAGCCATAGCTTTCTTCCAATCCAAACAGATACGTACCCGTTCCCTTTGTCTCAAACTCAAGCATCTTCTGTCCGATGTACTTAAATCCTGTCAGCACTTCACAGAGCTGGATCTGATAATCTGCCGCAATAGCGTCTGCAAGATTTGTAGTAACGATAGATTTTACGAGAGCTCCATCCTCCGGAAGCCCTTTCAGCGCCTTCCTCTGGCTGATCTCATATTCTCCGATGAGACATCCTGACATATTACCGGTCAGAGGATGATACTCCCCTGTCTGCTGATCCTTTACATACACACCGAGACGGTCCGCATCCGGATCCGTAGCCAGTACCAGATCGGCATCCAGCTCCTTTGCCATCTTAAGGCCAAGCTCAAAGGCTTCCTTTGCCTCAGGATTCGGATAGCTGACAGTCGGGAAATCTCCATCCGGAAGCTCCTGCTCCGGAACTACATATACATGTTTAAAGCCAAGCTCCTTCAAAACACGGCGAACCGGAATATTTCCCGTACCATGAAGCGGCGTATATACAATCTTCAAATCCTCAGCGGCTGCCTCAATCGCCTCCGGATGAAGAATGATCTTCTTTAACTCTTCCACGTAAGCGTCATCGATTTCCTTACCGATGGTCTCATAAAGCCCGGCAAGCACTGCCGCATCCGCATCCATAGTCTTTACCTGACCATAATCGGTTACCTGTCTTACCTCATCCATAATACCAGCATCATGAGGCGGTGTGATCTGCGCACCATCCTCCCAGTATACTTTATAGCCATTGTACTCCGGCGGATTGTGGCTTGCCGTAATGTTAATACCAGCCGTACATCCCAGTTTACGAACGGCATAGGACAGCTCCGGTGTAGGACGCAGGCTTTCAAACACATACGCTTTAATTCCATTTGCTGCCAGACAGCGTGCAGACTCATCTGCAAACTCCGGAGACATATGTCTGGAATCATATGCGATCGCAACACCCTGTTTCTGTTTTCCCTGTGTCAGAATATAATTTGCCAATCCCTGTGTGGCTTTTCTGACTGTATAAATATTCATGCGGTTAGTTCCCGCACCAATAACGCCGCGGAGACCGGCAGTACCGAACTCCAGGTCCTGATAAAAACGCTCTTTAATCTCATTCTCGTCATCTGCAATTGCTTTTAATTCCGCTTTTGTATCCTCATCAAAATACGGATTTGCAAGCCATGATTCATAAATTTCTTTGTAACCCATTTACATTTTCCTCCTGTTGACTGCAATATAGATAATTATACCACAATCGTACCTACAATGACACAGATTTCTTCCCGCTTTTTTCATAAAGTATATCTGTTTTTCATTGTTTTTCGCCTCGTCTTCAGATCCTTATAACAAATCACTTCTATTCATCTAACAGCCGATGCAGCTTTTTCAGATATCTGCACCGGGAAGTATTCTGGCGAATCTCCTTTTGCAGTTTTTCCAGATTCTGTCTGGAGATCCACACCTTTCGGGAAGCATAATAGTGATTTGCCAGTTTCCAGAACTTTTCCGGATAAGCCATGCGGTAATACAGATGAATCAAATCTTCCCGTTTCATCGGGCATACCCTGTCGTACTCCTCCACCATTGCCATCCCCAGCGCTTCATCCCAATTATATTTTTCCAGAATCTTTCTCATAAAATTACACAGATCAAATATCTGGATCCCATATCTGACCTTTTCAAAATGAATAACCGCCGGTTCCCCGGACCGAAACAGAATGTTATGTTGATTGAAATCCCCATGGCAGAGCCCTCTTGTTTCGCCGCCTGCCATATTCCTGTCTGCCAAAGCCGTTCCTGCCTCCTTACACTGACCGTAGAACTCGGAAAAGCAATTTAAAAACAGCCGTTCAAAATCATTTTTCTTTTTGCGTTTCTGAATAAAGTTACGGATCTGGCACAATTCCCTGTTATGCCTTTCATATTCATTGACCGGTTCTTCCCGCCAATGGATCTGCTCTCCCGGTTCAGGCATAAATCCTCTGCTGATCTGATGCAGTTTTGCCAAATGGGATACTGCCATCATAATGTCCATTCGGTTTTTAACATCGCATTCCTTCCCCTTATACCAGTGATGCAGCGTATAGTTTACCCCATCTACTCCTTCCGCCCACAGTTCCCCCTCCTTCGTCTTTACCAGTCCATCCATCAGAAACCCTGCCTGCGCCATATAGACGCCAAACCGGTACAAAAAATCTGCTTTCTCCGGCGAACCGTTAAATTCTTTCAGCGCCCATAGTCCGCTATCACTCTCACACACCAGTACCTGTCTTCCCTTATAAGCAGAAGCTCTCTCCAATCCGTATTTTTCCAATACCTGTTCTATCTGATAATACATAAAAACACCCTTTCACATGAAGCTTCAAGACAACATTCGATGTCTTTTTCATCATATGAAAAGGGTGCTAAAAGTATGCTTTCTGCCGTATCCTGTTTTTTAAAATCTCTCTTTCATTCCATTCCGGATGCTCCAGTACATCCTCCAGCAATTCATTTAATACGATCCCGATATTCTTTCCCGGCTTCATTCCCCAGGAGATCAGATCCTCCCCTGACACTGCCAGATCCTTTAACGACAGGCAATCTCCCGCTTCCAGAATCTGATGATAAATTTTCTCATGTAAAGCTACATTCGTAAGCTTTTCCTTCCGCTGAAATTCACTCTGTGCGCCGATATCCGCCCGTTTTACCTCAAACAGCGCCGGATACTGTTCCAGCCCGTCCTTTACCATCGCCTTACGGATGGCCTGATGTGTTAATGCCGGTTTATTGTCATGGATTTTTACAAGAGCTGTCACTCTTCGTATCGTATAATTGTCAAACTTTAAACGCCGCAATATTTCTTCTGCCATCCGGCTTCCTCTTTCCGGATGCCCGTAAAAATGATCCACTCCATTTTTATCCGTAAAACGGCAAGGCGGCTTTGCCACATCATGCAGCAGCATGGTCAGACGAAGTATTTTATCTGCCCTTATTCCCTGCAGCGCATGGATCGTATGCTCTCCCACGGAATAACAATGATGCTTATTATTCTGCTTCGTCTTCATCATGACAGAAAACTCCGGCAGAATCACATCCGTGATCCTCAACTCATAAAGCTGACGCATTTTCTCCGGATGAGGAGAGACAAGCAGCTTCACAAGCTCAACCTGAATCCGTTCGGCGCTGATCTTTGCCAGATTATGTGCCTGTGCACAGATCGCCTTTTTTGTTTCCGCTTCGATCTCACAGCCAAGCTGCGCAGCAAACCGTACAGCCCGCAGCATACGAAGCGCATCCTCGTCAAACCGGTCTGCCGGGTTTCCCACACACCGGATGACCCTTCGGTTCAGATCTCCGATTCCGTCAAAAGCGTCCACCAATCCCGCTCTGTCATTGTATGCCATTGCATTGATCGTAAAATCTCTGCGCTTTAAATCCTCCAGAAGCTGAGAGGTAAATATCACTTCCTTCGGATGCCGGGCATCCTCATACTCTCCATCAATGCGGTATGTTGTTACTTCAAAGCCCTCATGATCTATCATCACAGTAACGGTACCATGCTGAATACCAGTGTCGATCGTATGAGAAAACAGCTCTTTGAACTGCTCCGGTCTGGCCGAGGTGGTAATATCCCAGTCCTCCGGCTCTCTGCCAAGAATCGAATCACGGACGCATCCGCCCACTGCATATGCCTCATATCCATGGGATTGGAGACAGTCAATGATCCTCTTTACTTTTCCCGGTAATTCAATTTTCATAATGGCTGCCTCCTTTCCCCGCTTTTCTTCTCAATATATACTGCGGTTCTTTATGCTCCGGACTCTTTAATATGCTTTACCCCAGTATACCAGTTTGTGCGCCGTTTTTCCACAGCAAACACAGGTTTCCGCGATCTGCTCCTGATCAGTAAACGGCATACAACGGCTGGTTGCACCCGTCTCTTCTTTTATCTTATCCTCACATGCACGGTCTCCGCACCACATACCGCGGATAAATCCAGGCTGGTTCTCTACCAGCTCTGTAAATTCATCATAATTGTGTGCATCGCTGATATGAGCATCTCTGTGTGCCTTTGCACGCGCAAACATATCATTCTGAATTGTTTCTAACAACTGTGCTGCCTTTTCTTCTACTTCATCCAAAGATACGATCAGCTTTTCTCTTGTATCACGACGAACAAGTACGCACTGATTTTTCTCAATATCCTTCGGTCCCAGCTCTACACGCACCGGAATACCGCGCATTTCCTGCTCAGAGAATTTCCATCCCGGGCTCTTATCGGAATCATCCAATTTCGCACGGCATACCTTTCCGAGACGCTCTTTTACTTCTTCTGCCTTGTCAAGCACACCTTCCTTGTGCTGCATGATTGGAATTACCATTACCTGTGTTGGAGCGATTCTTGGCGGCAGTACCAGACCGGAATCATCTCCGTGTACCATAATAATCGCCCCGATCAAACGGGTTGTCATACCCCAGGACGTCTGATGTACATATTTCAGCTTGTTATCTTTATCTGTGTACTGAATGCCGAATGCTTTTGCAAATCCATCGCCAAAGTTATGGCTGGTTCCGGACTGCAGCGCTTTTCCATCATGCATCAAAGCCTCAATGGTGTAAGTAGCCTCTGCGCCTGCAAATTTCTCCTTCTCTGTTTTCTGTCCCCGGATGACAGGCATTGCCAGTACTTCCTCGCAGAAATCCGCATAGATATTCAGCATCTGAACCGTTCTTTCCTCCGCTTCCTCTGCGGTAGCATGTGCGGTATGTCCCTCCTGCCATAAAAATTCTCTGGAACGAAGGAACGGTCTTGTCTCCTTCTCCCAGCGAACAACAGAGCACCACTGATTGTATACCTTCGGCAGATCTCTGTAGGACTGGATGAGATTTTTATAAAAATCACAGAACAAGGTTTCCGATGTAGGACGTACACACAAGCGCTCCTGAAGAGGGTTTAATCCGCCATGGGTTACCCATGCGACCTCCGGTGCGAATCCTTCTACATGATCCTTCTCTACCTGAAGCAGACTTTCAGGAATAAACATCGGCATATATACATTTTCAACTCCGGTTTCCTTAAAACGTCTGTCCAGCTCACTCTGAATATTTTCCCAGATAGCATATCCGTCCGGCTTGATTATCATACATCCTTTTACGCTGGAATAATCGATCAGCTCCGCCTTTTTCACTACATCCGTATACCATTGAGCAAAATCCTCATTCATAGATGTAATGGCTTCTACCAATTTCTTTTCTTTTGCCATGATCATACTCTCCTTTTATTGATATTAAGTTTGTTTTCTCAAATCCACTGCATGTTTCAGCAAAAAATCTTCTCAGGTATCAAAAAACGCCGGACTCCCGATCCCTGATAAGGGACCGGATATCCGGCGGTACCACCCTGATTCATATGTCTCACAAGCGCTATCTATCTCCCTCTCGTACCGATGTACTTTCATATTGGCAGATCTCTCGTGAGCCACATGCACTTTTTCTCCTTAACGCAGAGATACGCGGCACTTTTCATACCGGGCTTGAAGGGCCGGTTCCAGAAGTTCATGGCAAGAATCTTCCACCAGCGATTCTCTCTCTGCAGCCACTTTGCAACTGTACTATTTCCTTCGCATTGCCTTTTCTTTATGCTAACGCCCATTGTAAGTGAAAGCATTTTAAATGTCAAGCCCTCAGAAAGACCTGTTTAAAGCCTGCCTCTTATGAAACGGCGCAAAAAACGGATTTTCCGGCTGCACCTCAAAGGCCATCTTCTTCCCCGTAGACGGATGCTCCACTGCAATCTTATAGGAACACAGCGCCACATTCCCCTGATCTGCCTTTGGGTTGTACTTTCGATCTCCCACCAGGGGATGCCCGATAGCTGACATCTGCACCCGGATCTGATGATGCCGCCCGGTATCCAGCTTTATCTTCACAAGACTGGCATCCGATGCCTCATCATACTCCAATATTTGATAAGACAGCCTTGCATGCTTCGCCCCTTCTTCTCCCGGCAGCGCCACATGAGAAAGGTTTGTTCGTCCATCTCTTACCAGGTCATGTTCCAGCACCCCTTCTGTCTGTTCAAATTTACCGGCTGCCACTGCCAGATAATATTTATCCGCCCGCTTATTTGCCACCTGCTTTGACAAACTTGCCGCTGCCGCCTTTGTTTTTGCAAATACCATAACGCCTTCCACAGGCTGATCCAGTCTGTGCACTGTCCCGATATAGACGTCTTCCTTTTGAGATGCTCTGTAATTTTTCAAAATACTTACCATATCCTGCTGCCCGGCCTTCGGCGTCTGAACAGCAATGCCCACAGGTTTTCTGCAGACAAGTATGTCTTTATCTTCAAATATGATTTCCGGCTTTTTTATTCTCATAGCTACAATTTAAAGCGGTATCCTACGCCCCAGATCGTTTCAATATATTGAGGCTTCGCCGTGTTAAACTCGATCTTTTCCCTGATTTTCTTAATATGCACAGTAACCGTAGCAATATCTCCGATGGACTCCATATCCCATATTTTGCTGAACAGCTCCTCCTTTGTAAACACATGATTCGGATTCTGTGCAAGGAATGTGAGCAAATCAAATTCCTTCGTGGTAAACTGCTTCTCTTCGTCATTTACCCATACTCTGCGTGCTGTCTTATCGATACGGATACCACGGATCTCAATGACTTCATTTTCCTGTATATTGCTGGATATCAACCGCTCATAACGCGCCAGATGCGCCTTTACCCTTGCCACCAGCTCACTTGGAGAAAACGGCTTTGTAATATAATCATCCGCACCGAGCCCCAGCCCCCGGATCTTATCAATGTCATCCTTTTTTGCAGACACCATCAAAACAGGGGTATTCTTCACTTCACGAATCCGTTTGCAGATTTCAAATCCGTCAATCCCCGGAAGCATCAAATCCAAAATATACATATCAAAGTCTGTATTTAATGCACGTTCCAGACCGCTGTCCCCTCTGGTCTCTATTTCCACTTCAAAACCACTCAGCTCCAAATAATCTTTTTCAAGATCCGCAATCGCTTCTTCATCTTCAATAATCAAAATCTTACTCATTTGGTACCTCCTGATATTTTCTGATTACAAAATACATAATAGTTCCCGTATTTTCTTTACTGGTCGCCCAGATTTTACCGCCATGATCTTCGATGATTTTCTTTACAATGGAAAGACCGATACCGCTTCCGCCGGTACTTGAATTTCTCGATGCATCAGACCGGTAAAACCGATCAAAGATATATGGCAGATCCCTGACAGGAATGCCCTGTCCATTATCCTCCAGCTCTACCTGAATGAAATCGCCCACATCCTTGATGCGGATATTGATAAAGCCCTTTGCCTTATTCATATATTTTACGGAATTTCCTATAATATTTGAGATCACACGCTTCAACTGCTCCGGATCTGCAATAATGATGGTTTTTTCATCCGCATAATTATAATATGCCAGTCCAATATCCGCAGCCTCCAGTTCAAATCCGATCTCTTCCACACAATCACTGAAATAGTCCGCCACATTCAGCTTCTTGAAGTTGTACGGTATCCTGTTCGTGTCAATCTTTGAGTACAGCGTCAGTTCATTGATGAGCCGATCCATCTCATTGGCTTTATTATAAATCGTACGAATATACTTTTGCTGCTTCTCCGGTGTATCCGCTACCCCGTCTATGATGCCCTCGGCATAACCCTTTACCGTAGTGATCGGCGTTTTCAAATCATGGGCAATATTGCTGATCAGAACACGGTTTTCCTTCTCCGAAGATATCTTTTCCTCCGTAGTTTCCTTTAACCGCTGACGCATCTGTTCAAAGTTGCGGCAAAGCTCGCCGATCTCATCATCGCTTTCCGCCTCAATGGTAAAGTCCAGATTTCCCTCTTTGATATTCTGCGTGGCAATCTTAAGCTTAGCGATCGGATTAATAATGCCTTTATAGATCCAGATCGTCATGACTGCCGCCGTCAGCACCAGTACCAATATAATAGAAAGTCCCATATCCACAAGCAGCTGCTGTATTTCCGGCAAAACGCTTTCTGTCGACGCAATGAGATAAACGCTTCCTTCACTGTTCATGGAATCCGAAAAATCCACCTGTTTTACGATCCACTGAACATCATTTTCCAGGTAATATCCGCTCTCTCCATATTCCGCCGAGCCATAATCCGGAAGCAGATCCAAAAGTTCCTTGTCCGAATAAGGGATCTCTTCCTCACAGCCGTTAAATAAAATGCGGCTTCCTTTTGTAACGATCATAAAAGAATGCTTTTCATTTAACTCCTGGTTTTTCTTTTTCAGATAAGACAAGTCTTCCAGCTTGCCAGGATTTGACACAGACAATTCCTGCAATTCCTCAAAATCTGCCTTTGTATATCGATTCAACATCTGGATGGAATTGGAAAACAAAAAAGACGTATCTTCCTTTTCCAAACCATAGGTCTGCTTGATCGAATGCACCTGCATCTGATAGATTCCAAACAGTACCCCGCATGCCAGCACGATCGGCAGAAACAAAATTACACAAAAAGAAAAAATCAGTCTTGTCTTCAGTTTCATATGCAGACTCCTTTTCTCGTATCTTATCTAAGTATACCATAAGGAATGATCTTTACTAGCAACTTTATACTTTTTTTAGAATCATTCATGTCCTGTATCAAAGCTTTTTTTCAACTATACGCAGACAGAGGCAGGAATACCATTCCTGCCTCTGTACATTTATATGATCCCATTCTCCTGACATAACACCGGACTCTATGCACCGCATATATCCCCGGCAGTCATGTATACCCAAAACTTAACTCTGTCTCTTACAGATATTTCTTTAAATCTTCTACTTTATTCAAAGCTTCCCAAGGAAGATCCAGATCGTTACGTCCGAAATGACCATACGCTGCTGTCGGTCTGTAGATCGGTCTTCTCAGATCAAGCATTTTGATGATTCCAGCCGGACGAAGATCAAAGTTCTCGCGAACGATCTCAACCAGTTTATCATCAGCCAGTTTACCTGTGCCAAAGGTATCAACCATAACGGATGTGGGCTGTGCAACACCAATAGCATAAGATAACTGAATCTCACATTTATCTGCAAGACCTGCTGCTACCAGGTTCTTC
>CAZLZX010000054.1:0-15198 GCA_964564095.1 uncultured Eubacterium sp. | reverse complement strand
AAAAGCCTCATGCCTATATTGGCATGATAGGAAGCCGGAGAAGGGTGTCCATGGTAAAAAAATCTCTGATAGAAGAAGGAATCGATAAGGACGTATTGGAGCGCATATATTCTCCTATCGGGCTGGATATCGGAGCTGAAACACCGGAAGAGATTGCCGTGGCAGTGATGGCTGAGATCATTGAAGTGAAAAATAAGAAAAAGAGTCATTGCGGTTATTCTAAGGAAATCCTGAATGGAATTTTGGAAAATCAGGAGCTGATACAGTCCGGAACAGGGAGAGAGATTTTGGCGACGATCGTAATGAGAAAGGGTTCCGCACCCAGAGAGATCGGTACCAAAATGCTGATCCTGCCGGATGGAAGGATCATTGGTTCTATCGGAGGCGGCTGTGTGGAGGCAGAGGTAGCGAACAAAGGAAGGGCTTTATTGACAGAAGACGATCCGGCGCCGGAGCTGATCCACGTAGACATGACTGCGGAAGAAGCCAAAGAAGAAGGCATGGTGTGCGGCGGCGTTCTGGATGTGCTGCTGGAGGCAATATGATGGGCGCAGATCCGCAGACTCGAAAGAAGAGCAAAACAAGCCTCCGTACTGCGGTCTTTGGCGCCGGGCAGGCGGGACAGATGCTGTCAACATGGCTGCCGCTTGGATATGAGCTAATCTGTTATATAGACAATAATGAACAGACGCAGGGAAAACGTATCGCAAATATTCCGGTGCTGTCATTAAGCCGGGCCTTAGAGCAGAGGATCGACATGATTTATATCGCAGTTTTAAACAGCCAGGCAAAGGAGAAGATCACAGGACAGATCATAGATGCGGGCTTTCAGGGACAGATCAGGGATGCTTTATTTTACCGTGACAGTCAGGACATCAGACGCTCCGCCATACGGCTGCTGGCGCGGGAGATCAAAAGCCGGAAGGTAAGGGGCAATCTTGCAGAGCTTGGCGTGTATCGGGGAGATACGGCTTTGGAGCTCAACTTCCTCTTTCCGGAACGCAGGCTTTATTTGTTTGATACCTTTACCGGATTTGATGAAAGGGATATCAGGATAGAAAAAGAAGCTGCGGCGTTCGGCGGAAATGCTTCCGTTCATGTCCGGGACTTTACGGATACCGGTGCGGAATTGGTAAAAGCAAGACTGCCGTATCCTGAAAAAGCGGAGCTGGTAGCGGGTTATTTTCCGGAAAGCATATCCGAAAAAATTTTGCGGGAAATGGGAGAGCTTGCATTGGTAAGTCTTGATCCGGATCTGTATGAGCCGGTTTATCAAGGATTGAAGTTTTTTTATCCCAGACTCGCAAAGGGAGGAGCCATTGTCATCCATGATTATAACAGTCTGCAGTTTCCGGGAGTGCATAAGGCTGTGGAACGATATTGCCAGGAGGAACAGCTATTTGTCGTGCCGCTCATGGATCTTCACGGGACGGCAGTTTTGATAAAACAGGGGTAAAAAATGATTTATATAGTAAGACATGGAGAAAGGGTTTCACAGAAGGAACATCTCTGTATCGGAAGGACAGATATCGCTCTTTCCGAATCGGGAGCCAGGCAGATCAGGCTGCTGGGAGTCTGGTTTTCCAAACAAATCAGAAATCACGCCATGCATGTTGGAAACAAAATATATACCAGTCCGCTGATGCGATGTTATGAAAGCGCCAAATTGCTGGCAGATGAAATCGCCGGGGCTACCGGACATCATTTAGAAATTGTGCCATGTGATGATCTCCGGGAAATCTCTATGGGTATTTGGGATGGACTTTCCTTTGACAAAATAAAGGAATGTTACCCCGAAGCATATCAAAAACGGGGAGAAAATATCGGGGAATTCCGGGTGGAAGCTTCAGAAACTTATATAGAGGCGGGAGAACGTTTTTTGACGGAGCTTAAGAGGCTGGCGAAGCAATCAATGGATAAGGACCTGATCGTGGTGGCCCATGCGGGAGTCATTCGTGCCGCAATATGTCTGATGGAAAAGCGTGAAATGAAACGTGTGGAAGATGTAATGGAAATACGGCAGCCCAATGGAGGAATCACACAGCTTTCCTGCCATGAAGAAAACGGGAATATGGTTTTTCAGGCGGAACGCATAGGCTTTCGTCCGGCACAGCTATTGGATGAAAAAGAAATAGAGAAGTTTTATGAAATATATCAGGTGCCGGATCATATTATCGCGCATATGAGGGCGGTGGCTGAGGTACAGGAAAAAATATTACAGCGGATCGATCCTGAGGAAGCAGTATTTGACCGCGAAGTATTGAGAAAGGCGGCTCTTTTGCATGATCTTGTAAGATTAAGAAGGGAACACGCCAAAAAGGGAGCGGAAATATTGGAAAAAGAGGGATATGACGAAATTGCCCCGCTGATCGCTCTGCATCACAGTCCGGATCAGGGAAACAGGCGTGCAGAAAGCACTCAGCAGTTATCAGCGGCGGACGTATTGTTTTTTTCAGATAAATTAGTACAGGGCGAACATGAGATTCAAATGGAAGAACGCTTTGAAGCCAGCCTGAAAAAGTGCACCACAGCAGAGGCTGTATACAGGCATGAACAGCTTTATAAAAGGGCAAATAGAATCAAATTGCAGATTGGAATGAAATAAATTGAAAGATCATCATAAAAAAATAATCTATATGGACTATGCGGCTACATCACCGCTTGCACCGGGGGTATTGGATGCGATGCTTCCGTATCTTACAACCAGTTATGGAAATGCCTCTGCTTTATATGGGCTGGGGAAACGTTCAAAAAAAGCGATTGACGACGCCAGGAAGGTACTTGCAGATGTGATAGGCGCCGCACCTTCTGAGATTTACTTTACCAGCGGCGGTACCGAGAGCGATAACTGGGCGTTGACTAAGACCGCAGAAAAACTGGCGGAGAAAGGGCGGCATATCATTACTGCGAAGGCGGAGCATCATGCTGTCATCAATACCTGCAGATATCTGGAATCCAGAGGCTTTTCGGTAACATATCTGGATGTGGACAAAACGGGTAAGGTGCTGCCGGAAAAGGTGGAACAGGCAATTCGCCCGGACACGATACTGATCAGTGTTATGACGGCGAATAATGAGGTGGGCACGATACAGCCGATCCATGAGATCGGGACATTGGCCCGACAAAGGGGAATCCTGTTTCATACGGATGCAGTGCAGGCATTTTGCCATTTGCCTGTGGATGTTAATGCTGACTGTATCGACCTGCTTTCCGCATCAGCCCATAAGCTGGGAGGCCCCAAAGGCGTGGGGCTTTTATATATGCGGAAGGGTGTAAAGCTGGATGCTCTTTTGAATGGGGGCCAGCAGGAGAAGGGACGGCGGTCCGGAACGGAAAATGTGGCGGGGATCGTAGGCTTTGCCGCGGCAGCGTCCTATACTTCAGAAATTTGCAGAAAAGAAAAGGAAGCTGTCAAAAAGATGCGCGACCGGCTGATCCGGCGGATTTTAGAAGAGATTCCATACACATATTTGAATGGAGATGAAATTCATCGGCTGCCCAATCATGCCAGCATCAGTTTTGATTATATTGATGCGGAACAATTGCTGTATGAGCTTTCAGCAAGGGGGATCTGCTGCAGCGCCGGAGCTGCCTGCTCCAGCGGAGCCGTTGAAGCAAGTCATGTGCTGCGTTCCATGGGTGTTCCCTATGAAAGATCTATGGGAACGCTGCGGTTTTCGCTTGCACCTGAAAATACAATGGCAGAGATCGATATGGCGGTGGATGAATTAAAGGAAGTGGTAGCACGGCTCCGCAGTGGTTGCATTTGCGACCATAATTGCATATGCGAATAGGCGGCTGAAACGTGTACTGCTAAAATAAACTTAGCACAAAAAGAGTTTCATTATGTGCTTTCTGGTTTTTCAGGGGAGTACATAAAGCAGGAAAAGGAGGAAGATAAATATGGCTTTACCGGCAATTGATTATTATGCAGTAAAAAGTCTGGAGGAAGCTTCTGCAAAAATGATAGAGCTTGGTCCTAAGGCTATGCTGATGTCCGGGGGGACGGATGTGATCATTCTGTTGAAAGAGCGGGTTTTAAAGGATGTGGATTCAGTCATTGATATTAAGACGATTCCGGGTCTGGACAAATTAGAATTTGAGGAAGGCGTGGGCTTAAAGGTCGGCGCAAACACAAAGCTGTTTACGATTCAGACATCTGAGCTGGTCAATGAAAAGATGCCGGCTCTGTCTCAGGCAGCCCACTATGTGGCTTCTGCCCAGATCAGACGGAAAGGAACAATGGTGGGAAATATCTGCAATGCATCGCCCTCTGCGGATACGGCATCTATTTTGCTGGCAATGAACGCACAGGTTTCTACTTATAGTAAAAATGGAGGAAGAACCATTCCCATTGATGAATTTTTCAAAGGCGTGAAAAAGACCTGTTTAGATCCGTCTCAGGGAGAAATCGTTACGGAGATCCTGGTACCGGAATTAAAATCCGGAGAAGGTTCTGCTTACTTTAAACATTCTGTAAGGAAGGCAATGGATCTTGCCATTATCGGCGTGGCGGCATGGATCAAAATGGATGGAAAGAAAGTGGCGGATGCAAGGATCGCTATGGGCGGCGTAGGAATCACTCCGCTGCGTGCCAATGCGGCAGAGGAATATCTCAAGGGAAAAGAGATCACAGATGAGGTGCTGGAGGAGGCCGGAAAGCTGGCAATGGGAGAGGCTAAGCCGATCTCCGATGTCCGTGCTTCCGCAGAGTACCGTTCGGATATGGTAAGAGTTTATACAAAGCGTGCCATTAAAGAGGCTGTCGCAACACTGAAGGCATAGAAAGGAGGAAAGTCATGAAACATATTATCAATTTTAAGCTCAACGGGGAGGATGTAGAGGAGCTGGTTGCTGATGGAGTTACCATGGTAGACTTCCTTCGTAAACAAATGCATCTGACAGGCACAAAGCGCGGTTGTGAGGAAGGCGAGTGCGGCGCCTGCACGATCCTTTTGGATGGCGCTGCAATTGACTCCTGCATGATGCTTGCAGTAGAGGCGGACGGACATGAGATCGTGACAATTGAAGGTGTAAAAAAGGATGGCGTACTGCATCCTGTGCAGAAAGAATTTATGGATAAATGGGCGCTGCAGTGCGGTTTTTGTACCCCAGGCATGATCATGTCCGCATTGTCATTGTTACACGAAAACCCGCATCCCACAGAGCAGCAGATCAGAGACGGTATTGCGGGAAATCTGTGCAGATGTACAGGATATGCAAAGATCGTAGAGGCAATCGATGCCGCCGCTAAGGTATTGGCTAAGGAGGTGAATGCATAATGGCAATTATGGCGAAGGAATATTACGCTGATGTGGAAAGCGTATATAAGGATCCTGAAGATTACGAACTTGCCGGAAGAGGCAATGCATATATTAGAATCGATGCGGAGGCAAAAGTAACCGGTTCCGCAATCTACACGGATGACGTAGATCTGCCGGGTACCTGGTACTGCAAACTGGTACACAGCCCTTATGCACATGCTCTGATCAAGAGTATTGATTTTACAGAGGCGCTGAAGGTGCCGGGAGTAAAGGCAACACTTACCGGAAAAGACTTTCCGGAAGGTCACAATCTTGGCAATCCGGAAGCCTTTAAGGAGTTGGCGGATAAAGAGCCGTTATGCCGCAGGAAGGTTCGTATTGTCGGAGATGAGGTGGCTGCCATCTGTGCCACTACGGAGGAAGCTGCAACAGAAGCTGCCGCTTTGGTAAAGGTAGAGTATGAGCCGTTGGAACCTGTATTGGATCCATTCTATGCAATGCAGCCGGATGCACCGGCGATCCATTATCCGGGAACGGGAAATCTCTCTATTTTTACAACTATGAAGGCGGGAGATCCGGATAAAGTATTTGAAGAAGCTTATTATACCGATAAGCATTATTACAAGACACAAGAGATGGTCCATGCAGCAATTGAACCTCATGGAGCCATTGCAAAATATGAAAATGGAGAATTTACCATCTGGACGACAACGCAGGGAGCTTATGTAAGCCGTTACTGGATCGCATGGGGACTGGGCGTGCCTGAAAGTCAGGTGCATCTGATCAAACCAATGATCGGCGGCGGCTTCGGCGGAAAGCTGGACGTATTTGCCCATGAGCTTTGCTCCTGTAAATTTGCGCAGATGACTGGACATCCGGTAAAATGTATCTTAAAGCGTGATGAGGTATTTATGTGTACCAGAACAAGACATCCGATCTCCTTTGAGATTGAAAGCGCTTTTACAAAGGAAGGAAAGCTTCTTGCAAAACGCTGTAAGCATATTTTAGACGGCGGCGCCTATGGCGGTTCCGGTATTGCGGCAAATACACTGTCATTGATCTGTGCAACCTTCCCTTATAAGGTTGAAAATATTGATATGACAGCCCGCAGGCCTTATACGAACCATCCGGCGTCTGGAGCCATGCGTGGGTATTCGGCGTGTCAGGTACATTTTGCCCATGAGGTTCATATGGATGAGGTGGCAAATTGTCTGAATATCGATCCGCTGAAGCTTCGCCGTGATAACGAGATCACACCTTATTACACGGGTCCTACCGGACTTGAATTTACGTCCTGTAAGTTTGATGAGTGTCTGACAGCAGTTGCAGATGCCATTGACTGGGAAAACAGATGGAGATATCCGCTGGGAAGCGGAGAAGGCGTTGGTATTTCCGGTTCCGGATTCATGTCAGGAACAGGTTTCCCGGTACTGGTAACGCCTCATTACTGCTCTGCATCTACGATTGTAAGACTGAATCGTGAAGGATATGCCGTAGTATTTACCGGCGCCAATGATATCGGTCAGGGCTGTGATACGGTTATGACGATGATCGTAGCTGAGGAGCTGGGACTTCGTATGGATGAAGTAAAATGCGTACAGTCTGATACGACTACTACACCGTGGGATGCCGGTTCCTTTGGTTCCCGTGTTACATTCCTTGGCGGAAATGCCTGCCACCGTGCAGTGGGAGATGCAAAATTCAAACTTCTTTCCCATTGGGCAGAGGAGTGGGGCTGTAAACCGTCTGACATTACGATGAAGGATCACAGAGTATTTATCAAGGGCGATCCGGAAAAGAACATTTCCTACAATGAAGCATTGTTTGGATATGAAGAGAAAAACTTCGGACGATGCGTAGTAGGCGTCGGCTCCTTCGCGCATGAAGGCGATAAAGATATTTACGTGAAGAATGTGGGCAACTATGCTACCGCATATTCCTTCTCAGCATCGGCAGCTAAGGTCACGGTAGATAAAGAGACCGGACAGGTAACGCTGGATGACTTTGCATTCGGCCATGACTGCGGAAGACCGCTGAATATCCGCGCTGTTGAGGGACAGATCGAAGGATCCGTACTTCTTGGATTTGGATTTACCTGCTATGAAGAGTGCTTATACAATGAACAGGGCAAACATTTGAATCCGAGCTTCAGGGATTATCGTTTCCCGACAGCTTTAGATATGCCGAATATCAAGACCTTTATCTGCAGCGAATATGACCCTGAAGGTCCGCTGGGAGCGAAGGAAGCAGGGGAGGGAAGCACTGCCCCGGTAGGTTCTGCCATCGGAAATGCCATCAACTACGCAACAGGTCTGACACTTCGGGAGCTTCCGATCACACCGGAACGCTTGTGGAGAGCGCTTCGTGAAAATGAGAAGACCGGAAAGACGGAGTTCGGCGCAGAGGATCTGAGAGAAAAATTTGATACGATGCCGCCGCTTCCGGAGAGAGATTAATATAACATCGAGTTATTTCAAAGACGTAAATTATGGCTTATATTTGCTATTTGAAACCGAGGGAAATATAAATGGGAATGAGTATTGGCGATAAGCCGCCGGGAAGCATAAAGGGCTTTGGCGATCACAATGTGAATATGGATGATATAAAACGGCATCATGAGGAATTATGTCTTGCCGGGGATATCCTGCGGCTTTCGCGCAATACCATCCTGATAAATTTTCGTTTTATGGAGTCTGCATTGGTGCGTGTGGTTTTCGGAGAGGAAAATGTTACTCCGGAGATCGCCACCGATGGCAGAAGCCTGTTCTATAATTCTACTTTCATTTGCAGACAGTTTCAGCGGACGCCGGCGCTTGTGACCAGAAATTACTTTCACTTGGTGCTGCACTGTGTGTTCCGCCATCTGTTTGCAGACAAAAAAATAGATCGGGAGTTGTGGGATCTTTCCTGTGACATCATGGTGGAAAACATAATCACAAATCAGAATGTGAAGGCGCTTTACTGTGAACGGCAGGAGCGGCAGCAGTGGCTGATCCATCAGCTTAAGGAAGAGCTGCCCGGTCTTACTGCTGAACGGATCTACAGACATTTTAAAGAAAAAGAACTTGAAAAAAGTGAGATTACCCGGTTAAGAGAATTTTTTTACGGGGACGATCATGAACTTTGGTATGGGAATCCGTCAGCGCCAGAGGATGAGAATCCGGACAAACATTCGGATAAGAGCGCGGATGACGGCAATGATTCTCCCTTGGATATGGGGGATGCAGATCATGTTGACGAAGCTCCTTTGCCGGAACAGTTTGACGAGGAGGATATAGAGGGAGAAGCCTCAGGGGGCGGCTCCTTTCAGGGAGACAAGAAGGATTCCGGTTCCGGAGATGGTATGACTTCGGATGATTCCAAAAAGGAACAGGAGGAAGACAAAAAGGCATTGTCCCCGGAAGAATTAAAAAAGCAGTGGCAGGAAATATCAGAGAAGATTCAGGTAGAATTGGAAACTATGTCTGAGACTTGGGGCGAAGCCGGAGGAGATTTCATACAGGCTCTGAAGGAAATCAATCGGGAGACATACGATTATGCGGAATTCTTAAGAAAATTTTCTGTACTGGGCGAAAACATAGAAATCAACGACGATGAGTTCGATTATATTTTATACACATATGCCATGAAACTGTATGGCAGAATGCCGCTTATTGAGCCCCTTGAATACAAGGAGGTAAAAAAGGTAAGGGAGTTTGTAATCGCGCTGGATACTTCTCAGTCTGTTGCCGGCGAGGTGGTGCAGGCCTTTGTCACAAAGACATGGAATATCATGAAACAGAGCGAGAACTTTTTTACAAAGATCAATGTGCATCTCATACAGTGCGGCGCAAGGGTGGAAGAGGATGTAAAGATCACTTCCCAGGAAGAGTTTGACAGTTACATGAAGGGTATGGTCCTGAAGGGATTCGGAGGAACCGATTTCAGACCGGTGTTTGAGCATGTGGATCGGCTGATCCGGCAGCATGAGTTTACAAATTTTAAGGGAATGATCTATTTTACCGATGGTTATGGAACGTTTCCCGCCATGCCGCCTGCCTATGATACGGCATTCGTATTTTTGGATACGGGAAGAGACCTGCCTGAAGTCCCCCACTGGGCAATGAAAGTAGTGCTGGGAGAGGACAGTATCATATCGGATGCAGAAGGAAGGATCATTTGATGGATAAGGATCTGATGACAGGAAGGAGAGTTCCATGGCTCTTGCGTTTGAAAATGGCTTTGAAATTGAAAATGGAATTTTAAAAAAATATCATGGGGAAGAGCCGTATCTGACGGTACCGGACGGCGTGCGTGTCATCGGCGAAAAGGCTTTTAAGGACTGCCGGTCTTTAAGAGAGATCGTGATCCCTGAGGGAGTGACCGCCATAGAGGATGAAGCCTTTTTGTGGTGTGACAATTTAACGTCCGTACAGGCTCCCTCAAGTCTTGCACACATTGGCATTGATTCCTTCAAGGGGACTCCTTATTACAAATATTATTGTGAGAATGAAAATGAGTGGCAGGAGGATTTTCTTATTCTGGGCCAGTGTCTTTTAAAGGCAAGGAGGAATATCCGCAGTGCCGTTGTACCGGAGGGTGTGACTGAGATCAGTGCGGATGCATTTGCGGAGAGGATCCTTTTGGCGGATATTACGCTTCCGAACAGCCTGCGCAGTATTGGGTGGCGGGCCTTTCACGAGTGTTACGGGCTTACCGGCATCCATATACCGGGAAGCGTTCGGCGCATAGGCTGGCGCTGTTTTAAGGAGTGCAAGCGGCTTGTCAAGGTTACCTTTGAAGAGGGAATAGAGGAAATCGAGGGCGGAGCATTTTCGGGATGCAGAGGTTTACATAAGATTGACTTTCCCAAATCTTTAAAGACATTGAGGGGCTGGATGTTTTTCGGGTGCAGTACTCTGGTGGAGGTAAGCTTTGGTGGACCGGTAAATGCCATTGGCGAATGGGCATTTTCAGGATGCAGCAATCTGAGCAGCATTCACTTGGAAGAAGGACTTGAGAGTATCGGGATCGATGCTTTTTATGAGTGTATTTCTCTGGAAGAGATATCATTTCCTTCTACGCTGAAACGGATTGAAAAAAGAGCATTCTGTCTTTGCAGATGCATCAAGGAACTAAAACTTCCGGAACAATTGGAATTTATAGGAGAGAGCGCTTTTTCCGGTATGAAAATGCTTCAGGAAATTTCAGTTCCCGGAAAGATAAAGGAGCTGCCGGAGGATGCATTCTTTCAATGTACAGCGCTGAAAAGGGCTTATATTGGAGACGGGATCACTTCCTTACGTGCAAGGGCCTTCGGTCATTGCAGCGCGTTGGCAGACGTCAGACTGCCGGATTCATTGGCACGTATGGATGCACATCTGTTTATGGGCTGCAAAACGCTGATCAATATTTCCATTCCCGCAAATATAAGTGAACTGGGTGCAGGGTGCTTTGACGGCTGTGACGCCCTTACAAATGAGGATGGATTTATTGTAATAGATGATGTCTGCTGCGGGTTTAATGCTCATGGGACAGAAATTCATGTGAGTAAAGATATCAGAGGCATTATGGGCGGTGCATTTTCAGGCAAAAAGGAGATTAAGTTTTTATATATTCCCGAATCTGCAGAGGCAATCGGTCCCAATGCTTTTACGGACATGGTTTCCCTTCAGGAGATTAAACTTCCCTCTCTGATCCATCGGATGCAGGGAAAGCCGTTTGTAAACTGCCCCGGTCTGCTGTCCATACAGGCGCCGGGAATGGAGATCGATTCCTTTCAGGATAAAAATGACAAAGTATCGGCGGCGCTGGGATATTGCCGGGACAGCGATCGATATAAAGATCAGATCAGAGCCGGATATGAGGCATATATAAAGGCAAATATGGAGGCCGTATTATCAGCGGTCATTACAAGAAATATGCCGGATGCGGCAGCATATATCGCCGGGAATTTTGAGATTGGGACGGATGTTTATACAAAGATGCTGGAGCGTGCCCAGAGAGAAAAAAAGATGGAGCTGGTAACGGTTCTTCTGGAACATAGAAAGACTGCGGGGGCAGGTATTGATGTTATGCAGATGTTTTCCATTGATGAATGATAAAAACAGGAGTATGAAAGAAACGGTTGTTATTGACAGGCTTTAGGAGGCGGTCAGATGAATATAGCTGAGGCTAAGGAACAGATCAAAGGGGCGTTGAAGGCCTATTTTACAAAGGATGAATTCGGATGCTACAAGATTCCAGCAGAAAAGCAGAGACCGGTGTTTCTCATTGGTCCGCCGGGCATCGGAAAGACTGCTGTTATGGAACAGATCGCATCGGAGCTGGGCGTGGGGTTGATTTCCTATTCCATGACCCACCATACGAGACAGAGCGCATTGGGACTTCCGTATATTACCGAGAAAGAATATAACGGAAAGAGCTATCAGGTCTCTGAATATACCATGAGTGAGATCATTGGATCGGTGTACGATCTGATGAAAAAAACCGGAATTACGGAGGGCATTCTCTTTCTGGATGAGATCAACTGTATTTCCGAGACGCTGGCGCCATGTATGCTTCAGTTTTTACAGTTCAAGATCTTCGGACAGCATAAGCTGCCGGAGGGGTGGATCGTGGTCACTGCGGGAAATCCGCCGGAATACAACAAATCCGTCAGAGATTTTGATATTGTTACCTGGGATCGTCTGAAACGCATTGATGTGGAGCCTGACTATGAGATCTGGAAGGATTACGCATACAGACGGGGCGTACACCCGGTGGTAATGACGTATCTTTCAGCGAAAAAGGATGATTTTTATAAGGTTCAGAGCACCATCGACGGAAAGACCTTTGTGACAGCCAGAGGCTGGGATGACCTTTCGGAAATGATAAAGCTCTATGAGGAAAATGAAATTCCGGTCAATGAAAATCTCATATGCCAGTATTTGCAGGAACATAAAATTGCAAAGGATTTTGCCATTTACTATGACTTGTATCACAAATACCGCAGTGATTACAAGATCGAACATATCATGGACGGCACGGTATCAGAGGATATTATCTTCCGGGCCTCCAATGCCAGAATGGATGAAAGATTATCGCTTCTGGGAATTTTATTCGGGGCAGTGACGGCAAAGCTTAAAAATATTTGTGACACGGAGGATCTGCTTTCCCATCTTGTAAAGCTGATCAGGCAGTTAAAACAGGAGATTTCAAAGGGGGCAGAGCCAATTGTACTGTTAGAAAAATACTGTGATGAAAAGCGCGGGGAGCTTGAAAAAGGGCGGACTTCATCTTCCCTGTCTGCCCCAAAGCAGACGGAGATTCGGCGAGTCATTGCGCAGCTTGAGTTTTACAGGGAAAAGCTTTTAAAAAGCGAAGCTTCCGGAAATTCTTTTGAAATTATCAGAGAGGCGTATAATCACAGTCTGTCAGAGCTGCAGGAGGAAGTAAAGGCGGCTGGGGAAATTCTTGCAAACGCCTTTGTATTTTGTGAAAAGGCGTTTGATGATGGCGATGAGATCCTGCTCTTTGTGACAGAGCTTACGGTAAATTATTATTGCGCAAGGTTTATCGGGCATTATGGCTGTGAGAAATATTATATGCATAATAAAGAATTGCAGTTTGAGGAACGAAAAAAGAGTATAGAGACAAGAATTGCAAAGTTGGAGCTTAAGCCGCTGTAAGCAGGCAGCTGTTCAAGGAGCTTTGCAGATTAATCTTACTAATAGCAGGGAGGGTATAGGATATGGATATTGAAAAAATCAGTGCACTGGTAAAGGAAGAACGGGACTTTTTCATCCGGCAGGAATACGGAAAACTGCAGGCTATCATGGGGGAAGAGTATACAAGCGGCGGAGAAACAAAAGTTTTTCATCCTCTGCCGCCCATGGGGGAAACGGAGGACAGACCGGTGGGCAACCCGGAGGAGCTTACATTGACAGAACTGGCAATTCTTCCCCATTTGTCCAAGGATATCAACCGGTTTGGAGCCATCAGCCGGATGTCGTTGTTTTATGCATCTCCGGAAGATAAAAAAAGACTGGAGCTTTTAGCCCGTATCGAAGAGAATCTTTTAACCGGCGCTGACATAAAGGCGGAGGACATTCGGGAACTGACAGAGGGACATGAGGCGTTCCTGCATTCAAGAGAGGAACGTGAGGTGGAGGTGATTCGATAGTGGCAAAGCTGACGATCGTTCCCTCAGAGGATAACTTAAACCGCTTCATGGAACATCTGGACCATTCATTTGGAGCAGCAGCGGGCATTTCTGAAGATTTAAAAGAAACGATTACCTTATCTTCCAGAGAGGTGTTTTTGAGTATATGCCGTGTGGATAAGGGAGAAGGAATGCTGATCATATCTGTTGATATATCCGTGGATGGCGTCGGCGTGCAGTTCATGCACGCAGGGGCATTGTTCAATCCTCTCAGGCAGGAGAGATGTCCGTATACCCATGAGCATATGGATGAGATATCCTTTGAATTTAAATACGGAAGAAATATGGCAACCATTTTTAAACATAAATAGGGAATGGAAAGAAAAGGAGAGAAAAGGCAATGAGCAGATCAATAAAAGTAAATGAGACAGAGTTAACGTCAGGGGCGGTCATCGGTATCGTAAATGCAGCCGGCATAGAGGACATTACGGCTCAGGTAAGCACTCTGGCGGCGGATCCGGATGTGGCGGCAATTGAATGGCGCAGTGATGAATATGAGAACATATTTGAAATTACATTTAAGGAAGTCCCGGCAGCTTTAGAGGAAGTGAGAAAAGCCGCAAAAGATAAGCCGTTGCTGTTCAGCTTCAGGGATGCGGTCGTCGCAGCCCTCGACACCTTTTTCGCCGTCTGCGTGCTCACCACCGCCTTTTCCTCCACCTTCTGCCATGCTTCCTCCGTCAGAAAAACGCTGTCCTTATATACCTGCGCCGAAATGGCAGGGTGCCTGCCGTATTCCTCCGCATTTTTATTGATCGACGACTGAAACTCCCTTTCCACATAGCTCAATACGCCCATATAACCGCTGTAGCGGAAAAAATCATCCTCCGAGGCGATGCACGCCAGATACCCGATCAGGCTCGCTTCGTCCTCCTGAATAAACCCCTTCAGATGCGCCAGCTCATGACAGATCGTGGAGGGCTTATTCACCACATACATGGTCCCGTTATAATTCGCTTCCATGGAAAACGGAAAATAATATCCCATCATATAGGTCTGGCTGATCAGATTGGAAAAATACATTTCCTTCGGCTGCGGATAAAAGCCCTGAAGCTGATCGTAGCGTTCGCCCAAATGCTGCATCGCTTCAATCGCCGTCTGATGCAGATCGCCCTCATAGACCAGATAACCGTTTTCATCCCGCACCATCTCTTCTGCCAGATCATTTAAGTTCACCACAATAAAATCCCTGAGCGCCCCCAGCTCTTCCTTCGTGTAGCCTCCCGTGCGCACCTGTTCCATGAATTTTTCCTCAAATTCCGACGCATGATACTGGATAAAGCAGTTGCAGGTCAGCACCGCAAACAGTGCCAGAAGCACCCAGGAAAAGGCGCCCGCAAAAATGCGGAACAGCCGCACAGACCATTCCCTTCTGACCGCCAGCCGAAGCGCGCAGACAGCGAAAAAGGCGAGCACAAATACCACGCCCGCGACGATCATCACCTCTCCCACGCTGAACGCAAACACGGATGTGATCCGCGAAAATCCGCTCCCCAGCACGGGAAAAATGTGCTCTAAATAAAAGTTACAAAAGCTGCTGCTGCACCATGCCGCCACATTCAGCAGCACAACCAGCATAAAAAGAATACCCCATACCTTTTTCTTCACCCGATCATCCCCCAATGATTTGTGCGGTTTAAAAAGGAACTATACCCTCAGTGTACAAGGGGACACACGCCCCGAACCGTGATATTTGCCCGATTTTCTTCGTTGTCCTCAATCGGCGTGCGGTCCAGCACGCCTCATTCGTCC
>CAZLZX010000053.1:0-15230 GCA_964564095.1 uncultured Eubacterium sp. | reverse complement strand
GCTCCTTCAAGTCGATTTCCATTTCTTCATTTTCGTATTTCTTTCCCATGTCTTTATTATTTTCTCCTGTCATTCATTCGGAGACGCCCTGCGCCTCTTCCGCAGACGGATGATCCCATCCGCATATCTATATCATCTGTAAAATGTCCGCAAAAAACTGTAAGACACACGGCCATCTTCTAAAAGCCATCTGCCCTACAGGCCTCTTCGAGTATTTTTCCCGGGTTCCGTTCAAATACGTTCCGGGCGGTCTCTGCACCGAACTTTCTGGTTACATAAGTCTGACATTTTTCCATATGGCACGCCCGCCGGTCCATTCCGTGGCTATCGCTGCCTACGATGTCCGCCAGTCCGTGCTTCAGCAGATATTTGCAGTACTGTTTCGTCTTTCTGCCTTCCAACCCCAGGATCGCATCCGCGTTGACCTGGACCAGCGCCCCCAGGGTCTGCAGCTCTTCCGCACGGCCCGGATCCTCCGTCATGCAGCGGTACCGCTCCACATGGGCGATGACCGGCGTATATCCGTGATGGATCAGCTCCCTGGTCATGTTCCGTATGTAGGAATACTCTGTCTCGTAGGAATATTCCGTTAACGTGTATGTGCTCCCGCCCAGAGTCAGGCACCTGCCGGTATCCAGATATTGGATACACTTGCTGTTCACATGATATTCGCAGCCAAGACAGACCTCTACCCCGATCCTGCCTGCATACTCCCGCACCTTTTCAAAGTGCCGCAGGATCCGTTCCTTATCATAAGGAAACATTCCATGGCGGTAATGGGGCGTCAGTATGATGTGGCTGATCCCCTGAGCCTTTGCTTCCCGGAGCATGTCCCTGGACTCGGCAAAGGTCTTCGGTCCGTCATCCACCCCATATAAGAGATGACAATGTATGTCTATCATGTCCTATTACAGTCCTTTCAATGCTGGCACTTATCATATGCCTAATGATATTCAAATAAATCCTTTTTCCTCTTATGAATAGTTCATTTCGTTTATTTAATACACGCTCTATTCATGATTCTCCGGAGATATTGGAGGTATGTATTCTACTAAATCTGATAAATCACAATCTAATACATAACAAAGACGTTTTAATATATCTATGTCTAAACGTTTAACATTGTTATTCCTATACTTTCTCAACTGCTCTCTCTGCATTTCAGCTCGGTATGATAACTGGCTTGCAGAGACATTTTTCTTTTCAATTATTTCATCCAGATGCAGCCTGATCTCGCCATAGTCTTCATTATTTATTGGAAGCTGACGTAAAGTATTTTCTCTATGTTTTCCCATAATTCACCCCAGTAAATATCTGACAATACGCCTTTACCTTATTGCGCAGCACCTTCGGGAAGAAACAACAAAATACTAATTTTGTTGTGTTTCAGACATAAAAATTGCCCGTGAAAGTTTCTTGACTCCACTAGGCAATAAAATGATACAAAAATATTATTTTCTAAAAAGGTTCCTATATCCCTTTTATACAGTACAAAGCATTACAAATAGACCGATTGAAAATAAAGTGCCTTCATCGGTCTGTTTAGTGTGCATTTATTATATAGTATCTATGGTCTTTATTTTAAAATTAAAGCAAATTTTTGTCTTTCTCTTGATTTTGCTGAAACGGTATGATAGTATTTATATGTTTTAATATGTAAAGCATCTTTCGGGAGATACAGTATCACAACAAAATTAGTATTTTGTTGTATTTTTTTGCCCATTTCCTCAGACTACTAACCCCAGTCGTTCCATCTGCCGCTCCTGTTCCGTACAACTGATTCTAAGATAAATCCGAGTCGTTTCTACACTGGAATGTCCCAGAATATCCGCTAAATGTGCAATATCTTTTTCTTCCTTATAATATATGCACGCAAATAAATGTCTTAAATTGTGTGGAAATACTTTTTTTCGATCTACATTCGCATTTTCACAAAGAGCTTTCATTTCTTTAAAAATATTACTTCGATCCAATGGTCTGCCATTTTTAGAAATAAAAATGCTTCCGGACTGGATTTTTCGTTCTTTCGTATAGCGTTTTAGCTCCCTGCACAACGCAGTTGGTAATAATACCAGGCGATTTTTCCCTTTCAGCGAAACTATGGCTCGTCCATTCTTTACCGCTTCCACAGTGATAAACTTAAGCTCGCTGACCCGAATACCGGTAGAACAGATTGTCTGCATTAAATAATACAACCGCAGATTTCCTGCTTTTTTTGCCGCCTTTAACAAACGGTAATACTCCTGTTTACTCAGTTCCCTCTCCTGTGATCGAAAAGCCGCACGCTGGATTTTTAATGATTTTACGATGCAGTCATGCCAATTCATTTTTTTAAAAAAGCTATTGAGTGAAGCCAGAATACCATTTACAGTTGCAATTGCATATTGCTGCTCTATCAGCTTTTGTTTATACAAAATTACATTTTCTTTTGTAATGACACTCCCCTTTTCATAATCCATAAAAAAGGTCTGTACATCATGCAAATACTTTTCAATCGTAGCTCTGCATTTTTCTTCCTCAATTAATTTTTTTCTAAATTCTTCTAAAGCACCTTCTTTTACAATATGTTCCATATAAATTACCTCTCATTTTTGTAATAATAAAAACATTATATCGCACACAATTATTGTTCCATTTTCATGAGAGATTATTTTATTTTTTAATAAATGTGTCCTTCCATCAAATCTAAGACCCCCAAAAAACCAGTTGACGTCTTTTTCTCTACTCGATATACTTTACCTATACTTGTATTTAAATCTACTTTATATACTTAAAACTATGCTTGCTTAAGCCTGCTTTATATGCTTAAAGCTATACTTACTTAAGCTTGCTTTATATACTTAAAGCTATGCTTATTTAAACCTGCTTACCCTTATGGAGGACAAACTTTGAACGTAAAACCATTTCGACTCCTTATCCTGACACTCACATTTGTTCTGGCATCCATATTCATCGGATGTGCTGAATCTGATATTAACACCGTACTCTCCTCCACAAGTTCAGACTATTCCCCGGAAATACTTTCTGTACATGCGGAAGAAACACTTCCGGAAGAAAACTATATTCAAGAAGGCGGAACCTGTCTGCAGGAACGCATCATCCTGCCAGATGGCTATACACGCACAGAAAGCTCTGATGACAGCTTTGCATCCTTTATCAGGAACTACCCTCTTCTTCCGGATGGTTCTGATGTCTTGCTTTATGACGGCACACCAAAAGGAACTCAGAATCAACATGTTGCAGTGTTTGATATGCCTGTGATTGCAGATGCAGACGTACAACAATGTGCAGATTCCGTTATGCGGATGTATGCCGAATATTTTCTTGCATCAAATCAGCCGGAAAAAATTAAATTTCATTTTGTCAATGGATTTTTATGTGATTATATTACCTACAGAGACGGAAACCGTATTCAGGTAAATGGAAATGATGTGAGCTGGACAAGATCTGCCAGCTATGATGACTCATATGAAACCTTCGAAAAATATCTTCATGTGACCTTTGCATATTCCAGCACAATTTCTATGGAAAAAGAGTCTGCTGCCATTGAACTAAATAACATTCAAGTCGGAGATATTTTCTTGAAAGCCGGCAGCCCCGGACATGTCATGCTGGTAGTAGATGTATGTGAAAATAAAGCCGGACAAAAGGCATTTCTGCTGGCACAGGGATTCATGCCTGCCCAGCAGTTTCATGTTGTCAAAAATCCGCTCCACGAAAGCGATCCCTGGTACTATGCGGATGAGATTACCTATCCACTGCAGACTCCGTCTTACACTTTCGATGAGGGGAGCTTGCGCAGAACGGAATATTTGACACAATAAAACGGGGTATAACGGCTTCTTTCTTCTAACGCAATTTGATCTCCTTACCTGCCACCGTAACACTCTCTACCTTCTTCGGATCCAATACTTCCCCTATTGTTTCCATATCACAAGAACCCCTCATCCATATCTCATTTCTGGAGCCAAAGCTGCTTGTTCCCTCTACGGAAATAGTCCGTCCATCTTCAAACTGAATTTCCTCGATATCCAGATTTTCCATTTCCGAATTACGATCCTTTAGATTTTTTACCGCCTTCATCCGAATCGCCATAGGAGAAACCTCTATCTGAGTCAAATAGTATGTCACATCATCCTGCTCTATCTTCTTTAACATATGATACGTCTTTACATTTGACTTGTATGAATATTTCCAATTCAATTCCCAATTTCCGGTATAAAGAAGTTCTGATGCCTCCGCAAGCTCCTGTTCTTCTTCGGAAAGATTCAAATCATGATAAAGCCTGAGATCCTGAAAACTTACGGATATATAGCTTTTATTCAACTTCTCATAATCATATATATAAAGTAAAAAACTCAGTTTTCCATTTTCCACAAGACAGGTAAAAACATTTCCTACTGTTACCTCACTTGCCCCTTTTCCTGATTTTCGTGAATATGCATGAACGCTGAAATCTTCCGGCAAAATGTAATCCTTTGTCTCATCAAATCCTTCCGGCACCTGATAGTTTGTTTCAAATCGAATATAAGCGGCATTTTTATCTCCAATCGAAGTTGTTGCGGAGATGGAAATCTCCTTTGGTTTTCCCGCAATATCTTCACTATAGTCCGTACCCTCGCAAATATCCTCCGCACCGATTTCTACTACGCCGCCTTCCAGCTGTATCGTATCGGCATTGCTGATTCCCATAAAATTGACCAGCGCAATATCCCACTCATTGGATACCGCAGCGCCTGCGGTCAGACTAAATGCCACTACCAATGCCGCCGCCAGCAGGACTATAAAAGATTTCCGCTTTGATAGTTTTCTCCTTCCGGTTTTGTTTTTTGTATCCGGACACTTTATAGATTCAGAAGCACCATTTCCATCCTTTTTCATAGAGGAATTGTCAGAAAAAATTTGTTCATATATTCTGTTTTCAATCCGTGCCTGACATTCTTTATCTAACATGCCGCTCGATAATGATATTGTTTCATCTGCTTTGATATCCGTAATAAGCTCATCCAATCTATTCCATGCCATGATTCAAAATCCCCCTTTCCATCAACGCCTTACGCAGTCTTACTTTTCCCCGGTACAAAATATTCTCTACCTTTTTTGAACTCAAAGACAAGCGTTTTGCTATTTCATTTATCTGAAATCCATAGAAATACCGATACAAAAAGATACTCCTGTCCGGCTCCTTCATCCTGCTCAGACAATCATGCAGCGCCTCTTCTTTTTGGCGTCTCTCAAAATCTGTCTCTATATTTTCATCCGATGGCAGGTCCAGCGATACTTCCTCCGTCGAAAAGATATCTTCTCTTTTCAATTTCCGCCGCTTATCTCTGGCAGCATTTCTTGCAATTGCATACAAATAGCTTTTCAGCGAATGCGTTTCATCCGGAGAATACTTCGTTCTGTTTTTCCAAAAATGAATAAATGTATCCGCTATAGCCTCTTCTATATCAGCCGCAGCGCATCCGCCTAAAAAATTCCTGCAGATCGTTTGTACTGCGCCTCCATATAAATTCATCATCTCATGGATGCCCTGTTCCGGATTCTCCTCTAATAATAGAAGCAATTCCTGGTCATTCATTTTATCCGCTCCCTGATTCATGTTTTTAATCTCTGATTTATCGTTGCACTAATTTCAAGCATAAAAATTGCTGTTGTTAAACCTCTGCATTTCGGTAAAAACCATTCTATAACCTGTCTCTCTATTTTACTATACGATATCATTGCTGAAAATCACTCACTTTTTATGATAAAAGCTAAAAAAAGTTGATTGCAAAACTCACTTCTGGTTTTCTATCTAAATCAAAAATATATTTAAGTAAAAATAATAAAAGATACTCCCTATACTCAATTCCTTAATACTGAAAAAATTACTAATTATATATGGTTTTATTTTAGATTTTCTAAATTTATTCCATTATAATAAATCAAAAATACAGAACGAAATAAAAAACAAAGGAGTTATCACATGAAAAGAGACATGATGAAATGGGTTGACGATGCCATCGCCGCTGAACAGAAAAAAGGATTTCTCGTATTGTCATTTCCCGCCATCCAAAAAATGGGCATCACGGTAAAAGAACTTATCGCATCCGGCGACTTACAGGCAGAGGCCATGAAAATCGTAGCCGATTCCACTCCCAATGCCGCTGCTGCTGTCAGCATGATGGACTTATCTCTGGAAGCGGAGGCTTTTGGTTCCACGGTACACTTTTCTGATGACGAAGTACCTACCGTTACCGGAAGCATTGTGGAAACCGAAGAAGATGCCGACGCACTTGCTGTTCCTGAAATCGGTGCCGGCCGTACGCAGATTTATATCGACGCCATCGAAAAAGCAGTCAAATTGATTGAAGACCGCCCGGTATTCGCAGGAGTTATCGGACCTTTCTCTTTAGCAGGCAGATTAATGGATGTTACCGAGGCTATGATCTACTGCTACGATGAACCGGATATGGTGCACACTGTGCTGGAAAAAGTCTCCGAGTTTTTGATCAAATATATCAACGCCTATAAAGCCGTTGGCGCTAATGGCGTTCTCATGGCAGAGCCGCTGGCAGGTCTCCTCTCTCCTGCGCTGGAAGAAGAGTTTTCCTGTGAATATGTAAAAAAGATCGTAGAAGCTACCCAGACAGACGACTTCATCGTAGGTTACCATAACTGTGGCAACTGTACCATTCAGCAAATTGATTCTATCATTACCAACGGGTGCCGCGTACTCCATTTTGGCAATGCCATCAATATGGCGGATATGGTAGGGCATATCCCGGAAAATATTGTTGTTATGGGAAATGTAGATCCCGCCGGACAGTTCCGTAACGGTACTCCTGAAACGGTCAAAGAAACCACTTTGCAGATTCTGGAAAAATGCGGTTCCCATAAAAATTTCGTACCTTCTTCCGGATGTGACATCCCACCTCTTTCAAGCTGGGACAATATTCATGCATTCTTTGAAGCAGTAGACGAATACTACAGGAAACATTAATTTAACCAAAAATGACCGTTGTACCGGCGATCTTATCAATCGCAATACAACGGTCATTATATGTTTGCCAAGCTTTATCAGAATACGGTTCTATTAGAATACGTCTTTCTCCTCTGCATATACAGAAGGTAAGATTGCCGCCAGATTAGAAAATTCTTTGATGTTATGGCCAAACAATGCCTTCGGCACTACAGGAGGAATAGATACGCCATCCGGAATCGCTTTCACGATCTTGCCGTCCTCCCATTTAAATCCAATCCAGAAACGGGACTCAAATAACACACCATCTTTATATGGATGCCATTTATGTGTCATTGCGGCTGCACAGCTGCTCTCTCCGATCGCACACACCATGGATGTACACTGATCCGTTCCGATAAGACTTTCATCATACCCAAAGTCTGCCGGTCTTTTGAAACACAGCTTTAAAAATTCCGGTCCCATTCCAATATCTTCCATAATATAGTGATCTACACCCCATGTTTTCTGATTCATCGGTACGTTTGGATCTACTACATAAGAAGCTTCGTGTGCTCTTGCAAAATAATGATCTTCCGGGTCCCAGATCTTGTAGCGCAGATCCGAACCTACGGAATGCCATGGGAACCACCAGTCCAGCATCTCGCTCGTTACCCCCGGCATATAAGTAGTATTGCATACAAATGCAGTTCCATCCTCAGCCACACCATATCCGCAAGTGCAGTATCCCTCATGCTCTCCCTTTAAAAACAGATCTTTATCCTCAAATGCAATGCCTGTTTTGGGATCTGCCGGTCCTCCTTCGAAAATAGCAATTTTCTCCTGTGGAATCTCTGCCAATGGCTGTTCAAAATACTTGTAGTAGGAAAGTCTTTTTTCCTCTTCAGATACACCTACTTTTTTCAATGTTGTCCTCCTCCTTGTTCATTGCCCAAAGCCTATACCATATTACCTTTTTGTATGTATGGAATCATTCTAAACTAAATTGACAAAAAAATATACTATATTATAAGATATAGATATAACTTTCAGGTTATGTTCTTGTCAAAACCAGATGGCAGCTTTTGCGCAAAATAAATAAAGAAAGAAAGTATAGAGAAAATCATTATGACTACAAAATCACTGGAGTATTTTTTAGTTGTTGTAAAACATCTGAATATTTCCCGGGCAGCAGAGGAACTGTATATCAGTCAGCCTGCCCTCAGCAAACAGATTCGCCTGCTGGAAGAGGAGCTTGGCGTCACATTATTCGACCGATCCAATCATACATTAAAGCTTACTACGGCAGGAGAAGTTTTGATCCATGAAGCAAATGATTTGTTTCGGAAACAATCTGAACTGGTAGAACGAGTACGGGCGGCAGGAAATATTTCCGGCGACACCCTGACCATCTGTCATATGCCCGGCGCTTTAAACTGTAATGTTCCCAGTATTTTATCGGAGTTTCAAAAACGCTATCCTCAGATCAGCCTTAAATTGCCCGGAAGCTCTCCCAGCCAGATTTTTTCAGACCTGTTAAATCACAAAATCGATGCCGGCATCATATTATCTGCTACTACCAACTATCCTGAACCTTTGCAGGCTCTGACAATGCATCAGGCGCAGCTATATCTTGCAGTTCCGGAAGGACACAATTATGCCTCGTTTTCTTCCATATCCTTTCATGACATTTCCGATGAAACGCTGCTAATGCTGAGTGAACAGGAAGCTCCCGCCCAGCATTCCCTGCTGCCTTTTTTCCTGCATGGGAATCACAATCAGACAAATAATCAGATACTTTATCAACCCAACATGGAAACGATCGTATCCATGATCCGCACAAATATGGGAATCGCATTTATTGCTCGAGACTATTGCAGCTCATCCCTGGAAGGCATTACGCTAATTCCGATTCAGGATTCCTTTGATATCAATTTATTTTTTATCTGGAATCCACAGTATATGACGCCGCAGCTAAAAGAATTAAAAAAAATGATGCAGCTTTAAGCTGCATCATTTTCATTCAATTTTTAAGATCATTCCTGCTCATTCTTAATTACCTACTGTCATTTTATACAGATTACCATCCTGAGCAAAACTGCTCATCTCATAGAGCAGTAAAAAGTCCGTGATTCCCTGTTCTTCCTTAAGCGACTCTAAGCTTCCCCGGAAATACCGCAGGTCCACCATAGTAATGGTATCATAATCTTCCAGCAAATATGGCGCCATACTGTTTGCAAAGGAATCCTTAACGATCAAGAGATTCCTTCCTGTTCCCGCCGAAGTCCGAATGGTTACCTGTCCATAGTTTCCGCCAAAGAACACCGCATACTTATCCTTTGTCTCAAGCTTCGTATCATCATATATACTGTCATATTCTTCATTTCCAATCAGCACCGTTACCTCCGGAAGATTCTGAGGCAGCGTAATAGAATCCGGTATCGCCGCAGCATCCAGAGCCTTGGAATATAATGTACCGAAAAACTCTTCCGATACACAGACAGGATCAAAACTCTCATACTCCCGTGCCGAAAGTCCTGCCGCTTCGCAATATGCCTGATAGCCAAGATAAGCTCCATATCCGGTCCAGTGATGATCGGTCCGGTAATAAATTTCTTTTTCCTTCTGTTCCATGAAAGTATCACGGCAATCTACAAACTCTGCGCCCTTTAACGTCTGCTTTGCCAGCGCATACATCCCCTCGTCATCGTACAACTGACTTCCTTTTGGAAGCTTTTCTTCTAAAATATGGCCGGGAGTCGGCGCCAACATGGCAGCCGCACTTAAATCCTCATTCTCAGTCAAAAACTTCTGAACAAAGGATAGGTTCTGACGATATCGCGTTGCTGAAATGTCCGCATCTTCAAGTTTTTCAAAATAATAATGATCCTTGCCGATAAATACGCCGCCTACATCCTGATAACCGATACTCTTCTTTACACGGGTAGCCGTACCCGTCCAAAAGTCACGCTTCACAAACTGATCACTAAAATAGTCTGTCAGTTCACTTTGCGCATCGCCGGAAAATATCTTCTCCGCTGTGATCTTTGGTCTGACCTGCAAATACCGGTTTTCATTTTCGGAAAACTCCCGATCCGGCAATGCCAACACCAAAATTCCGGGAATCGCAATACAGGCAAAAACCACCGCCATAAAAACGATATGAATTTTCTTCATCTATATATCCATTCCTTTCGCTCAGGGTACAAAACTTTATGAACCTTTTCTTTTCCATTTTGATACTCCCGGACACCCGGTTATCTGTCATACAATATTTTGTACAGCATTTATCTAAAATCTGAAATATAAAAATGGATTATAAGTGTCCCCTACCAGAAAAGCAAAACATCCAAATAGTACAACCACGCAGAAAACATTCAATACGATGGCTCCTGCCGCCTCATGTTTGATCCATTTTGCTGACAGGCGGCCGGCCAACAGCTTTGGAATCTGAGTTGAGCCAATCGCAAGCGCGATCAAAAGAATGGCGTGCGTTCTCCAATAATATCCTGCCATCATACCGCCGGATGCGCCCATGCCAAACATCGCTTTTATCATTGTTCCCGTCGATGCCAGATCAGGCGTCGCAAAGATGACCCAGCCGATCACAATAAAAAATACCGCATAGATATGACGAAGGATTGCAGGGCATTTGTCCAGCGCTTTCAATAAAAACGCCTTCTCTATCATGAGCAGCGCAAAGTAATACAGTCCCCACAAAATAAAATTCCATCCGGCGCCATGCCAGAAACCAGTCAAAAACCATACGATAAACAGATTAAATATCTGCCGCGGCAAACCTTTCCGATTTCCTCCCAGGGGAATATATACATATTCCCTAAACCAGGAGCTTAACGAGATATGCCATCTGCGCCAAAACTCGGTAATGCTCTTTGACTGATACGGGTAACGGAAGTTCTCAGGAAAATGGAACCCGAATATCTCGCCAAGACCCACGGCCATATCCGAATATCCTGAAAAATCAAAATAGATCTGAAACGTATAGGCAATAGCGCCCAGCCATGCCAGAGATGTATTGATCTCCCCCATTGCTGAAATCTCATCCCACAAAATTCCAATCTGATTTGCCAGCAGCACTTTCTTCCCCAACCCCAGCAGGAATCTCCGGGTTCCATGCGCCGCCATGGCCAAATCAACATTTCGGATGTGAATGTCCTTCTCCACATCGCTGTAACGAACGATCGGACCTGCGATCAGCTGCGGAAACATGCTGATATAGGTAGCAAAATCCAGTAGATTATGCTGCGTCTTAACCTTTCCCCGATACACATCAATGGTATAAGACAATGTCTGAAATGTATAAAAGGAAATACCGATTGGCAATGCCAGCTTCAATAACCCTATACCAGAGCCAGTCAGCTCATTGATATTGGAGATCACAAAGTCGGTATATTTGAAAAAGCATAAAATACCGATATTGACTACTACAGACGCCACAAGCACAAGCTTTCTCATGTTCATTTTATGTTTTAATTCAAATCTTTCCAGCAAAAGCCCGTTCACATAGTCGAAAACAGTGGAGAACAGCATGATAACAATATATTTTGGTTCTCCCCAGGCGTAAAAGAACAGGCTTGCCGCCAATAAGACAATATTGCGGAAGCGGCGGGGACATATAAAATATGCGGCCGCCACTACCGGAAGAAATATACAAAGAAATATGATACTGCTGAATACCATTTCCAAATCCTCTATATCGTATACTTACAAACTATTAGCATTTCATATCTATGAATCAATCATATTACCTTCAGATATTGCTACTTTATCACTTTCGCCAATTTCCCCACGAGAAAATTACTTCTGGTCATGGAAATATTGTTAACGAAAAGTACATCCTGGATTTGATTCTCTTTTGCAAAGGAAACCACATCCCCATCCCAATATCGATAGTCCACTACATATATCGTCTGGTAGTGATCTGTCAAAAACGGAATCATTGCATTGGCATAAGATTCCTTTACCACCATACAGGAAGAACCATCTGTAATGTCCGGATTTTTAATGACTGTCATAGGATTATCTCCCGCCGTAAAGGTACTGTATTTTAACCCCGGATCATAGCTGCTCACATCATAGATGATCATCCAGTCATACTCCTGTCCATCCTGCGCTGTCACATGCAGGGAAAGGTTCTGGCTCAAAGGATAATATGCCAGAATCGAATCCGGCGAATCCTTCAATACGGAGCTTTCTTTCGTATCCTTATAAAAAGAACCTAGAAATCCGGAAAACTCTACGGTCTTGTAATTTTCCACCGGATTCGGCGTGATCCCTTTCATTTTGCAAAATTCATCATATGCGTAATAAGCTCCCAGTGCTGTCCAATGATGATCTGTACGAAAATAAATGTATTCCGTACGATGGCTCATCAGATTCGGATAAACATTGACAAATTTAATAGAAGGATCAAAGAACCCTTCTATCTTTTCTAATGACGCTTTCTGATCTGAGCTGTTTACCTGGGAAACAAGATTGTCCGGAAATGTGACTCCCACACTGGTGGGGGGAACCATAGCATATACCGTAGATATTCCTTCCAGCTCTTTTCCTGCTTTACTCACAATGTCAGCATAATTCCTGGCAGCCTCTTCATCATAATTATAAAGCTCAAACGCCTGATTTCCAACAGTTACTACGGAACCGAAATCCTTTACCGACTCACTGCTTTCTATTTTTTCATATACAGGTTCGTTTTCCTTTTGCTCTGCCTCTGCACTGCCGTCCTCCTCTGCATCTTCGCTCAGATCAGTTTTTTTTTACTGTCTGAACTGGCGGAAGCCTGACTGCCTTCGCCATCCAGATACTTATCGATAATCTGTTTCGCAGCATCCGTATCTGCGCAGATACACATAACCACATATTTGTCCTTACTTACCAGCACGGCATCCTCCGCCTTTGCCGCCTCTTCCGGAATATAATCTTCAAAGGACGTTTTCACATCCGCCAGATGTGCCTCTGCCGCTTCCTTATTACTATCCGTATCTGACGCATCTGACGCGGACAGGATCAGCAGCTCATCGGCCTTACTTCCATCTCCCATATATAATTCCATCTTCGTATCCTCAGCGGCGGCTACCATATAAGAGGCAGATTCCTCATCTGTCAATGTAAGTTCTCCCTCAAATACACCGCTTTCCTGAAGTTCTTTTGCAAGACCCGCTGAATCCAAAGTCACTGCTTCATCCTTGCTGCCGCCGCAGGCGCTCATCAACCCTGCGCATCCAATTATTAATGCTGCCAGCCACAGCATTCTCCATGTTTTCTTCCGCATCCTTTAACCTCTTCTACACTTCTATTATTAAATTTGTAAGGAAATATTTGGTACCTTAAATCCAAAATCATTTAAGCATATTTCTCAACAAAAATCATTATGAAATTCTTAATATTTGGATTATGACAACAAGTTTAAAGCATTTGTAATACTTCGTCAATATATAAGACTTTTTTATAATATTTTAATTTACCTTTTCATATTTTTCTTATATTTATGCAATTTATTATCAGATCTTTTAATTTTCCCACTTATCGCACATCGTATTGATCTGATCCGCAAACTTGCTTAATTCCTTATTCGGACGACCTTCACTTCTGCGAATGACAGCAAGCAAACGCTCCCCTGCCGCAAGCAGTCTCATAAATGCATTGGACTGTACTTTCTTCTTCGGTTTACCCGGCTTTCTGGCGCCGAGAACCGTACAGGTATTCGTCAGCAGGTCATACGTATCTCCACTATATGGCGCTGTCGCATCGCAGCCGGTTTCCGCCCGCAAATGCTCCGCAAACTCATCACACACCGAATCCTCTCCATGAACCACAAAAATGCGCTTCGGCTTATCTTTGATCCCTTTAACCCAGTCTGTCAGGTGTGCCCGGTCTCCATGTCCGCTGATACCCGGAAGATTTACGATCTCTGCCTTAACCTGAATCTCTTCGCCAAAAAGCTTCACTGACTTCGCTCCGCCTAACAGTCGGTTGCCAAGAGTTCCCGGCACCTGATAGCCTACAAACAGGATCGTACATTCCGGACGCCACAGATTATGTTTCAGGTGATGCCGAATCCTTCCGGCCTCGCACATACCGGATGCAGATATGATGACAGTCGGTTTTTTGATAAAATTGATTGCCTTTGAATCATCACTGCTGACGGACTTCTTTAATCCTTCAAATTGAATCGGATTATTTCCATTCATAATATCTTCAAGCGCCGATTCATTAAAACATTCTTGTACATTTTTGTTAAAAATATTCGTGGCCTCCACCGCCAGCGGACTGTCCACATAAACTTCAAAATCCGCATACTGGGGCAGCAGATTCATCATCTTTATTTTTTTCAGATGATAAAGCATCTCCTGTGTACGTCCCACGGAAAATGCCGGAATGACCAGGTTCCCGCCTCTTGCAAAGGTTCGTGCCAGAAGTTTTGCCAGCTCCTCCGCATAATCTGGCGGAACACTATGCATACGATCGCCGTACGTGGATTCGATGATAAGATAATCTGCGGACTCCGGCACCTCAGGATTTTTGATCAATGGTCGATTGCCATTTCCTAAATCTCCTGAAAATACCAGCTTCACTTCATCATTCTCTTCTTTTGCCCATATTTCGATAAAGGAAGAACCCAGTAAATGTCCCGCATCACGGAAACGAATGGTTATTTCCTCGCAAACAGCCACTTTTTTATCATATTCACAGGGTACAAAATGGTTCAATAATCCCTGCACATCATTCAAATCATACATCGGAACTACTTCCGGCTGACCGGCGCGGCGGGCCTTGCGGTTTTTCCACTCCGCCTCAAACATCTGGATATGCGCACTGTCCTTTAACATAATATCGCACAACTGTGTTGTTGCATTCGTGGCAAATACCTGCCCCCTGAATCCTTTGGAATACAATAGAGGCAGTAATCCTGAGTGATCGATATGAGCATGTGTGATAAACACATAATCGATCTCTGACGGATTTACCGGAATATCCTGATTTTCATAAAGATCCGGTCCCTGCTCCATACCGCAATCCACCAGGAAATTTTTGTCTCCCACCTGAACAAAATGACAGCTTCCGGTTACCTCATGTGCCGCGCCAAGAAATTCTAACTTCATAAAAATTACCCCCTTAAACTACAAGTTTTATCTTATTAATCACAGTTCCCTCTCTATTGCTGCTATCAAAAGACAACAGCTAGCTCCTATTGTACTGTCAGTATAAGTATAGCACACATTTTACAATTTTTCAGTTGAAGATTTGCCTCATCCTGTATATA
>CAZLZX010000052.1:0-15295 GCA_964564095.1 uncultured Eubacterium sp. | reverse complement strand
CCTCTGGGAAATGTCTTTACACGACCATCCGCATATGCTCCGTAAAATCCGGGAACCACTGCATTTTCATATTGTTCCAGACATTCAGCCATCATTTTATTGGTCAGATCAGCATCAAAGCTTCCGTCATCGTCAAAACGGATAACAGCTGCAGAATCGATAAACTGGTAACCAAGATAAGCCGCCATAATCTTACCATTCAAATATTCGCCTCTGGAAGCCGCATAATCAACACCTGCTTTTGCGGCAAAATTCTCTGCAATGACCTTGAAATCCTCTTCCAGAGAAAAGTCCAGTCCAAGCCCTTCAATAATCTCGTTATATCTTGCCTTGATAGCTTCCAGCTTTTCGGAAAAATCCTCTCCGGCTTCCGCTGCTGCGTAGCAGTCATAAAGCATATCTGTTACCTTGGTATCTCCATCAAAGCGCTTTCCCGGCGCAGAAGGAACTACATACTTTCTATCTTTATCAGCACGGATGATATTTCCGACCTTCTCAAACTGTTCTGCGCTGGCAAGGGAGCTGCCGCCAAACTTTACAACTTTTTTCATAATATCATTCACCTCATTATATCTTATGCATTATCTCTGACGCTGATTATAATAAGAAATGACGCAAATGACAACCCCCTTTTTAGCTTAATCCAAGATGTCTTTTGGCTGCCTGTATCGCCTGTGACAAGGGCAAAAACTCCTCTGTCATGTCCAGATATTCCGGAAGCTGCTCTCCCAGGGCAATATATTCGCCCAACACTTTACGCTCCAAGCTGGATTTTTTCATTTTACCAAAGCCAAGAATGATATTGCCGTAGCTTTTATCCTCCATGCAAAGAACCCCGTAAGCCAGAATCAAATGCTTCAGCTCTGCCGCTATCAGATCCTTGCCAAAATACTCCATCCGATTGATACAAAACATATCAAGCGCCTTGACAGCCTGCTTTTTCTGCCCCTTTTTTCCAATGGTCTTATTCATCTGACGGGTCAATAAAAGCAGCTCCAACAGCCAATACATAAAATTGTCTGCATAATCGCCCTTTTTCTGCTGTTTATACCGGGCTTCCCACAGCTCCATACGAAGCTGATTTTCCCTGCTGTCATCGCCGGAGGAAATCTGCGTCTCAAGCAATGCCTTTCTTTTGCCCGCATCGATTTCCATATAATAGCTCTCCGGCCAATCGTATGGATTCTCTTCTATAACTTCTTTTTTGGGTTCTGCTTTTTTCAATAGCATATCCGTACCTCCGACGCCCGGAAAACCTCTTAATACTCGTCCTCTTCCTCTTCTTCTCCTTCGTGAATATCGCTCTTTGGTTTTTCCAGACCCTCTATTACAATATGATTTTTCTCAGCATAATCCCATAAAGCTGCATGAATCGCTTCCTCTGCCAGCAGAGAACAGTGTACCTTTACCGGCGGAAGACCGTCCAAAGCCTCCATAACTGCTTTATTTGTAATTTCAAGGGCTTCATAAATCGTCTTTCCCTTTACAAGCTCCGTAGCCATGCTGCTGGTAGCCACTGCCGCGCCGCAGCCAAATGTCTTAAACTTACAGTCCTTAATAACTTTTGTCTCTTCATCGATATCAAGGTAAATTCTCATGATATCGCCGCACTTTGCATTTCCAACAGTACCTACGCCGCTGGCATTCTCGATTTCTCCTACATTTCTGGGATTACTGAAATGATCTATTACTTTTTCACTATACATGAATATTCTCCTTTATTCAAATACTAATTTCCGGTTCAGGCTACTTATTCTGAGAGGCAACAAAATCTTCATATAATGGAGACATGCTGCGAAGTCTCTCCACGATTCTCTTTAATTCTGTGATAAGAAAATCCGCCTCTTCCCTGGTATTCTCATGGGACAATGTCAGACGCAGAGAACCGTGTGCGATCTCATGAGGCAGACCAATGGCAAGCAATACATGAGACGGATCCAGGGACCCTGATGTACATGCGGAACCACTGGAACCACAGATTCCTTTCTGATCCAGCATAAGAAGCAGTGACTCTCCTTCCACAAACCGGAAGCAGAAATTGACATTGTTCGGTAAACGGTCCGTAGGATGTCCGTTTAAACGGGCATGAGGGATCTCTCTTTGAATACCTTCTATAAGGTAATCCCGAAGCTCTGTCTCCCTGCGGATTCGTTCCTGCATGTTTTCCGCTGCGATCTGCGCAGCTTTTCCCATACCTACAACACCCGGCACATTGGTAGTGCCCGCTCTTCTTCCATGCTCCTGTGCGCCGCCGTGGACAAAGGAAGGAAGCAGAGTACGCTTTCTGATATAGAGGAATCCTACGCCCTTTGGTCCGTTAAACTTATGTCCGCTGGCAGAAAGCAGATCGATATTCATCTCATCTACATTGATCGGCACATGTCCAAATGCCTGTACCGCATCCGTATGGAAGTAAATGTTATGCTCTTTTGCGATCTTTCCAATTTCAGCGATGGGCTGAATCGTTCCGATCTCATTATTTGCAAACATGATCGTAATCAGAATCGTCTCCGGACGGATGGATGCCTTCAGCTGCTCCACATCCACAACACCATTTTCATCCACATCCAAATATGTTACTTCGTATCCGTTTTTCTCCAGGTACTCGCAGGTGTGAAGCACTGCATGGTGCTCGATCTTTGACGTGATGATATGATTTCCGAGACCTTTTAATTTTGCCTTTTCTGCGATCCCTTTGATCGCCCAGTTATCAGACTCACTTCCGCCGGCCGTAAAATAAATTTCTGCCGGGTTCGCTCCTATCACATCTGCGATCTGTTTTCTCGCCTCTTCCACCGCCTGATGATTCTCCTGTGCAATACTGTATATACTGGATGGATTTGCGTATTTCTCCAAAAGATATGGCTTCATTGCCTCAAATACTTCCGGATCCATTTTAGTTGTTGCTGCATTATCCATATAAATCAATGCGTTCATAATCTATATTCCCTCTTTCATTTCATAGTATTCATATATGATATAGGTAGTATTGCATTTTATACACAGTTTGTCAAGAAAATTTTGCAAAATGGTATTTTAGCATAAATCCGCCCCTTATCAAGCCGTAAAATTCATCAAATATTCCTTATATTTCTCTCGTATATTCCCGCAGCCACTCTTTTTCCTCAACGGTCAGATAGGGAGCTATGACCTCATAAACCTTCTTATGATATTCATTTAAGTACAGCCGTTCCGTGGCTGTCATCTCCTCCGGAATAACGGCATCCAGATCTATCGGCGCATAGGTAATATTTTCAAATTCCATAAACTGCCCGTATTCATTTTTGATCCATTTGCGGCAGACAAGCTCATTCTCAATTCGGATTCCATATTTTCCTTCAATATAAACTCCCGGTTCATCGGTTGTAACCATTCCCTCTTCCAGTACACCGCTGTCATGACGCTCCGGTACGATCTTCCAGCGAAAACCATTGGGACCCTCATGTACATTCAGCAGATATCCGTTACCATGTCCGGTTCCGCAGCGATAGTCCATGCCGATCTGCCACAGCGGGCCTCTGGCAAGGATATCCAGATTTTGCCCGCAGCATCCGTACAAAAATCTGGCATTGGCAAGATTTAAGCAGGCACGGGTTACCGCCGTAAACATCCGCTTTTCTTCTTCTGATAAAGGTCCCAGCACGATATTCCGCGTAATATCCGTAGAACCTTCCATATAATGTCCGCCGGAATCCACCAGCAAAAATCCCTTTTCACACAACTCTACTTCATTTTCTTTGGAAGGAGAATAGTGCATCATAGCTGCATTGGCTCCATAAGCGCTGATCGTATCAAAGCTGATATCGATAAAGCCTTCCTGCTCCCGGCGAAGCTGCTCTAAATATTCGGATGCAGACCACTCGGTAATCCTCTGCCTGCCGATATTTGTTTTCAGCCAATAACAGAATTTTGTCATCGCCACCCCGTCTTTGATGTGGGCTTTTTTGATGTTGTCAAGCTCCGTAGGATTTTTAACAGCCTTCATCAGCTCTTCCGGATTGCTTTTGTCCACAATCTTCATCTTTTCCGGCAGGCTGTTTAACATCTTCAAATTAATTTTTGATTTTTCCAGCAAAATACGATCAGATTCCGGCAGCTTTTCAAGATCTTCATAAAATTCTTCATAGTCTTTTATCGTAATACCGGATGCCGTCAGCGCTGCTCGAAGCTGCGCCTCTCTGAAAAAGCTTCCGCCTCTGTTTCCATTTACAATATCATTCTCAGAAACATCCGAAGGCATGTATATATTATCATCCTGCGCCCGAAAAACGAGAGGATTCACATACCAGTAACATTCCGTATCGCTCATCAAAAGATAGGACATCGCCACCGGCACATGGGCAATATCCCCACCCCGGACATTCAAAAGCCAGGCAATGTCGCAGAGCGAAGACAATACATGCCAGTCTGCCCCACATTCTTTCATTTTTTCACGGACACGCAGTAATTTATCAGAGGTACTCTCCCCGGTATAGCATTCCTCCAATAAAAAAATGGGATGTACCGGAAACTGCGGTCTGTCTTTCCAGATCAGCCCCACCAGATCCTCCGTGGCTGCCACCTGGGCGCCCTGCTCCTGCGCCAGCTTCTCATAGCTTTCCCCGGCCGCTGCATTCATAGTACGTCCGTCAAATCCCAGATACGTGCCCGGCTCCATCTTTTCTTTTACATATTCCCTGACCGTAGGAACTCCTTCCATTCCCATGCGAAACAATTCGATCCCGCTGCCTGCAAGCTGCTTTTCCGCCTGAATAAAATATCTTCCGTCGGTCCAGAGTCCTGCCTCTGTCCGGGTAATGACAGCGGTTCCCGCCGAGCCGGTAAATCCGGTCATATATTTTCTTGCTTTAAAATAGTCGTTGACATATTCCGACTCATGAAAGTCTGCCGTTGGAATAATATAGACAGAAATGTTCCGCTGTTCCATCTCTGCCCGAAGCGCTGTCAAACGCTGCTCAATCTCATTCATCCTGTTCTCTCCCGCTCCTGTTTTCACATCTATTACACGATCTCCAAAACAGCTATATCTTACCCTATTTTAATCCGTCATACAATACCTCGTTTGTAAAAACAGGTCAACAAAATAAGCCTGACCAGAATACCCATAAAATATTCCGATCAGGCTTATTCTTACTTTACTGCATATTCTATTTTCTTAGGTCCGTACGGAAAGCCATCCTATGCATTCCGAACCTTTTTTCTGCGTACGGCTGCAAGTGCAGCTCCTGCACATGCAACCATAACAACCGTCCACATACCAGCGTGTGATGCATCCTCAGTCTTAACACTCTTTGTCACTGCCGCATTCACTGCTGCATTCGGCGTTACTGCTGCTCCGGTATTTGTCACTGCATTGTTATTTGCCGGTGCAGTTGTATCTGCCGGTGTGGTTGTATCTGCCGGTGTGGTTGTATCTGTTGGTGCGGTTGTATCCGCCGGTTTATTTGGAGTAACCGACACATCGGAATCTCCCGGCTGCTCCTGACCATTTTGCTGGTTATTGTTATCTGCCGGATCCTTTGCATCATTTCCGGAAGGATCTTCCGTATCCGCATTATCTACAGTCGCTTTCAACTGATCAATCGCTTCCAGCAGCTCTTTCGCTGCCTGATCTAATTCAGTCTGGGTTACTCCTTCCGTACCCAGTACATAATCAGCCTGGGTATATACACTCCAAAACGTATCCCAGTCCGCTTTTTTATAATCGGTCTGTTTTAGCTCTTCCGCTGCCACAATCGCATTTTCCAGATTTGTGAAATCAACAGCTAATCCGGCAAGAGCCTGATCCAATACATTTGCTGCCTCTACGATCTCTTCCACCGTTGCGTCTGTCTTATCGGCAATCTCTTTTGCTGCCTCAAGCGCATCTGAAAGTGTCTTCCAGCTCTCAGAGGAATAGTCGGATGCTTCCAAGGCTTCTGCTTTTGTAATAGACGCCTCCAATGCTGTCTTATCTGCTTCCAATGCTGCAATGGCATCTGTCAAAGTTCTGGCTGCATCACTGATTTCTTTCTGCGTTGCATTTGTTTTAGCGTACACTGTATTTGCCGCCGTTCTGGCATCTGAAAATACCTTCCAGCTTTCTGCCGTATAATATTTTTCAGAATCCTTTAATGCTGCTGCCTGATTAATAGCTGCCTCCAGATCTGCCTGATCCACCTTTAACTCTGTAATCGCCGTATTTAATGCTGCTGCCTTTGCATCTATTTCTGACTGTTTCACATCTTCAGCATCACGAACCTGAATCGCCTCGTCCAGTACCGCTTTTAAGTCATTCCAGCTTTCTTTAGAGTAATTTTCTTCCTTCAAAGCTTCTGCAGCGGCTATTACCTGTTTCAAAGCCTCTTTATCTACGGTCAAACCATCAATCGCTGCTTTTAAGCTTGCAGTCTTTTCATCAATCTTTTCCTGTGTTGCACTGGCTTTGTCCAGATATTCTTTTGCAGAATTCAATTGATACTGTAATGCGCTCCAGCTTGCCTGGGAATAGTCTGTCTGTTTGTCGCTCAATGCCTCGGCGCTGTCAATCGCAGCTTTAAGCTCCGTCCTGTCGACAGCCTCCTGTAAAGCCTCCTTAGCGGCGCTCAGCGCATCAATTGCCTGCGTAACCTCTTCCTGGGTAGCTTTTTCATTTGTATACACAGTTCTTGCCTCTGACAGCGCAGATGACAATTTTGCCCAGCTATCTTCCGTATATCTTGCGCTTTCCAGACCTGCTGCGGTATTGATCAGGGCAATCAGCTCTGTCTTGTCCACAGCCTCCGGTTCGCTTCCTTCTGCAGCCGGTTCAATGCCAAGTACCGGATAACCATTGTTGACAGATTTTGTATCAGCGTACCAGTTCTCCCCGAGAGTTGAGTGCAGCGCTTTTAATCCTTCATCCGAGATAGAAGCTATACCTGTATCAGGAACAGACATTTTTGGATCATAATAAACTCCGCCGCCTATCAATGTTGCTGCTTCCACGGCAACTGTATCGAGATAATAGCAGTTGGAAAAGCTAGTGCTTACCATACCCTGCTGTGCACAGCCGGCAATAGGAGCCGCTGCCATCCCCTCAACCTTGCCGTAGGAATAACAATTCGAGATCGCTCCGCCAGTAACTTCTCCGAACAACCCGCCGCAATATCCTGTCTGATTATCTGACGGAGTCTGCGTCTGATCTTCGTTCGTCTTATAATCTACATGTGTAGCGGCAATCGTTCCTGCATTATAGCAGTCGCTTACCTTGACGCTGGCAGCAGATATTCCATAAATACCGCCCACATTTTGATCTCCGGTAATGGATCCTGCATTGTAGCACTGACTAATCGCAGGCGCACCTGCCGACATATATCCGATCATTCCTGCACAGCCGACACTAGAACTTGTTCCATTATTTATCTGATTGATCGTTCCCAGATTTGCACAACGTATAATCGTGCAAGTGTTAGTAGCTGCGCCTACGATTCCTCCTACATAACAAGCCTTTTCATTTGTAGTCTCTATATCTCCATAATTGATACAATCCGAAATTTTTGTGCCGTTTACTACGCCGACAATACCTGCCAGTCGATTTGCTTTTGAGCCGGAATATGTAATATCTACATCGCTGATACAGTTTTCAATTGTTCCGCCGTTAGCCATCTCTCCGACAATGCCTGCTAATCTGGTTGAACTGCTGTCTGTAGAAGAAACGGTTCCTTCTACGGTCAGATTCTTAACAGTTGCCCCAGAGCCATATCCGATCAGAGCCCGATATGCTAATACCGCATCGCCGGTAATCGACAAATTGCTGATCGTATAACCGGCTCCATCGAAAGTGCCGGTATATTTGTATGTCGTAATTCTTCCAATGGGCGTGAACTCCTCATTTTTAAGGTCGATATCTGCCGTTAAGACTGCATTGTAACTCGTATTTCCATCATTTACCGCCGAAGAAAACCAGTTTAGATCCTCCGCTGAGTCAAGCTCATAATATCCGTCCGCATTCTGTGCAGGTTCAGACACGCCCCCTTCCGCATCACTGGCAAAGGCCGTCATGCCGACAGCAGACATAAACGTCACAGATGCCAGCAGACATGTCAGTGATTTTTTCAACATTTTCTTTTTCATTTTTTCCATCCTTTCATTATTTATATTTATTTTCAACTCCAGGCGTTTCTGCAAACAACAGGACGCCTACAGCTTAAAATACAACGCCGCATACTTAATATTTCCTACCGCCTTCCTTACGTTTTTGTGGAATGCCGCATAATAAAGGCGAAAATCTGCATACTCTTCCTCCGAAACAGCGCTTCTTCCGTAATAAGCCTTTCTGTATATCCGGGTCAGCCGCTCAAAATTAACCTGCTCATGATCGAATTTTGCAAGCTGTTCCGCATTTAATGCCTGATACTCATTCAAGGTAAGATTTCCCGCCTTGGCATATCCGGCTTTGGACAATCCAAACAAAAAGAACATATACAGATTCATGATCCCTTCCGCACGGGGCAGATGATCAATCTGGTCCAGCCATTTTTTCCGGAGCATTTTTTTCATAAACCAGATCAGAAATACGATTACCGCGGCCAATATAACTAATAGATACCAGCGGCTTGTCATTTCATAGGATATTGCTTTGGCTTTCTCTATATTTTCCGCCGCCGACTCCAAAGTATCTCCCACCTGCCGGTCCCATCCGTTCAGCTGGGACTGTTGGGAAGCGCCGTCGTCCTCCTGCTCCTGGGACTCCTGATCCATCTGATCCGTAAATAATTCTTCATCCGGCTGCTGTGAGGATTCCTTATTTTTATTTATGACTGTCTGGACGGAGGAAACGCCCAGCTTTTCCAGCACTTCAAAGCTCATCAATCTCTGAATCAGCTTCAGATCCTGCGTCGGAGGATCCAACGGTCTGACGATTCCGGCAAAAATACCGGAAGCCAGCACAAGAGCAGCCAGACATACGCATATATTTTGCAGCATAAAACCTTTAAAACGTATCTTTCCCGTATGGGAACCCATAATGGAAACCACATATACGCGATAAAACATCATGACGCCTGTGGCTGACAGGAACAGAAGATAGGCCCATGCCTGACAGGGAAACTGCAAAAAACTTGCCCCCGCCTGTATGATATTTCCAAGCAGGAAGAGCAGCAGGATACTTACCCTGCTCCGGCAAACCAGAAACACGGCCAGAGATACGACAACAATAACAATAAAAAATATCTGCGTACTGTTCTCCTGATCTTCAGCAAAAAAGCCATTGTAGCTGAGAAACACAAGCCCTGCCAAGGCCAGCACTCCCAGAATAATGCCTATGACGGAGGTAACCTTATTGATCGCCGCCAGAAAATACACCATAGTCAGACCTGCAATCGCCCCGATCAGTACCGGCATACGGGAGGACACATCATCTATCTCAAATCCTGACAATACATTAACTGTCAGACCGATGCTGATCAGGATACACAGAATCCAGTCCCAGCACCTGTATCGAAAATATTCCTTCATCTGTCCTCCTCCCTGCTCAGATCCACATTACCAGTCTGCATGTTTCTCGCTGTTGACACAGAATGCCACGGTATACGGGCGTCATCCAGCGTACGAAGGGGAGCCATAACGTCCTCTCTCTCCCGCTGTGTAAGTCTCTGCGGTATGATCAGATACAGCTCCGGACTTCTCTTCTGTTGTTTAATGGAAAGTAACTGCTGAATCATTTCCGTCGTAACTCTGGAAGTGCATAAAATGAGGTTTGTACTCCTGTTCGGCATTCTGGATTCCTGACTCAAAAGCTCCGTACCGTCCGGATAATCCGGATCAGGTTCCGGTGTGATCACACCGAATCTGCGGATATATTCCATATCGTTCTCTCTTCCCTTTGGTATGGAACGACGCATCTCCTGCTGCTTATCGCAATAAATGAGCGAATATGTCACTTCCCTGTGAGAAAGCTCTTCCAGAAGTGAAAACGCCGTTTCCACCAGCGTATCATACAGATCCATCAATTCCTCCTGCTCTGCCTGATTAGCTGCAAAGTCCAGCAATACGGCAAAGTCACTCTGTCTGCTGTTCTCCGAAAGCTTTGTCATATAATCTCTGGAATGGGCAGACAATTTCCAGTGAATCTGTTTCATGGAATCTCCGGGTGTATATTCTCTGACCCCTATATAATCCATTCCGTTCGGCACGGCATTTCGGGTATCCCGGCTGGCATCCAAAAGCACCTCTTCTTCCACCTTCAGATCCTCCATGGCATAGATTCTGGGCTTTACATAGACTTCAAAATCTCCTTTGATGGGGACATCCATATGAAAAAAGCCAAACATATCATAGATTCTCATATTTTTCAGTCCCACCTGATATACGCCGATATGCTTCATATCCATATCAAAATCAAACCGGCTGTCGGACCTTCCCGCTATGGTAAAGTCCGACTCCATCAGCGAATCCACATCGCCAAACAGGCTTGATATATAAAAACCTGCCTTTGCATGAGGACAGAAAAACAAAGATTTATTTTGAATCTTTAAATTCAGCGCTACAGGTTCCCCCCTCATGCACTGAATATTCGCCATGTCCGCAACATCTGAAGCGATCGATATCTTTCTCTTTAGATTCCAGAGTATCAGCACGGACAAACCGATCAGCAGCGCCAGAAAAAAGAATGCCAGATAGCCAAACACATTATTGATATACCGCGCCGGAAGCAGCACCGCCGCCGCCACGACGAGCCACAGGAGTCCAATGCCTGCATATTTCAAAACAGCGCCTATCTTTCTTCTCATCTTAATCCTCCATCATAGACGGCACTACGATATCAGAAAGGATGGACGCCAATACACTGTCCGGTCTGCGCTTCTCTGTTTTTGCCGCATGAGTCAGAGTAATCCTGTGTGCCAGCACATAAGGAGCAAGATATTTCACGTCATCCGGAATGACATAATTTCGTCCGCAAAACAATGCATAGGCTCTGGAAAGAGCATACAGGGCAATACTTCCTCGGGGACTGCTGCCCAGTTTGATGTCGGCATGATTTCTGGTGGCCGTCACAATATGCACAATGTAGGAGGCCACCTGCCTGCTTACCATGACTCTCTCCGTCTTTTCTATCAGATCTACTACCATAGATCCGTCTGTCACACTTGTGATCTGTTTCTTTGCCTCTTTCCCTTTTAAAACGATGTCTACCTCATTTTCAAAGGAAGGATATCCTAATGATATTTTGATCATGAAACGGTCGATCTGGGCTTCAGGAAGCTGATAGGTTCCCAAAGACTCTATCGGGTTCTGCGTTGCCAATACCATAAATGGCGGCTCCAGCGGATATGTATTGGAATCTACCGTTACCTGACGCTCCTCCATGATCTCCAGCATACTTGACTGGGTCTTAGCGGTGGCGCGGTTGATCTCATCTGCCAGAACGATATTACTCATGGCAGCGCCCGGACGAAACTCAAACTCTCCCGTTTTCTGATTGTAGATGGAAAATCCGGAGATATCTGATGGCATAACATCCGGTGTAAACTGGATACGCTTGAAATCACAGGCAATGGATTTCGCCAACGCTGACACCAGACTGGTCTTACCTACGCCCGGAATATCTTCGATCAACACATGACCGCCGGCCAGCATACACAGCACTACCAGTTCTATCTGTTCCCGTTTTCCGTTTATGACAGTCGCAATATTGTCAGCAATTGACCGTATCTGCTCCTGTGCCTTTTTTGCCTCCTCCTCTGATATCACTTCATACGAGATATCCATAGAGGGAAGCTTCTGTATCTTTTTCATTTCTATATTCTATCTTCCTTTCTATTTTTCTATCGCAAGATCAAAATCTGTCTGCATTTCATATCAGATCAAAAAACGATCAAATCTGGGCGTACAGATACGCACAGGATTCCCTGCCTGATCCAGAACCTCCAGAATCTGTATATTAGCGTGATACGCCTCATACAGATTTTTCTCTGTAATGACCTTTACCGCATCCCCGAACAAAAACGGTTCATTGCGAAACAACATTAACGTTTTAGCGTTGCACATAAACGCCTGATCCGGCATGTGTGTGGTAAAGATAATGCACAACCCCTGTTTCGCCAGACTGCGGATACAGTCCATCACAAGAATCATATTTCCATAATCCAGATTTGCCGTGGGTTCATCCAGAATCAATATTTTGGGTTCCTGGGACAAGGCTCTGGCAATCATTAAAAGCTGACGCTCTCCGCCGGAAATATCCGTATAGATCCGATCCCTTAAATGCCGGATCCCCACCGTCTCCAGCGCCTGTTCCACCACTTCGTGATCATGTGCGGACGGCTGTCCCAACGCACTGATCTGTCCCAATCTTCCCAGCATGGCTATGTCCTTAACCAGATAGGGAAAGGTAGGAATATGCGCCTGCTCCACATATGCCATAACCGTGGATACTTTTTTCGCACTCCATGCATCAATATCCTCTCCATCGATGCAAATACTTCCCCCCTGTTTAGGCAGCAACTGCAAGATTGTTTTAAATAATGTGGATTTTCCCACTCCGTTCGGGCCAAGAATGCAGCAGATATCTCCGGAAGAAATATCAAAAGAAATATTTCTCAACACGGATTTCTTCGGATCATATCCGCAGCTTACGTCTCTTACTTCCAGCTTCATTATTCAAATCCCCTCCTTTGCTTTGCCAGCACTGCTATAAATACCGGCATAACGCACAGGCTGATAATAAAGTTTACCGGCAGCTCCGTACTTTCTATATAAATCAGCGAGGAAATGATCCTGCATCCCATCATGAGTCCGGCTCCAAACAACATACTGCAGACCGATACCCGCCTGAAATCAGCGCCCACAAAGTATCTGGCCAGATGAGGGATCGCCATGGAAAGCATTCCCATATCCCCGCAGTGTATCATCGCTGCCGTAACCATGATGACACCGCAGATCTGACCCACAATGCGCAGACGAAGTCCATTGACCCCGCTCATTTTTGCTTCATCCGCCGAAAATCCCGCTCCATTGAAACGGAAGCGGATCAAAAATACCGGCAGGATGCTGCCTGCTGCCACAATCAGAAAAACGATCACACTGACATAATCCGTCTGAATATCCGTGCCGAGAATTACCTGCTGATATGCCAGTAAAGATTCATCCTCCAGGTTGTACATCAGATAAGTGGTAAATACGGAAAACACCTGTGATACCACTGAGCCCGCCATAACCATTTCGATTACGGAATAGGTTGCCTTCTTTCCTCCGGCAAACCGGCCCATCAGCAATACGCCTCCCACAATGACAGCGGTCAGAACATAGCAGTACTTATAGCGAACCAGCGTCAGATATATCGCACTGGTGCCATAGATCGTGATCATCAGTACATTTCCCAGATTTACCCCCACTGTGGCTCCAATAATATTCGGGGAGGCCATGGGATTTTTATATATGGTCTGAAATATCGCACCGGCAAGCGCCACCCCCATACCAGACAGTGCAAACATCACTGTTCTGGCAAGTCTGATAAGACTGTTATAGTAATTCGGAAGCTGCTGTATGATCTCCATCCGATCCATAGAATAGTGCAGTCCAAACAGATCGGAAATCCCCAGCCGAAATGCGGTAAACAGATTCACAAACACTTCCCTGGGAGAAATAAACCCGGGAGCATATACCCTGAAACAGAGACTGAACAGGAATAAAAAGATAACGGCCGCCCCTGCGATTCCATAAACCATGCGGCTCCGTTTGATATCCGCCATACGGACCTGTTGTATTTCACCGGAACTAAGCTTCATCAATCCCGTCCTCCTTTTTTCTTCAAAAGTATGATCAGCATGACAAAGCTTCCGATTGCACTCGTAAACACATTCAGGGAATCCGTCATGAAAAATACCCGTGCCACATCGTAAATCAACGTCAGAAGCAATGCGCCGAATATCACAGATGTTGGAAACAAACGGCGAAAATCCGGTCCCACCATCTTTCTGGTAACCTGCGGCACCATAAAGCCAAGAAATCCAATATGACCTACTCCTGCCGTTACCACCGCAGTCATCAGGGTAGACGCGCCCATCATAATAAGCTTGTACCGCTTTACATTCATCCCCATCGTTCTGGCTGTCTCTTCCCCAAAGGCAAGAATATTCATTTTTCCTGCCATCAATCCCATGATGATTATGCATGGAATCAGAACTGCCAGCATCAGCATCAGCTTTTCCGGGCTGAAATAGCCGGATACGGAGCCCATGGACAAACTCCGAAGCAGGGTAATCCTTGTATCAGAAGGATTTTTAAGAATGATATAGTATTGTATCAAGGCACAGAAGCTGCCGATGATCGAAGAAAATACGGTTCCCGCCAATATCATTGCGCTGGTAGAAACCTTTCCTTTTCCTGCAATGGTGGCAATACTGACCACAAAAAACACACCGAAAATACAACCGGCTAATACCAGCAGAAACTGTGTATTTCTGGTAAAAAAGGTCGCTTCCTCCACGATCCTTTGAATATCCTCATAGCTATAGACCACCACTACCTCGGTAGAGCAGAAAAACAATACATAAATCATATTGCCCAGGGTGCCTCCCGACTGGATTCCCAGCGTGGAGGGTCCCGCAAGCACATTCCGAAAGGTCCCCTGCAGCAAAGCCCCGCAGGCTGCCAGAGAAGCCCCCACGATTCCCACCAGTACATAGTGTATAATCTGGTAATCCATTCCTCCGTATCCCGACTCGCCGCTCAGGAAATGATAAAACGCTTCCATACTCTGGCGGATCATCCGAAGCATATAGGCAAGAGAGAACTGATTTTGAATTGTGCTGACCGAATATTCTGTCACGAAAAACAGAGAGAAAAAGAAAACACCTGCATATATAAAAATAAGCAAAACCGTTGTTCCCCATTTTTTCTCCCGTTTCTTTTCCCTGTTTTGAAATATCGAAACCTCATCCCCGGATGCACGCAAATGAATACGCTGGTCATCCGAATCTTTTTTTATCTTTTTCATAATAGCTGTTACTAAAAATGCCTTCCGCATCTGTCATACAGAAGGCATTTTCCATCCTCAGGAACCGCTGGTTCTTATAGATTACAGCGTCTTCCTATCCTTTCTTGATCGAATCGTTATTGCCGCAAACCCCGCACATCCTGTCAACGTCAATGTCCACATACCTGGATGAGCCGCATCCCCTGTCTTTGGGCTGACCGCAGCAGCAGCATTTGTTGCTGACGGTACGGCATTCTTTCCATCGGATCCACCTGTCGATGTACCTGCGCCGTCAACCGGGTCTGCCCCATGATTCGGGTCCTGGCTGCTGTCCGGATCTGTCGTGGCACTCGGTGT
>CAZLZX010000051.1:0-15966 GCA_964564095.1 uncultured Eubacterium sp. | reverse complement strand
TGCTGTCATCAACAACTGTTTATACTGCTGCGGAGCCTGAGGCAATGCATAAAATTTCCCTTTGTGTACACGGGACGGAACGATATAATCTCTTGCCCCTTCCGGAGAAGAAGCGCAAAGGATCGGTGTCTGAATTTCCACAAATCCCATGCTCTCCATTTTTTCACGAAGAAAACGGATCACATTGGAACGGAATAAAATATTGTCTTTTACCTTCTGGTTTCTCAAATCCAGATAGCGGTATTTCAAACGTACATCCTCTCGGATCTCCTTGGATGTAGGTACTTCAAAAGGAAGATCTCTATATACTTTACCCAGAGTGTCGATCTTTTCTACAACCAGCTCTACTGTACCGGTTGCGATCTTTGGATTGTAAGTCTCCTCATCACGCTCTCTGATCATACCTTCTACGGAAAGGCAACTCTCTTTACGGATCCCCTTTAAAAGACTGGTATCCTGAAAAACGACCTGTACCATGCCGTACATATCACGCAGATCAATAAAAGATACGCCGCCGTGGTCGCGGATATTTTCAACCCAGCCGGCAATTTTTACTTTAGAACCAATATCAGACTCGCTGATCTGATTCATGGTTTTTGTACGATAAATATCGGACATTATGTGTATTCCTCCTTATGGTGGTATTACTTTCCAATTTTGCTGATAATTCAGTCATCCTAGCATTATAACATTAATCATCACATCTGTTAACTATTTTTTTCCTATTTTTGAATTTTTATCAGGATAAAGCGTAAAACCCCGGCCTGTAAAAGGACTCTTATCCAGAGCTGCTCATGACACTGCATGATTATCTCTGTTTTCCATATATGATACATCCAAAATACGTAACGGTATTTGCTCCATTGATATAGTTCACATCTACTGTCTGCGCCAGCTGATTTACCCGAATACCATAGCTCTCTATCGTAGGCGTCAATTCTTCCGGAAAACGGCAGGGCGCATCCGGATAGGTACACGGCTCACAGCGGCTGCAGCTTCCGCCCGTCATAGCCATATGGTCTCCCGGTAAAAACGGTTTGACCGCCTCTAACAGATGCCTGCTGATTTTTTCATGATCCTCCTTGCCCTGCATCATTCCTTCAAAATCAAAAGAATCCTCCAGTTCATGCTTTGTCGTATATACAAACACATTTTTATACTCCATGATCTTTGCCTTGCAGCTTTCCAGACTTCCCACTCCCGGCGGACAGGACCAGCTTCTCCCATAGCGTCCACAAGAATTTGCCTCACACAGATCCCGCACCTCCTGACCGAAAGAAAGCTGGTCTGTAGTAGTAAATCCATATTGATGTATTTTTAGCTCCTGCTGATGCTGGGCGACAAATTCCCGTAATATCATCACTCTTCTCCTTTTCTCATCCCTTTTATCCATGCAAAGGCGCCGCATTCTTTATCGCCGAAAGCTGGACACGACAATATTAGAAATGCCTGTTTCCATCAGCTCATTTGCAATGACAGCCGCCCCCTTCATTCTTTCTGCGTCATCACACTTATTCAGAACCGCATAGTAAGTTCTGTTCTCTACGGATTTTCGAAGTCCCTCTTTCGAGGACATTAGTCCTGCCAAATCCTGTTCTGTCAAAAGGCTCTGCTCTGATACTTCTCCGGCGCTCTGTTTTGCAATACTTTTCCTGGAGCGCCGACAGATCTCCGCCACCCGCTCCGGTCGAAAACACACTTCCGCAATGGGCTTTCCCAATGCATCCAGCCCCAACACGCCTACCACAATGTCACAGGATGGCAGTATGACAGGCTCATGGCTTCCCGGTGCTTTGCAGGGCAGCCGCCTGGCGCCATCTGCCTCGATCAATACACTGTCCGCCCGAGACATGGCTTGTGTAAGCAATGCTTCATCCGGCATAGAAAGCTTTTCCTCTGACGCCGCTGTTCCAATCACAGCATAACTCCCTTGTTCCCATATCCGTTCCACATCCGCTATCGTTTCCGCCATAACGCTTATATCCGGATAAGCAATATGAGTCGAGGTCGTTACAAGAACCTTATGTCCCTTCTGACATAAAACTTCCGCCATACCATACATCAAAGATGTCTTTCCTCCGGCTCCAACCAGGGATACGATATGCTGCTTTTCCATTAAAAAAGGGAAGGCTTCTGCCATAGATTTCTGCTCCATAACAGAAGTCTTTCCCGGTATATAAAATACTGCCATACTTACCTCCGGTCTGATGTATTCCTTCCATTAGTATTTTCTAAAAAAGTCCATTCCTTCACAACCATTTTTCATACCCTTTGTATTTTCCTTCCCATAAGTGTATCATATATTTCGCCAAATAGAAAGAATAGAACACCGTCTTATCCAATGCTTGCCGAAGCTCCAAAAGATCAACGCCCTATTGTCTCCCCCTGTCTTATAATATTAACCCAGTGTCACATCCAATATCATCATAATGGAAAAACCTACGGCAAAAAAGAGGATTCCGGTATCTTCCTGCCCGATAAACAACTCCGGTATCAGCTCTGCCATTGCCACATACAGCATGGCTCCCGCTGCAAAGCTTAAAAGATAGGGCAGCAGCGGCACAATGAAACTGGTGGCACAGATCGTCACAAAAGCAGCCGCAGGCTCTACTGCGCCGGACAGGACGCCGCAGACAAATGCTTTTTTTCTGGACATACCTTCTCCCCGCAAAGGCAGTGATATGATCGCTCCCTCCGGAAAATTCTGAACCGCAATTCCTGCTGACAGAGCAAACACCCCCGCCATCGCCATGGAGGTATGATCACTGAGCCATCCGGCAAAGGCAACTCCTACAGCCATGCCCTCCGGTATATTGTGTACGGTAACCGCCATAACAAGCATTGTCGTTTTTTTTTACTGTTTCCCGTATCCTCACTCTCCGTATATTTCATAAATATCCGGGGCAGCTTTTTATTCAGAAACAATAGGGACAGCATTCCCGCCCACAGCCCAACGACAGCAGGAGCAAATGCATAGTTCCCAAGATCCGATGCCTGCTCCATCGCCGGAATAAGAAGGCTCCACACAGAAGCAGCCACCATCACACCTGCTGCAAATCCATTTAACATCATCTGTACGGTTGTCTCAAAGGACTTTCTCATAAAAAACACACATCCCGCTCCCAGAGAAGTCCCCAGGAACGGGATCAATATTCCATATATAGTCTCCAGCTCTATTCGCATTCGATTACCTCACTTCGAATCATGCCTCACTATTTTATATATATGAAATTTTTATTTATTTGATACGGATTTCAACACACATTATGACAGGTTTTTATTTATGGGCGAATAACCAGCCGGGCATTCTCCATGGTTTCCACAATATCATACATGTTCGTTACCGTACCCACTGCCAGCTTTTCCTTCAATCCGTAAAAGTCCAGGCAGGTTCCGCAAGTCATAATATTTACTCCCTCTGCCTCTAAGCTTTTCAAATCTTCCAAAACTTCCGAACCTTCACAGGAAAGCCATGCACCGCCGTTGTACAGCAAAACGGTCTCCGGAAGAACATCCTGTTTCGTCAAAGCAAATACAAATGCCTTCATCAATGTTTTTCCAAGCTTTTCATCTCCGGTTCCCATCACATTGGCAGAAAGAACGACCACCATACCAGCCTTTTTGGAGTCCCCGTAACAGATCTCTTCCGTTGTTTCCGGTTCCTGTGCTTCCCCGGGCTTTGCCTGAGCGTCAGCGGTAACCATAATCGTCACTTCGTACTCTTTTTCCGCTTTTTTCCGACCGGATACCGGTAAATTGCGCTGCTTTGCAAACTTCTGCAGATTCTGCACCGCAATCTCATTATCTACCAGAACCGTAACCTCTTCCGCATCCTTTAATTTCTCTATTGCTTTTTTGGTATTTACCACCGGCAATGGACAAGCCAGTCCTCTTGCATCTACTAACATTTCTATCCCTCCTCGTATGATGTAGTAATCTCCTGCCATGCAGCGCCTCTTTTGTTACTGGTTCATTCCAGGCAAATGCATAGCATATTCCGGAAAATCATCTTTTATTGATCTAATGCCAGTTCCCTGATCGCTGAAACGGCAGTGTCTACTTCTTCTATCGTATTATAGTGGGAAAAGCTAAATCTTACTGCTCCCTGTTTTACCGTCCCCAGAGCCATATGCATCAATGGCGCACAGTGCGCTCCCGGTCTTGTAGAAATTCCATAAGATACAAACAGCTCGTCGCTAACCTGTGACGAATCATAGTTTCCGATATTTAATGCCACGATGGGACATCGATCTTTTGAAGAAAAATCTCCGTAAACCGTTATCTTTGGAATATCTTTTACCCCCTGATAAAATCTCCACATCAGGTCCTGCTCCTTCTGGCGTATCGTATCCAGACCTGTCTCTTCAAGATAACTAACGGCAGCACCCAGTCCGGCAATTCCATGTCCGTTTAATGTTCCCGCCTCTAAAGCGGTGGGCATCTGCACCGGATGCGTCTTACTATATGTCTGCACCCCGCTTCCGCCGGATTTCAACGGACGGATCTTCACATTCTCTTTGACATAAATGCCGCCTGTCCCCTGCGGTGCAAGCAAACCCTTATGGCCGGTAAAACACAAAATATCAATATTCATATCCTGTACATCAATGGGAAATACTCCTGCTGTCTGAGAAGCGTCCGCCACAAACAGCAGCCCCCTCTGATGGGCTATCGCTCCTATCGTTTTTATGTCCAGCAGATTGCCGGTCAGATTAGAACCATGGGTACAGATAATAGCCTTTGTATTCTCTTTTATTTCCCGCTCAAAATCCTCATAATTGATGTTTCCCATGGAATCACTTTTTATATAAGTAACCTCCACGCCTTGTTTCTGCATTTCATAAAGAGGACGCAGCACGGAATTGTGCTCCAGTTCGGTAGTGATCACATGATCCCCAGCACAAAACAAACCTTTGATCGCAGTGTTTAAGCTCTCTGTCGCATTTGCTGTAAACGCTATCTGCTTCGGACTTTCCGCATGAAAAAAATCAGCCAGTTTTTTACGTGTCTGATATATGGTCCTGCCTGCTCCAAGGGATGCTTCATGTACTCCCCTGCCGGCATTCCCCATCGTTTTCATTGCCGTTATGACTGCATCCAGTACCTTCTGTGGCTTTTCCAATGTAGTTGCCGCATTATCAAAATAAATCATTTACCGACTCCTGTATATCTGCTTACCCTTTTTCACTTTATTCCCATACGTACATTTGACAATTGCCTGCAATAGCAGCTGCTTCACACTCTATACCAGACATTCATGTATCTCTTCCTCTTCAATTCCCAAATCATGCATTAACTGTTTTAGCTGATCCCGGGATGTAAGATCCGCACTCCATGCAAGTCCGCATCCTGCGGAAATTGTCCGGGGAACGGGTATCAGTCTCCCCTCCGCACCGCACTCTCTGCATGCCTGCTCCATTGCCATAGCATCCGCTGTCGTATGAAATGTTATAATTAATTTTAGTTCCTTTTTTCTCATTATTCAATTACAATTTCGTATTCAGATCCATTGATGGTTGTAGATACCTTTTTTCCGCAACTTCTGGCAAAATTTTCAACATTTGTTTTCTGATGCGCCTCATTTACCAATACTTTAACAGAGCTATCTGCCATTGTTACATCTTATCTGCATAAAGATTTTTTACCAGCCGTATCAGATCCTTCGCCGGTTTGGAAAGAGGATTACTGTTATTATAGACCAAATTTAATGTTCTGCTGATCTTTCCCTTCACAGGAAACTCTATGACATATCCGGATTCCAACGCTTCATGAACTGCCAGCCTGGACATGATCGAAATACCGATTCCGTTTTTAACCGACCGTTTAATAGCTTCCGGATTTTTCATACTTGCTACAATATTTAACCGGCCGATATCCACACCGGCTTTTTTTAACATACGCTCGGCTTCTCTTCTTGTCCCGGACCCTTCTTCCCGCATAATGACTGGTTCTGCTGCAAACCAGCCAAGATCCGATTCCGTCTGCCTGATTTTCTCATACCGTTCATTGTTCGGCATAATGATGACCAGTTCGTCCTTGTAAAACGGAACATACTGACATAGCCGGTTTTCCGTTACCGTACCGGTAAAACCGATATCAGCCACATGCCCCGTCACTTGATCAATCACTCCTCCGCTGTCGGATTCCTTAATCACAAATTGTATCTTCGGATATTTTTTCTTATATTCTGCCAGAATCTCCGGCAGCAGATATTGTGCCGGCACCGTAGAGGCCGCAATAAAAATGCATGGCTTTCGTTCTTTTTTCTCCGGCAGAAATATCTCATCTATCTTATTTGCCAAATGCACCATCTGACAGGCATATTGAAACAATGTCTCTCCATCTTTGGTCAAAGACACATCCTTCGTATTTCTCGTAAAAAGCTTTACGTTCAGTTCTTCCTCCAAAGCCGAAATATGGGCACTGACTGTCGGCTGCGTCAGATACAGCATCTTTGCCGCCTTTGAAAAACTTTTGTTATCCGCCACTTCCACAAAAACCTGTAATTGCTTCAGCTTCATACACTATCCCCCACTTTGCGTTTCAGCCGCTCCATATGCGATGCGCAGACTACCTCCAGCACACTGCCCGCAATACACCTTGCTTTATCAGAAATGGTAAAACAATTATCCAGTTCTTCCACTCTTGGATCAATGTCTGCTATCTTAAATCCCTTAGTTACCGGATAACCATCACGGATCAATCCCCGAAGCAATCCCGATAAGGTAGCCTTTACCGGATATTCATCTTCTCCTGATACGATGATTCCTATCGGTTCCCCTTCCTTCACAATATTTCCGATGGAGCATAGATTATGCAAGACGCCCTCATGAGCCGCATGAATGACCCTCTGCGTCGTGTAGCCCCCGATATTTCCCGGCTTCCCGGTATTCGGCACGGCAGCTCCCTCCCGGATTACCCGACCCAGATTATGCCCTCTTTTTGTCTCTATAACAACATCCACATCCCTGCCCGCATAAAACCCCGGTCCCAGCCCAATGGTCAAAGGCGCCATGGACTTTTTTGTTCCCAGATTCTTTTTAGCTATGATCGCATCAATGACCACATCCGGATGACACTGTCCAATGGCATATCCGGAAGGATCCACCAGCACAGGGATCTGTCCGTTTTTCATGACGGCTGCCGCATCCTTCACATCCGCAATTCTTACCGCCGTCATTCCCTCTACACAGGCAGTTCCCTCATATACCGCCTCACAGATCGATACCTGACGGCGGATCGCTGCAGGATTGGAAGTCTCTAAAACCAAAACTGAGAATCCCGCCGACCAGAGCCGATGAATGACCCCGGTTGCCAGATCCCCTCCCCCCCGTACAATAATTTTATATTCTTCCAGTGACATAAATTTCATCCCCAGTGCGTTCAACAATTTCTCCTACAATATTTGCCGGAAGCTTTTCCTTTTTCAGATCAGCCAGCAGTTTACCGGCATCCTTCTCTGCCACTGCGATCAACAGTCCGCCGGACGTCTGGGGATCAAACAATACTTCCTCCATGGCAAAAGATATATTCTCAAACCGTACATGCGGCTCCAGATGGTTTCTGTTTTTCTGTGCCGCCGCCGTAAGGTAAAATTCATCTGCATAAGCAAAAGCTTCCTGGATAACAGGTATCTGATCGGCATAGATTCGACAGGAATTTCTATTCCCCATCATCTCATGGAGATGACCCAAAAAACCAAAACCGGTCACATCCGTACAGGCATGGATCTCATAATTTCTACATGCATATGAAGCTGCTTTATTTAATGTACTCATGGAAGCAACCGCTTCCTCCATTGCCCTTTTTGATGCTTCATGGATTCGATCAGCAGTACATACGATGCCCACGCCCAGCTTTTTGGTCAAAATCAGCACATCCCCCGGCCGTCCCTGATCATTCGGATATATTTTTTCAGGATGCACCAGACCGGTTACGGAAAGCCCATATTTTACATCACTGTCAGCAATCGAGTGTCCTCCGGCCAGAATACCGCCTGCCTCCTTGACTTTCTCAGCGCCGCCCCGCATAATCTCTCCTAAAATATTCAGATCCATATCCTCCGGAAAACATACGATATTCAGCGCTGTCTTTACCTCGCCTCCCATAGCATACACATCACTGAGGGCATTGGCCGCCGCAATCTGTCCGTATAAATAAGGATCTTCCACCATCGGCGGAAAGAAATCCAATGTCTGTACGATAGCCACGTCATCTGTAATACGATATACCGCAGCATCATCTTTACTGTCATACCCGATCAAAAGATCTTCATCCCGATTTCCCTTCGGAAGCCGTTCCAAAATATGGCTGAGAACGCCGGCTCCCAGCTTTGCCGTACAGCCTCCGCCTTTACAAAATACGATTTTTTCACTCATAACAAATCCCTCATTGCCTTTCCCTTTTCTATTCAAAAGCTCTGACTGACTCTAACGTATCCATATCCTCCAATTCGTGTACCGGGATCTCGCAAAACCCCGTATCATCCATATGACGACGCAGCACTTTTTTTCCGCCGACATCCCCTTCTAAGCTCTTTAATTCTTCATAATACTTTTTAGAAAAGATAACCGGATTCCCAATCCGATCCCCATGTGCAGCGGTCGCAATGCCGCAAGCAGACTCCTTCCAAAACTGTTCTATTTTTATCAGTGATTCCATCGTAAGGCAAGGCTGGTCTGCCACTGTAAAAAGACAGGCGTCCGAATCCACAGATACCTTTTCCAAATACTCCAGGCCCAATCGGATGGAACCGGAAATCCCAAGTTCCGGTTTTGGATTGCAGACACTTCCAAGCTCCGGGAAATGCTTCTCTATATCCTCTAAAATCTCAGCATACTGACTGACCACAATGACATGCTCCAATCGGTTTTCTTTCTTCTGACAATACAGCAGCTCTAATATATACTGATACATCAGCTTTCCATTCAGCAGATACAGCAGCTTATTATTCCCAAAACGAACGCTGTTTCCCGCTGCCAGTAAAATTGCATCCATATCTTGCCTCTTCCTCTCCTGATCTTACCTGCAGTGTATCCCAAACTGATAATAAAAGGATAACACAGGCATCTATGGAAAACAATTACTTTTTGATTACTTAGTCAAACCATCTTCCGATCAGCAGCATAACAGCGCTGCTCCGATCGCTCCGGCAAATCTCCCCATAGGCCCCGCCTGCACATCGCAGTTCAATTTTTCCGATAAGTTTTCTCTCAGATATTCACATTCACACAATCCTCCGGTAAGATAAACTGCCTCATCCCTCACATTTAATCTGCTGCTCTGGGATACTACCTTATTTACAATAGATTCTACCACCGCAAAAGCAATATTTTCTTTCCTTTCGCCTCTTCCTATCAGGCTGATCACTTCCGACTCTGCAAAAACCGTACACATGGAGCTGATGACCGTGCCGCCGCCCTGACGGGCCAGTTCACAGACTTCATCCGGTCTCAATGCCATAGTATTTGCCATAACCTCCAAAAAACGCCCTGTACCGGCAGAACATTTATCATTCATCACGAAATCCTTTACCCTGCCCGCCTCCGTTCGAATGATCTTTGTATCCTGCCCCCCGATATCAATAACAACGAGATCCGATTCCTTCTGTATCCACATCGCTCCCTTGGCATGACAGGTAATCTCTGTGATCATTTTATCCGCATATGGAACAGAAATCCTTCCATATCCGGTAGCAACGCAGCGTGATTGCTCCACATCGATCCCTTCTTTCAATAATCTCTGACGAATTGATGCCGCAGTGTCTACACTGCTCCACCCTGTGGGCTGGACAAATTTCATGACCAGTCTCATATTTTCATCAAAAACCGCCAGCTTGGCACAGGTAGATCCGATATCTATCCCTACGTAATGCATCTTTTACCTCCTAACAAAATCTGTCTCTTCTCGGTTTTATCTGACAGGGCAGCGATACGATATCATAATATTCCGCACGATTTTTTTCAATACACGTCCTCACGCGTTCTATGTCCTCCGGTTGGATCAGTAAAGACATCCCGCAGCCAAGCTCCCCCTGTATCGAACGCGGCGCCGGCGCAATGCGGGAGGAAATATTTTCCTCCCGCAACTGTTCCTGCAGCATCAGCCCCTGTGTATACTCTTCAAACAAAATATAATAATTGATTCTGCTCTCTTCAGCCATATTATCCAAGCATCTCCACAAATGCCTCAATCCTCGTCCGCAGCTGTTCTGCATCCGCATCCGTATAATCTGTCTCAATACCCAATACGGGAATACCGGCATCTTTCAATGCCTTTTCCACCGTATATCCTTCCGTATCATACAAACAGCAGAACTTTAAGTTTACATCAATCACGCCGTCCACATCATACTCTTTTGCCAGACGCAGGATATCATCCACACGGCCTGTATTCGGTGTGAAACAGGCGCAATTGATCCCCATATATCTCCGGGCAATCGCTTCATACTGCTCCTCCAGCGTTGTTTTTGACTCATCCACCAGATTTTCAAAATAACGGGTACCGGTACAGGTCTCTTCGCAGACAACAGCCGCCCCGCTTGTCTCAATAATGTGATGCAGTTTCCAGTTTGGAATTGCCATCGGTGTTCCGGACACCAGAATACGTTTTGTTCCCGCCGGAAATACGGATACACCATCTTTGATCCGCTGCTCCAGTTCGTCTGCCAGCTTGTTTGCCATCTGCGCACATCGTACCGGATCATCAAAAAATGCGATCTGCATCATGAGCAGCGCATCTTTTCCGCTGATCGGAATATTCTTGGCCTTTCTTGCCTCATATACCCGGGCAAGCGCTTTTCTCTTTTCATTGATGATATGTATTGCCTCACTCAATTTTTCCGATGTGATTTTATTACCGGTAACCCCTTCCACAACCTCTGCAAACTCTTTTATCTCATCTGTCCATTTTTCAATATCCTTCTCCCGCTTCATTTGAGGCAAATCCATAATGTGCATCGGCACATCCTGTCCAAGAATTTCCCATGCTTTTTTCTTACCATCGCAGGTGGTCTCTCCCACATACATATCTGCAATACGGAAAAATGGACATGTACGTTCCAGACGTGCCCCAACAGATGCTTTAATTAATGGACATGTACTTTTGGGAAGCACTTTCTCGCCGCCGGGAACCCAAAACTGAGAACCACCGCACAGTCCCGTAACTATGCCGTTTGCTGCGATCACAACCTCATCCGGTACGTACACGCAAAATGTTCCAAATACTTTTTGTCCCTTCTTCTGTGCCTCCATCAATTCTGCCGGACGGATGCCATGAATATCTGCCACCACCAGATCCCAAAATCCCATGCCCTCCGGTCTGTTTTCCTGGGATAAATAAACATCTCCAAATGCAGCAGGCAATACTTCACACAGAGCATCATGCGCTTCTAAGTCCATCCCCAATTCTTTCCACATTTCTACATAATTTGCCATAATCCTTCTCCTTTACCTTTTATATTATTTATTACAATATGATCATTGAATATCATATGTTTTCATTTATCATAGTATTCCAAACTCCGCAGCCATATTCTTTTGCATCCTCCCTATAAAGCTCTCCGGGTAATAAATAACAGTTCAGCGTCTTTTATTTTGATCGTTTAATCTATTTAAAGTATAACTTTTATCATCTTTTTTGACTAATTGCTATTTGTAATAAAGACAGATTACTTATAGAAAAAATCTATAAGTACAAATCATGCATATTATGTTCCAAAAGTTCAAAAACGGGAATATCGTAAACCGATACTCCCGTTTTCAACCTTACATTACCGAAATCAACTCCAACAAAACCGCTTCACAGCGTACGATATCTTTGACCGGAACATATTCATCCGGTTTATGGGCCAGCTCCAGATTACCCGGGCCATAGGACAGACAGTTATGATTTCCCAATGTTCCGGCGATTACCGCCGTGTCAGTATATCCATTAAAAATCCCTGTCTTTGGCAATTTGCCCGTGGCCTTTTGACAGGCTGTGCGAAGCTGCGCCAGCAAAACGGAATCCTCATCCATATCAATATACGGTCTGTCTCCGGTCATGCGGCAGAAAATCTTTGTCCCTGGCACAGCTTTCATGGCGGTCTGCGCCGCATGCTCCACAATTTTCCGTGCAGACAAACTTGTATACGGAGGGACGAGCCGCATGTCCACTGTTGCCACACACCGCTCCGATACCACATAAGGCTGGGATCCTCCTTGTATTCTTCCAAAGGATACGGTAGAAGTTCCCATTTGCGGATGCACCTCCAACTGCTGAAATTCCTTTCGGATCGCCGTTATCACTTCCGCCATCGCCGCAATGGCATCCGCGCCTTTCCAGGGCGTGCTGGCATGGGCTCCAATTCCTTCCACTGTTATTTCAAACCAGGTCCGGCCTTTATGAGCCGCCTGGATCTCCCCATTTGTAGGTTCCATGTCAAGAACCAGACTGCTTTTTGAGACCCAGCCGGACCTGACAGCCTGTTCTACTCCGGTCATATTGCCTTCTTCATCCACAGTTCCGATCAGCTTCAGGGTACGCTTCGGCACTCCCCGACTCCGGCACTGCATTACCGCAGCACGAAACGCGGACAATGCACAGGCAAATCCTGACTTCATATCGCAGGCTCCCCGTCCATATATCCTGCCGTTTCGTATCTCTCCGCCAAAAGGATCCGCATTCCATCCGTTTCCTACCGGAACCGTGTCCATATGACAGATAAAAACAAGCTCTTGTTCATCAGCCCTTCCCGGAAGCATCAGCATTACATTATTTCTGCCCGGAGCCACCTCATCCCTTTTTACCTCTACCAGATCACAGGAAAGATTCTCCGCAAAAGAGCAAAGAAATCTTTCCATATTTGATTCAAAAGCTCCGGGATTTGTACTGTCTATTTGCACCAACTGCTGTGTCAGCTCAACTGCGCCTAAATTTTCTTCCATTTATATTTCCTTTTCACAAACATTATGGTATTCCGGCTAATCCTCCGGCAAAACAAGATTCAAAAAAACAGCTACGATCGTAGCAATCACAACAGGAGACTTTCCGAATACAGTCATAACCCACCCCGGAAACATTGCAAGAGATGCAGAAGCCTGTGTTATTCCTACCCCCAAAGCAACCGCAAGACCTACAATAGAAGTGTTTCGGAATGTCATCTTCTGAGATGTGATCAGTTTGATCCCTGTCATTGCGATAGATGCAAATACGGAAATTGTCGCACCTCCAAGCACACATTGCGGAATGGTCGTCAAAAGTCCGGAAAACTTAGGCACAAGACCAGCAATCAGCAATATGCCTGCCGCCATTCCAAGAACAAAACGGTTGATTACCTTCGTGGTCACGACAATACCTACATTCTGACTGTAAGAGGCTGTTGGAAGCCCTCCCAAAAAGGCACCGATCACATTCATGCATCCGTAACTGACGATCGCACCTTTCATCTCATGATCTGTCGGCTCACGATCCATACTTCCTGTTGTGGTGGCTGTAAAATCGCCGATCGCCTGAATCGCATTGATTGCGAACAGCAGCGCAATGGCAATGCAGGAAGACGGTTCGAAGCTGATTCCGAAATGCATGATCTGCGGTGTCTGAAAAAAACTTGCCTGACTCACAGGCGCCAGATCTACCATTCCAAATAATGCAGCCACTATGTATCCTGCGATAATACCGATCAAAATAGATGCCAATTTCACAAATCCTTTTGAAAAATGATTCAGGATCGTTACGACCGCCAGCGTAATAATCGCTACAAGCCAGTTCCGCCAGCTTCCATAATCTGCGCTGGAAGTCCCGCCTGCCATATAATTGACCGCAGTCGGGTACAGGGACAGACCGATCGTAAATACTACCGTGCCCGTTACCAGAGGCGGAAATACTCTTCGTATCTTGTCGATAAAAAATCCAATTACCGCAGCAACGATACCGCCAATGATCTGTGCCCCAAAAATAGCTGCAATGCTGTAATCCGCCGCAATTGCCTGCATACTTGCAACATAGGCAAAGCTGACTCCCATAATGACCGGAAGCCCCGATCCAAACCGGAAACCGCCCTTTTTTCCAATCGGAAAAAGCTGTATAAATGTTGCAATGGCAGATACTACCAGTGATGACTGGATCAACATGATCCGGTTTGTGCTATCCAGACCTGCCACTCCTGCCACAATGATCGCCGGTGTCACGCAGCCCACGATCATTGCTACCACATGCTGCAGCGCCAAAGGAAGCGCTTCAATCAGTCTGGGAATCCCATCCAATTCAAAAATAGACGCATATTTTCTTTTTTCTTCTCCCATAATTAATCTCCTGTTACATCATTTGTACTGTATTAATCTCCTGTTACATCATTTGTACTGTCCGGATACATGATCCGATGCATCAGGGCAGTCCCCCATTTTATCGTATACTGCTATACAAGCTCTGCTTCTGCTTCTTTTCCCAGCCTGCGAAGCATGGTCTTTTTCACTGCCCGGAAAATGTTTTCATAACCGGTACAGCGGCAGAGATGACCCGACAGCATTTTACGGATCTCCGCGTCGGAAAATTCTTTGTTCTGCTCTAAAAGTTCCAGTGCACTCATAATAAATCCAGGTGTACAAAAGCCGCATTGTACCGCAGTCTCATCTACAAATGCCTGCTGGATGTCAGATAATTCCCCGTTTGGACCTGTTACTCCCTCCAGAGTTCTTATGTTTTTTCCTTCCGCCCATACGGCAAGATAGATGCAGGAATTAAAACATTCTCCATCAATCAGTACATTACAGGCGCCGCACTCCCCGACCTCACAGCCTTTTTTCACGCTTGTAAGACGATAATCGTTGCGGAGCATATCCGTAAGGGACGCCCGCACATCCACCATTTTTTCTACTTCTTTTCCATTGATCGTACAGCTCACTAATTTATATTGATGTTTACTCATTGCACTTACCTCCGGACAATCGTATAGATTCCAACAGGGCACGCTCTGCAAGCACCACAGCAATATGCTCCCGGAATGCCTTAGATGCACGCCAGCTGTCGCGAGGGTTAATATCCTCAAGCACCGCCTGTGCAAATTCTTTTACAGTCTTCATACAAACGGCTTTCCCCCTGGCCGCTGCCTCTGCAAAAGGCGCACGCATCGGGACAGGACCGGCAACCCCGTAGGCGATCCGAACATCCTCTATCGTATTCTTATCCTCCGACAATTTTACATTTACGGAGCATCCTGTTGTGGCAATATCCATGGCATTACGCATTGCATATTTAATATAGTGTCCTTTGTATCCTTCATAGGATGCCTTCGGAATAATGATCGCAGTCTGAATCTCAGCCGGCTTCAGATCAACTGTACCGGCTTTAATATAAAAATCATGGATCGGTACACGGCGCACACCTTGCGGTCCTGTGATCTCCACAACCGCATCCCATGCATGAAGCGTGGAAGCCGAATCTGCCGAAGTCACGCCATTACATGTATTTCCGCCTATCGTGCCAATATTACGAATCTGCGGTCCGCCGACCATATCCACCGCCTCTCCCAGCACGTTGATATGCTTCTGAATGATCGGATCTTTCGTGATATGGGAAAAGCTTGTCAGCGAGCCGATTCGTATCGCTCCGTCTTCCTCGTAACGGACACCGCGCATCTCATCAATTCCATATATACTTACCAGTTCTTTGCCCGCACGTTTTCCCTCGCGCATCTGAACAAGAACATCACTTCCCCCGGCAATGATCTGTGCTTCGGGATGCTGCATCAGAAGCCTGATCGCATGTTCCACACTCTCAGCCTCATAAAGAGCCTTTATATCATACATAAACAAACCCTCCTTAAATCAATCCCTCTTCTTTAAATCGCCGGAAGAGAATATGCGGTGTTAATGGCGCTTCATCAATAAATACCCCCGTTGCCTGATACACAGCATTGCGGATTGCCGGCGCAACGGAACAAGCCGGAGGCTCCCCCAGTGATTTTGTTCCAAACGCACTTGTGGGCTC
>CAZLZX010000050.1:14886-16089 GCA_964564095.1 uncultured Eubacterium sp. | reverse complement strand
CGGATAGTTGCTGCTGCTGATCGTCAGAGTATACTGTGTACCTGCCTCAGGATAATCTGCAAGCGCAACCTTTCCGCCTTCAACACCTGCCTTATCAGCCAATCCGCCGGAAAGCGTCACCTGCACGTCTTCCAGTTCTGTCGGAAGGTTCTCAAGCACAAGCTCTTTTGAATCATTTGAAATGGAGTATTTAAAATTGCTCAGATCTCCACCATAATATTCTGTTGTCTTCAGTCCCGGTGTCTGGGTGTCATCCTCAGCAGTTGTCACACAGGGGACTGTGATCACGCCAAGATTTGTGATAAGGTCAATGCTGTTTAAGGTAGCTCCATTAATGCCGTCGAACTGATAGAACAGGTTTCCTCCATGGTTTGTCAGACATTTTCCTTCCTCTACGGACCATGCGATCTGAAGATATTCAAATCTTGTTCCATACCAAAGGTTTTCCAGAGTGGTCAGACCATAGCTGTAATCGTTTCCATCAGTGCCCGTAGCGTTAAGCACAGCGCCATAAATGGTATAATCATAGATATACTCATCCTCTCCTACCTGAATTGCATAAGTAGCATCCGTACCGTCCAATTCCATTGACAGATTGTTATACACACCATTTACATCTACCTGATAATCTCCGTACTGTAAATCCAAATCTACAGTATCAACATAAAGATAATCCGTATTGATGTTGCTCGTCTGAATCGGAGAAAAGCTATAGCTGCCATCAGACTCGATAGTCAGCTCACTGTAATACTCTGGTTCAGAATCCAGTACAGTATAGTAAAAATTGTCATTTAATGTCAGTGTACTGTCAAGCTTTGCATAATCCTCTGCACTAACATGCACAGGAATGGTTACTCCCAGAACATTCGTACCATCATTATATGTACCCTTCGCAGTACCGGTAGTTCCCATAGACTTGCTTGTGGTTGCAGTTGTCACTGCGTCATACTCGGTACCTACATCCCATACTGCAGCGTCATCCAGACCATATGCATCCATAAACAATTCATAAGGTACATTCATGGTAACATAGATTTCTTTCGCCACATCTGCATTTGCGATTGCCTCTAATGCAGCATCTTTAATTGCTGTAGAAGTACAAGTCGCACCAGACACTGCCTCCCAATTTAAAATAGTATCTTCTGTTGCAGGCTGTCCCACAAGCATTGTAGCGATTCCTTTGTTTTTCGTTGTGGCTCTTTC
>CAZLZX010000050.1:0-14876 GCA_964564095.1 uncultured Eubacterium sp. | reverse complement strand
TTGTTGACACTGGTATAATTACTGTCAGGCGTCACGTTTATGGAGGTAAACTTACCTCCACTCACAGTAAGACTAACTGCTACACCATAGGGTTCCCAATCGCTTTCTTCTTCATATTCGTATACCGCATCATTGAACTTTACATCAGCGCTTGCCTTATACGTTCCGTCTGCCGCAACCTGATCGCCGCTTACAGCCAATGCTGTCATTGGGCATATACTGGCGACCATAGAAGCTGCCATGATAGTAGGTACTATCTTAGTTACCAATAATTTCTTTTTCATCTTTTCCTCCTATTCTTTATTATACTTTGTTATTATCAAAAGTTAGCTTTAACTAACTTTCAACCAATTCCATTGCGCTTTAAGACTTTCTTTTACAAAAATCTACAGCAGCTATTTTGCGTTCAAAAAACGCAGGCAGACATGTATCTGTCAATATCGCAACGCAAAACACACTATTCTGATCTGTGGAGGGGCCCCTACCAGGTCTTTCTTTTTCAGTAATTACGGAGGAATATCTCTGAATCAAAACTGCTGAAAATGCCTGATCATATATTCAGAGATCTTATCGCAAAGAATTTGCATAGATATCTCACGAATGTACTATAAAGAAAACTTTCATAACCGTCTGCACGCAGTGCAAAACGGTTATGCCATATTCAATTCTAAAACTACATATATTTCATCTTACAGTCCAAGCCATAAGAATAATACCAACAATATTCCGGCACGTATAATCGTAAATACGATCTCATTGCCTCTTATTTTTGCAATTCCTGTACGGATATTTCCTTTCGGACAGGTATCCGTACATTTCTGACACTGGAAACAGTCTCCTGATACTTCCAGCGACCCTTTCTCCGGAAGCTCTATTCCGGAAGGACACATTCTGGTACAGGCGCTGCATCCCTTGATACAGTTCTCTCTGTCCCTGTGCAGGGAAAAAAACGGAAGCACCGGCAGGAGTGAAAATACCGCTCCCATCGGACACAGAAACCTGCAAAAAAATCTCTCCTGTATACACATCCCTATGAGGATCAGAACCAACAATATGATACCAACCACATAGCCGCCTAATGCAAAGTTTCCAGCATGAATCATAGAAAACACATCCCATGGACTGCTTCCCTGGGTCTTACTGAATAAACCTGCAAAGCAAAGCACTACAACAACTGCCAGGACCAAATACTTTGCCGCGGACAAATTGGACGCCAGATTTGCACTCATTTTCACGGGTTTCTTTTTCAATTTTTTACAAATCCATATGTACAAGGCATGCACTGCATCTCCCAAGCTCCCAAATGCACATGCAAAGCCACAGAAAAATCTGCCGAATACTACAGTATATACACATAAAACGATCAATACTGTCACAAATGAGGTCAGCTCTACTCTGCTGCCTGAACCTATCTGTGTAAATATATATTTCACACCGGCAAATGCTGCCGTGTATGCTGATGGCAGGAACAGAAAATACAGAAGCTGTATAATGGCACGCACCCATACATGTACTTTCTTGATTCCCTTTTTATCAAATTTCTTCATACTACTGTTTTGCCTCTTCTAATGCCTGCGCTGTGGCATCTTTTATTCCTGTGGAGCTGAATGTCGCCCCACTGATCGTATCCACATCTGCGGACTGCGCCTCTATAATAGCAGGAATAATATCCTCTGCCATAGCCAGATACGCTCCATCCTCATGCTCGGCAGATACGATAGTAAGATCTGTGATCTGTCCCCCCTCTATGAGGACTTCTACTGTCACATCCCCTCCAAACCCCATAGCGGTACCGCTATAAGTACCATCTGTATAGGAAACCGATGCAGATGCATCTTCGCTGCCCGCATTTATCTGGGCGCTAACAAGCTCGGCATTTAAACGGGCGATCTCATCTGCCTGTTCTCTGGCCTGAATGACCATATTATAGCCAAACAATGCTATCAGGATCACAGCCACATTCAGGATTCTGACCCAAAATTTTCTCATTCTTTTTTACCTCTACCATCACAAATTCTGACTTCATGCCTTCTGCTCAATCAGAAGAGCCCAATAAACTTACTCTTCGGTCGTTTCTCCCTGTCCAAGCATTTCTTTCGCTGTGGCTAATGCCCTCTTACACGCCTCTCTGATCGACTCTGATGTGCAGGTTGCATTGGATACCACATCCAGAGTATCCAATTTTTCATCCGTCATATCCTCTTTCGTCAGATTAAGTATCTGTGAAATAATACTTGGGTACTTTGTCGTGCCATTTACTGCCTTCCGAATATATGTGTTATTATCGGATGCGCCATCGCCTTCCACATCAGAAACTGCAAAGATACGATCCCCTTTAATCGTAATCTTCATGGACAGATTGTATGCTTCAAATTCCTCATTCTCATCCGGTTCACAGCGAACGACAATGTCATATACTCCATCGGCATACACTTCGCCCGTTTCAGTATTCTCATCGGATGAATTTCCACTATTATCAGTGTCGTTCTGGCTGCCATTAGAACTATTATTTGTTCCATTTCCACTATTTTGACTGCCATTTCCACTGTTCTGGTTGCTGCTGCCAGTATTTCCTTCCGTTGCTTTTTTTGCTTCCAGAAGGGCATTCTCAATTGCTTCCAGAATACCCCGGGAACTGTACGTAGCTCCGGATACCGTATCTACTTTGGTGCTTTGAGCTGTCACTACATTTTCAGCTACTACCTTTGCACGATTAAAGAATTCCTCATCCTCATACTGTGCATCCGTGATCAGCACCGCTTTTATTGTTTTATTCTGAATCACTACAGCTACTGTGATATCGCCGCCATATCCTTCGCCGGTACCATAGTAAACACCATCCACATATGGGATTTTACCGCTTTCGCCTTGGGCAACTGTCTGCGAAGCGCTCTGGCTGCCTACCGTGCTGATCTGTGCAGTATCTGCTGTTCCTGACACTGCCGCTTTTGCCAAAGCATTTCTGACAGCATTAATGATTCCCACCGAACTGTATGTAGCTCCAGATACCGTATCTACATTTGTGCTCTGACCGGAAATAATCTTAGAAATCAACGCTTTTGCCTTATTTAAATAGCTGGCGTCATCCTTTGTCTCTGTTATCTCTATGGAAGCAATCTTACCTCCGCTGATCACTACCTTCACTGTCAAAGGACCAGCAAATCCTGTCCCGGTGCCATAATAAGTCCCGTCTTTATAAGCCGCTGCATCTGTTACCTGCTCCACTGTAGTAGAGCCCTGGCCCGTACTTGCAGCCGCAGCTGCTGTCTCACCGCTGTCTGTTTCTCCGGTCAGTGCATTCCTTACTGCGCTTATAATTCCATTGGAACTGTATGTAGCTCCCGATACCACATCTACGTCAAGGCTCTGAGCTGCGATAATCTTATCAATAACTCCCTTTGCACGGTTAAAAAAGGCCTCATCATCTGCTTCCACATATAAAACATCAATGGCCACGATCTTTTTATCTTTTATCTCAACTGAAACTGTAATCTTTCCGGCATAACCGGTTCCAGTTCCCTCATAGGTTCCATCTGCCAGATTAAATACCTGACCTTCGCCAGTCTCCACCTCTTCACTGGTTTCTTCCACAATTCCTGATATCTCCGGTGTCTGCACAGCATAAACCTCCGGCGTATAACCAGCCAAAGAAACGCCAATGCACGCCACTACCAAAACCGCGGACAAAGCCGGTGCAAATGAAGATAATCTTTTTTTCATACCCATTCTTCTCGCTTCCTTTTCATACTCCTCAATGTTAACATGTTGTATTAGTTCACTCTAACCGGAGTTATCCTAACACTACTACTCCGTCATAGTCAATTCCTTTTACTCTTATCCAGAAATTTTGTCATTAAGCTGTTTTTACTGTGTTTTTTTATCATTAATCCCGAATTATCATACAGTCTGAAATGCCTTCCTGATGGATGGCAATACCAAATGTGACACAATACCGATCAAAAGTCCTGTCAGGAAACCGGCAATCAGCAAAACCGGCAGATAGAAGGCAAGACTGGCGTTTTCTACTACCAGCATAGCTATGATCAGCTGTCCAACATTATGACAGATACCTCCAATCACACTGACAGTAACAATCGGGACTTTTCCCGTCTTTTTCAGCAAAATCATGACCGCAATACTAAGCAGTCCCCCTGCAAGGCTATACAGGATGGATGCCATATTAGCAAACAAAAATCCGCTTAATATGATACGAACCACTGATATAAAGACCGCCTGCTTGCCTCCTAACAAATACAAGGCCGCTACGATCGCCAGATTGGCAAGTCCCAATTTGATACCCGGTATTCCGAAACTAATAGGTATCAGGGCTTCCACATAGCTAAAAATAAGCGCAATGGCAATCATCATCGCCAACAAAGCCACTGTCTTTGTCGAAAGTTTCTTTTTCTTCATATTTGATCCTTTCTTTGTTCGATCCGCTCTTATTGAGTCATAATGATATTCAGAGAAGTATTTCCATTAATATCAATAAAGTCTTCTTCCAGATCATCTGTGATATAGAGTTCTCCTGACTCAGTCTCCATGATCACATCAAAGCCATCATTCTCACAGTGTGCTTCACAATATGCAACCGCTTCTTCTGTCCCCATAACAAACAACGATGTGGAAAGTGCATCTGCTAACGTGCCGTCCTCGCTGATAATAGTAACGGATATTAAACCGTTATTCGCTGAATACCCTGTCTTCGGATCAATGATATGATGATATCTGACACCTGTATTTTCATCTTCAAAATATCTCTCATAACCTCCAGATGTAATGACCGCTTTGTTTGAAATAGCAATTCCTCCCAGAGAAGCAGCTTCATCCTCCGGATCCTGAATACCCACTTTCCATTTGGTTCCATCTGTCTTGTCTCCAAGCACAAATACATTGCCTCCCAAATTGATCATAGCACTTGTAATGCCATATTCCCGAAAAATGTCCATAACACGTCCGGATGTATAGCCTTTTGCGATACCTCCCAGATCTATCTGCATCCCATCTTCCATAGAAAGCATTGTTTCTCCCGTCGTCTCATCCGTATTTACCTGCAACCGGTCCGCACCTACCAGAGCAAGCGTCTGTTTCAACTCTGACTCTGTGGGAACCGCAAAGTTACCTGTGGTAAATCCCCAAAGATCCATCACTGGATATATAGAAATATCAAAGGCTCCCTCCGTACTTTCATAAAGTTCCAATGCACGCTCCACCAGATAAGCAGTTTCCTCCGACATAGACCCACCGCTGTTTTGATTGATCACAGCTATCTCACTGTTTTCATCTCCAGTGGACCACAGCGCATCCAAACGCTGTATTTCTTCTATGCCTGCCTTTACTGCCGTCTCGGCATTCTCTCCATATGCTGTTAAAGTCATATATGTATCCATAGCAAATACTTCATCCGTATATTCTGTTATTACAGAAGCATCTGCTGTCTGCTCTCCCTGCGATGAGGTCCGCTCTGATGTGGAATCAGAATTGTTGACTGTTTCTGACTGACAGGCTGCAAGAGATGAGCATGCCAGCATGCAGCACAGAGCTGCAATTATAACACTTCTTTTCTTCATTATGTTCTCCATTATGCTGCTCATTTTGACGGAGCTGCTTTTATTAGCATTAATTACTTTAAGTTAGTTCTTTTTAACCTAACACATTTTATCATATTCGTTCTTTATGGCAACCGTATAATTGAGAGAATTTATCGCCTTTTCTTTTTTGATAAATTTTATTACTTTTATCCATGATAAAAAATGTCAGTTTCCGATTCCATCAGTCGAAAAATCTGATTTCAACAAAAAGCCAGATGCTGTCGGCAGAAACTATCGTTTTTGCCTTTAACATCTGGCTGATTTGAGATTAGAGAATTGATTTACTTATGTTTTGAGATTGATCAGTGTATGGTACACACGAAACGACAAACGCCCGATATGTACATTTATGACTTTTTATACTATTTACTGTACTTAAATTTCTGCTAACTGTTTACCGAGATTTACGCATTCTGCAATTGTATCATCATCCGGCGCCTCCTGGCAGATCAGGCCCTCTCCGTTTAATACGGTCGCACCTGCGCTCTGCATTCTGTCGACCCAGTCACGCATCCACTCGCCATCGCCCCAGCCATAGGAGCCAAACAATGCGATTGTCTTGCCGCCCGCAAATGCTTCCACTTCACTTACGAAGGGTTCCATCTCGCCTTCCTCAAGCACTTCCACACCCATAGACGGGCAGCCGAGAGCAAATACCTTTGCTTCCTTCAGTGCATCCAAAGAAGCGCTTCCCACATATACTACTTCTGCTTCTTTTCCTGCTTCTGTGATTCCTTTTCCAATAGCTTCTGCCATTGCCTGTGTATTTCCTGACTGTGACCAGAATACAACTTGAATTTTATCCATATCTTGTTTCCTCCTTGATGGTTAGCTTTACTTAACCTTAGTTAATAATATATAACTTTTCTTTTCCCGTCAAGGTCTCTATTGATAGTTTTCTTCATTTGCATTCTATTGATTATTCTTATCAGTTACACTTTGTATCCCAGACCCATGCACTTTTTCAGCATATTCTCTTGTGTCTGTTAACAGCTATTCTTTTCTGGCACACTCGCTTGCTTCGCCCTTTAAAATCTCCAGTCCATGTTTTAAGGACGGCAATATATATTCCAGCGCTTCCTTTACCGCCTTTGGACTTCCCGGAAGATTTACGATCAAGGTTTCTCCCCTGATTCCCGCAATTGCTCTGGAAAGCATGGCTCTCGGTGTAATGGAAAGAGAATAAAAAAGAATCGCATCTGTGATTCCTCTCGCCTCTTTTTCAATGACCATCTTTGTTGCTTCCGGTGTCACGTCACGTTTGGAGAAACCGGTTCCCCCCGTTGTCATGATCAGATCTGCACCATCCTCGCACATGCTTATCATTTCATCTGCCAGCATCTGCTTCTCGTCCGGAAGCACTACCTTTCTCATCACTTCATATCCCGCTTCTTTCAGCATATCCTCCATTACCTGTCCGCTGACGTCTTCTCTCTCTCCTGCGTATCCTTTGTCGCTGGATGTAATAATCGCTGCTTTCATCTGATAATCCTTTCTTGTTCACATTGCTTTATGTTTTTGTATCTTGCAGCCACCCTTTACATGGCTGCCGCGCCAATCTTCTTTTTACTTTTCATAACGTTATACGCATACTTCGGATCAAAAAATAATCCCTCAACCGCCTAACCGGATCATAACCAGCTCTGTTGGATTTCCAAAGCGGGGAATACTGGCCGTATTGGCAAGTCCCGCACTGACCACCAGCTTTTGATGATACACGCCATGACAATATTCCGGAAACATCCCCTGTCCCGGCGCCAGTACGCCATACTTTCCAATTCTCCATTGACCGCCATGGACATGTCCGGATAAAACAAGGGAAAAGGTATCCAGACTTGTTCCCCTTATAAACTTCTTATAATATTCCGGATGATGACAGATCAATATTTTGCAGCCCTCTTTTTTGGAAAACTTCTCCAACCACGGAAGATCATATCTGGTAGACAATCCTCCGATCCGAATGATGCTCCTGTTTACCTCCCAGGAAATGTCACGGTTATCCAGCACCTGTATCCCATACTCTGCAAAGACTCGTTCATCTGATGGCAGAAAATACCATTCGTGATTTCCTACGCCATAAAAAAGCGGAGCAATTTCTGCAGCTTTTTCCAAAAATGACAGTCCATCGTGAAACACTTCGTCATTTACGTGCAGATAATTGCCGATCCCCTGTATGCCTTTCAGTAAATAATAAACGGCTTTCCTGTCCTTTGTAATACCTTGCCAGGCATCCATCTCTGCCTTTGTATAGGGACTCATGCCTTCCGTACACCGCTCCAGCATATCTCCCGCCGCTATGATCAGATCCGGCTTCTCTTTTTCCAAAAGTGCAAGCGCCCGGTCCGCAGGTCTGTCATGCAGATCCGATACCAGCGCAATCCTGCAGTTCGCGCAATCATTGGATGGAATCTGATATCTGGTCACAACTAATTTTGACTTCCTAGCACTCATAGATCATCCTTTTTATAGTTTTATCAAACATTTTTCCCAATTAGCTTATCATCAATCTTTATTTTCGTAAAGAATAAAAAGTCCTGCTTTATCATTTTTCATGCGCCAAATGCCGTCTTTTTGAAACAGATCTGTGGATAAAATTTAAAAAAATTACCCCGTTTCATATAAGAAACAGGGTAATTTATGAAAGAAGACACTACCTCATAGTAATATATCCGCGATAATTTGCCAAATTGTTGCTCGGTGTATAATCTGCCACTGCCGCACTGCAGATATTGTGGTACGGCTTTAAGAATGGAAATGCATCCTGCTGCGCCCATTCCGGTTTCTCTAAAGCTTTGGTATCTTCTACCATTACCTTATACCATCCGGACTGATTCTCAAACCAGAGCTCTAATACATAATCCATGACACATCCGTTGATATCTTTCTTTACGTTGCTGCAAAGAATACGTGTACACTCCGGTGCAGCTTCAAAGATTGGAATTACTTTTTCAAATAACCATTTCTCGCCTTCTGCTTTATCTACACCCTCCGGAAATCCGATCGACATATTGAAGCGATAGTTTGCTCCATCTTCGATGGTACGGCCTTTTCCTTTGATGTCTTTCTCCCACCACATTGGAAGAAAGCAGAAAATAAATGGTTTTCCCTCTGCATTATTAGACTTACGGGCTTCATTTCCTGCATCGCCCTCTGTCTCGATCTGTCCGCCGTTTAAAGCGGATGCCGGAAGATTTCCCTGCCATACAAGTACATCGAGAGGGAATGTCTCAGCGATCGCCTTGATCTCAAGACGGGGATCAAGATCGCTTACCAGCCAGTGATGCTCCGTCAACTGCATTCTTGCATATCCAAAACGGTCTCCCTCTGGCGGAATCGGGAAGGACGGATAAAATGCATATTTTGTAACATATGGCTCAAACTGTGAAATACTATCCGGAATATGTGTTTTGTAAAGCCATCTCTGTAATTTTGGTCTATAATCTTCACATGCGCAGTCAACATAAATGAGGCTTCGCATTGGTTCAAATTTAAAATCTGCCATTGTTTTCTCCTTCTTTCTCAATGATTTTATGTATTTGCGGATAGGGAACGGCTTCCCGTTCCCTATCCTTTACTTTTTTATGGCTCTTCATAAAGCATCGCTCCCGGGTATCATGGTTTTACGGGAAGCATTTTTTGGATTTCGCGCTTTCTGAAGTTTTTATCTTTCTGGAACTGTACCCTGGATAAACTCCATATATTTTTTCTTACGGGCTTTAAATTCAGGATTACTCTTCTGCATCTCTGCCAGTTTTCCTTCATTTACCTGGATATCGTTAGCATGAATAAATTTACCTGGAATCGTGTCATGTGCATGCTCTAACTGCTCTTCCGGGAAAACAAATGTAAGTTTGCCTGCTACATCTTCAAGCTTACCTACCATGCCGCACAGGTCACATGTTACTGCGCTTGTGCACGGATCAATATAAAATTCTTTGCTGTGGCAATGTGGACATACGCCCTTCTCGCCAAGATACTTCATCTCTTTGCCTTCCAGATTATCCTTTGCTGCATTTGCAAGATTGACACCGATCTGATGTGCTCTTGCCAACGCTTCGTCATTCATCAAAATACCTTTGGACCATCCGAATACATCATTATCGATAACAGTCCACTTTGGTGTCAGCGCCTGCATTGCACAGTCAACCTGTACGCGTGTCGCCCAGTCCGATCCTCCGACTGCCATATAGGAAACCGGTTTTTCCTTAAGAATACGCGGGTCTACCCCAGGACCGCCATTCTCTCTTGACATCTTATCTGCAATAATGTTGTTACCTCTGTCCATACGCGGTCCAAAACGGTCTGTTACCGTATGGAATAAACCGGTAGAACCTTTCTCAAAAATTGGCACTGAACTGATGATTCCATCCGCATCCAGCATCTTGTCCAGCAGCCATGGGAAATCGTCTTTCAATACGCAAAGATTTCCTCTTCCGCTGAACAGGGATTTTACACATGCGATACATCCTGTACAATGTTTGATTACCAGTGACTGCATCTGAATAAATTCGATCTCTGCCCCGGCTTCCTGCGCACCCATCAGCGCCTCTTTACACATAGCATCATTATTTCCGTTTTTGGTGCCATATGAAATACCTAAAATTTTCATAGTGTTCCTCCTTCTCGTCTGCCTTTTCTATAATACCATAACCATAATCGCAGACGAACGCAAATGCTCCCGATGTCTTTTCCGATTCCCCATCCTGACTACCGCGAGCTCCCGCGTGCGACTGCATAAAACCTTATGACATGTACTATATACATATCATATCACACCCTGACCTTTTTGTGTGATTTTATTATAATTTGCAGAATATTAAATGTCCAATATACAAATTGCATTATATATGGTTACTATACGGTTCAATTATTTTAGAAAATCTTTCTAAATTCGGGCTGTCAGCCGCTCATTTTTTTAAAAAAAGATAAAACTTGAAATTCTGTTATGCAAAAAGTGGATTACACTTTGACAAAAAAAGAAAATGCTTGTCCGCAAAATATTACAGCCAGGTATTTTCGCAGACATTACCTGTTTCATATCTATGCGTTTACTTCGGACTGACTATCCCCTGTTCGTCGATCTCCACATCAAAAGAAATGCTTTCCATATAGCGGTATAATTCATTTGCAGCATCTCCGCTTAGCGCTGCTGTCTGTGAATCTGCCGCTGCTGCCGGAATCAATTGAATGGACAGATTTCTGTCAGCGTCTACATTCGCCTTTAATACCGCTGTTTTGTCTATTGTAGGATGAAACATATAATTTCCAAGGCTATATACAATAGGAACACCCTCATAAAATTCGATTCCCTGCAGTACATGAGGATGAGCCCCCACCACCAGATCCGCACCTGCATCTATATAAGCATGCGCCAGCTCCCGCTGATAGGCCTCCGGGGTTTCTGCTTTTTCAATTCCCCAGTGGACATACACGACTACCAGATCATTTTCCTGCTTTGCCTTCCCGATCTGTTCCACCAGAAGAGTCGGATCATAGGTCGTAAACACGCCGGGCTGACAATTTCTGACATCCCATTCTACCACCGGAATCACTCTGGAAGCGCAGAGTACGCCTACCTTTGTTCCCTTTAAATCAAAGCTCTCCCATGCCATGGCTCTCTCCTGGGTTTCCCCTGCCCCTACATATGGTATCTCAGCCTCGTCCAAAGTAACAAACGTCTGTGACAGAACATCCTGTCCAAAATCCAACACATGATTATTTGCCAGCGAAACCAGATCCACCCCCATCTCATGGAACACAGTTACATAGGACGGGTCAGCCTTAAAGGTATATTGTTTATCAGGAGCCTTTTCGCCTCCGACGCCAAACGGAAATTCCTCATTGATCATCGTCATATCCGCATTCTGCATTTCCTCCTGAAGTTCCTGAGATAAGATCCCATTCAGTCCATTTCTCTCATAGGCAGATATGATATTGTCCTGAAACAGTACGTCCCCGGTAAACAGCATTGTAAATGGCTCCGGCGCTTCTGATGACAGATTACGGTCCAGTGTTATATCATACTCCGGCTCTGATGAAAGCTCTTCGATCACTCCCTGAATCCTGGCATGATCCGAATCTTCTGATGACTCCGTATCTGCTGCCGGCTTTACGCCGCATGCCGTCATGGTCAGCGTCATTGCCGACAGCATCCCCAATACAATTCTTTTTCTTATGCTTCTTCTCCCCATATCGTCCTTCCTGTGCTTATTCGTCATGAGGCATAATGATCGCTGCGATCAAATAAATCAAAATGCCTCCGCCAATCGCAAAACATAATAATATAAAGATCAAGCGAACTAATGTCGGATCGAGCCCCGCATATTCCGCAATACCTCCGCAAACTCCGCACAACACCTTGTTTTTACTTGATTTACACAACCTCTTGTCTGACATAATCGTCTCCTTCCCGCTGACTGTACAGCTCTCTTAAAATTAGTATGCACATTTTTTTATGAAAAATCAATTACTTTTCTGATTCCTGTGTCATTTCACAATAAAAATATTTCTGCTTTCAAAAGCTTCTTATTTTATTTCAGTCTGAACTCCAGACTTCCCACATCGCATGACAAAGATATCACAGGCGCTCCTGCATCTCCCTGAATCGTGACATCCGTATCCAATTCATCATAATCCTGACCGTTTACTTCCATATCCGACATATTGCCTTTCAGAATATACGTACAGTTGACACCTTTATTTCCCTTGAGTTCAAACTCAGCATCTCCGTTATCCACATCCGCCGTGATATTTCCAAAGCTCTTTCCATCGACCTCAAGATTTCCGGCATTGCAGTCAGCCTTCATATCCCCGTTACACAATACTTTGCCAATACTTAAGTCCCCGGCATCCAGATTCAGCTCCAGCATCTGGTCTGCCTGCACAGTCTTGGAGCATTTCATATCCGAGGCATCCACATCCATGGAAATGTTCCGGGCGCAAAGCTCTACATCTACATCCACATCGGAAGCATCCACATCAAAGTCATAACGATCTGTCTGAAAATCCTCTGGCAAATATATCTTTACCTCCGTACCACGATGTCCAAAATTCATAAATATATTATCTACTCTATCGTAATAGATATCCAACGTATCCCCGGACATTTCCACGGTATGTTCTGTATGCGCATACGATCTTATATCAATCTGAACCTTCTCATTATCAGAAGGCAATACTTTAACCTCTGCTCCATTCAGATCCATAACAACTGAATTTATACTATCCGTATTAAATTCATAATGAGTCGTAGTGTACGATCCATTGGAGCTGCGCTGTACCGTCTCATTCAAATCCTCTAAGTCATCATTCAGATCCTCCAGGTCATCATAATCAAAATCCCAATCATCATAACCTGCATCCGATGAGCTCCGCCCCATTACATGCCATGACAGGGGTCCGTCCATATATAAATAAAACGGGCCGAAGCGCAATGCATGCTGATTGCTCAATGTTCTAAATGTTGCTCTGTTTACGCCGCCGCCGGCAGCCACGCACAGAAGTACCACTCCGGTAATAACCAACGATACAACCAATATCAAACACCCTTTTGCAAATCGTTTCATCTTCTATTACCTCCCGCTTCCTGACAAACTGTCAATCACATTTCCTGTAGCATTACAAATTGCCCGGATGGCTGCAGGCAATGGCTTTTTACAAAATGCCACTAATCCCAGAATAAACAATACTCCTATTGCTATTGCCAATAAACCGGAACCCAATATGGCCAATCCGGCAAAAACAGCTCCTCCGGCTGCTATCCCGGTTCCGATAGCCAGCATACCGATACCACCGATCACTGCAGCAAATACTCCAATCCCCAGGGCTCCTGCAACCGCTACTACCGCCACAATTACCACTACCATTACCACGATCATAACGATCACTGCAATCAACCAAAACGGAAACAACAATAGGCTTCTGGTTCTCTGATTATGTCTCCGAATATTTTCCTCCTGCCGCCTGCGTCTATCCTGCTCCGCCTGGCTTTCATTCTGTCGCCGCCTATCCTGCTGCTGACGCTCCTGGTCTGCCTGCTGCCTCCTATCCTGCTGCTGACGCTCCTGCTCTGCCTGCTGCCTTTCTCTTTCTTCTCTGCGCCGTTTCTTCTCTTCAAATATCCGAGCGTCCCTGTAATAATCCTGCGTATCTGCCTGCTCAAAATCATGTTGGGCACTTTGGGTATCCGCATCTAATGTCGCCGGTGTCCTTTTATCTTCGTATGTATGATATCCGTTTTCCGTATATTCGCCCCGGTCTTCCTGATCCTTCATACTTTCCTTGATCGTATAAGCTACTTTCTCCGGGGAACCAAGCTCTGCAATAACAGACGCTTCATTTTCTATACCGGCATCTTCAAAATAACACCTGTAAAAATCCAGAGCTTCTTCTCTTTCTTCCTCCGGAAGATCCTGTAAAAGATGCGCCAGCTCTGTTAAAAATCTTTCCTGATTCATACACTCTTTCCTCCCTTAAACAAACTGGATATTTTTGATGAATAACTTTCCCACTCATTTTTGTACAGATTCAGCTGCACAGAACCTTTTTCCGTAATTTTATAATATCTCCGGTTTCTGCCGCCGCACTCCATATCATAGACCTCCAGACACTCATCCTTTTGCAGCCGGCGCAACACCGGATACAGGGTGGATTCGGAAACCTCTATGGCCTTTCGTACGTCCTGAGTGATCTTATATCCATAGGTTCCTTCCTCTTCCATAGAGACAACTGCCAGAACGATTGCATCCAGCAGCGCTGCACCTGTGTTAAATACCATGTCATCACTCCTATCTCTGTAACGGAAAGCAGATATTTAAAATCCACTATGTCACTTTTTCGGGAATGCAAGCTGCACCGCAGCCCCGATCCCTGTTGACAAAATCAATTACTTATTTCTTATACAATACTATACATCATATAATATTATTCGTCAACAAATATTATATGAAGACTTTCTTAACATATCGCAAGAAAATAGAAAGATTTTCAGATCTTGCCTTAAATTTAATGATTGTTTCTGAAAAAAGAATGAACTTTTGCTATTTTTTCTAGCCCAACCTGGAATAGTATAGTATACTTAATTCACAGCAATGGAAGATTCTCGAAACTAAAGCGGCCTAAATATATGAAGGATTTTAAAATGATTCTTTCACAGTTTCAGTAATCGCCATCAGAAAGACTAACTATTAAAAGTCAAGTCTAAAATGAAAGTTTTTTGAATGAATTGCAGAAATGCATTTCAGATATATTTGAACCTTGAAAACTGCATGACAATAAGAGCATCTT
>CAZLZX010000049.1:0-16198 GCA_964564095.1 uncultured Eubacterium sp. | reverse complement strand
TCCAGCTTGCTTTTAAGCTCCAGACGCTGTCTGCACTCAGTCACTTTTCGTTCCATAATGCGCTGCATCTTATCTTCCAGTTCCATACAGATCTGGCGCTTTTCCAATAACTGGTTCTGCGGACTGTATAAGGATAGCTTCATTTGATACTGTTCCAACCGGCGGCTCACACGATCCAGATATCCTACCATCTGCCGGTTTAACTGCATCTCACAGGCACGGATATTGTCCATTACCGCATGGATGTCAAATACCGCAAGCTCTGCAGCAGCAGAAGGTGTAGGCGCCCGAAGATCCGCCACATAATCTGCTATGGTAGTATCTGTCTCATGACCGACTGCTGAAATGACAGGTACGGTACATTCAAAGATCGCTCTGGCTACCGCTTCCTCATTAAAAGCCCACAGATCCTCAATCGAACCGCCGCCTCGGCCTACGATCATCACGTCCACACCGTATTCTTCCAAGGCATGAATACCATTTATGATACTTGCCGCCGCTCCATCTCCCTGCACCTGCGCCGGATATAAAATAAGCTGCACATAGGGATTCCTTCTGGCAGAAATGCTCTGAATATCACGCACTGCGGCCCCTGTAGGCGCAGTAACAACCCCTACCGTTTTGGGATATTTGGGAATCGGCTGTTTGTATTCCTCTGCAAACATACCCATTTCTTCCAGTTCACGCTTTAACTGCTCATATTTCTGATATAAAAGCCCGGCGCCTTCCAATACGATATTTTCCGCATAAAGCTGATATTTGCCATCCCTCTCATATACCCTGACGGCTCCAAGGACAATCACATTGTCCCCCTCCTTCATGGGAAAATTTAAGCCCGTTCTCCGGTTTCCCGCAAACATAATGGCATTTAGCGTACCCGTTCTGTCTTTTAATGTAAAATAAATATGTCCGGAAGTATGATATTTACAATTTGACACCTCACCCCGGACATATATATGCTTCATCATAAAGTCCTGGGCAAACATGTTTTTAATATAAGTATTAACCTGTCCTACAGAATAAACATTTTTTGTCATGCCAGTTTCGCCAATATTCCATTTACAAATCCGGCAGATTCATCTCCGCCATATTTTTTTGCCAACTCTACTGCTTCATTGATCGCCACGGAAACAGGAATATCTTCCTCGTAACGCATTTCATATACCGCCAGACGAATGATCGTCAGCTCTACTTTTCCCATACGGGTCGTTTTCCATTTCTTTGCAGATTCATTGACTGCTTTGTCAATCTCTTCCAGAACTTTCTCGATATTAGTTATTTTATTTTCAATGTACTCCAGGTCTGCAGGATCCGATTCCTGCAAATCTTCTGCAAACAGTTCGTACTGTTCAGATAACTCCTCCTGGGCATAAAACTCTACACGAAACAGCATTTTAAAAATCTGCTCCCTGATTTCCCTACGACTCATAATTTCCTCCCAGGATCATTATTTTTCTGCTTTCATATCAACTTCCGCAATGCGTACATTGATACAGGCCACACTCAGACCTGTCATATTTTCAATCGCTGTTTTTACTTTTTCCTGCACTTTTTCTGAAACTACAGGGATGGAATAACCATATGCAATATTCAATGCCAGGTCCACAGTAACTTCATCATTCTCCATCGATATCCGAACACCTTTGGAAAGATTTTTCATGCCGAGACGGCTGACCAGATCATTGGTAATATTTCCCGCCATGGAGCTGACACCTTCCACTTCTGTTGCTGCCAGTCCCGCTATGATAGCCACTACTTCATCTGCAATCTGAATTTCTCCCAATCGGTCTTCTCTGATTTTATAACCTCTTCTATCCTCAGCCACTACGCTACCTCCCAGTATTATTTTCTTTCAGTTAACTTATAGTATACCAAAATTACAATTATTTGAAAAGCTTGTTTCCAATAAAGTTTGTTATGATCTTATGCTCAAAACAGCAATGCCACTCCATTACATGCTGCCAGTGAAATCGCCGCTGACAAAAGCACCCTAAAAATCGGTCTGATTCTGGAATTGCGTCTCCATAAGAGATTTAATCCATAAATACCTGCTGTCAGCAGGAGTATTGGTATTACCGGCCAGTTAAGATCCACGGAAATCTGCATATTCTGATACAGCATGGATGCGCTGACACTGAGCAGCAGACCCGCAACAATTGGTCTGATGTAAATTTTGATCAATTTAAAAATATCCAGATTTTCAAAGCGTTCATATATGTACATGACTGCCGAAACCGTTCCTCCGGATGCTGCCACGCTGCAGGCAAATCCGCAAACTGCCACTGCTATTCCCGCTACTGCACCCCATTCCTGATGATAGCCAATTACATATCCAACGCCCGAAAGGACTTTACAAAGAATCGATCCCGGCAGGGCATTGGCAGTTGCCGCAATCTTATGATAAAAGTCAAATTCCCCCACGATTCCGGTGTTGACAAACATTCCGTCCGCTATGGCAAGATAGGCATCTCCGCCGCCAAAGGAAAGTACGGCCGATAAAAGCCCTTGTCCCAAAAACCCTAATGTCTGTCGGCACAAGAGGAATGCCGGTATGGACAATACAAACAAAAAGATAAACCAGGTACATTCCTCCACTAAGAGCTTTTTAAAAGAAGGAAAGGAAAACTGCACTTTTCCGCCGATACTTTTTGCCAATCCCATAACAGAAAGCACGATCATGGCAAGCTGCAAAATAGTGCGGATCAGTACACTGGATATCACATGAGCCTTTCCCACACAGAGCATATACAGTACGGCGATAACCGCCGCAATGATGATCCTTTTCTTATTTTTCTCCCCTCGGGTATAAAAAATTACAAAAAAAGCTACCACAAGCACCTGAATAATAGACACATCAAAAATCGGCGTCCTATCGATACCAAATATCTCTATCAGCTCTTTTCCACTGGTAAGCCAGAACACCAGCAGCATCAGAAACATCCCTAATTTGGCATTACGATTGATCCTGCACTCCCGATAGGTTCCCTTTGCATATTCTATGAGCATAAAAATAATATAGGCCGTTACCCCCACAGAGGCAAACATGATCTGCCAGAGCGCCTCTGAAGCGCTCTTATTGATCAACGCCACGATCAGCACCGTCAAAAAGGTTCCGGGAATCGCCATACAGGATGCCGCCAGAACCATTCCCGGCAGCCCGCATACCTTTCTTCCTATGCTGGATGCAATTTCAACCGGAAGTGCCCCGGGTGTAATATTTGCAACAATCACATCTTTATTAAATTCATCTGCATCTATCAGATGGTTTTGCTCTACCGTCTCTTCTTCAATGACCGGAATGAGTGCCGTACCGCCGCCAAAACCAATAAAACCGATTTTCAGCATAACAGATAACAGCTTTTTTAACTTTCCACCATCTATTTTCTTGAATTTCTCCAACATGTAACTGCAACCTTCACAAAAATCATTTTAATTTTCTGATGAAATCATTTTCTTAAATTCTTCCTCAGAAATGACCGGAATGCCAAGCTGCTGCGCCTTTGTCAGCTTACTTCCTGCATTCTCTCCAGCCAGAACAAAATCTGTTTTCTTTGAAACAGAACCGGATGCTCTTCCGCCATATTTCTCGATCAGCTCCGAAGCTTCTTTTCTGCCAAGTGTCGGAAGTGTTCCTGTCACAACAATCGTTTTACCCGCCAGAAGCTGCTCTGTATCATCTTCCTCTGCCTGCATATTAACACCCGCATCTTTTAAACGCTTCAGCATCTGCTGATTTGCCTCTTTTTCAAAAAAGCTGCGGATACAGGCAGCACTGACGCTGCCGATATCATTAACCTCCTGAAGCTGCTCCTCGGTGGCTTCTGAAACAGCATCCATCGTTTTAAAATATTTCATCACGGATTTTGCCGCTGCCTTTCCCACATTTGGAATACCAAATCCGGTCAGCAATTTATATGCTTCATTGTTTTTAGAATTTTCAATCGCTTCCAAAAGCTTATCCGTATTTTTTTCCTTCCCGATAATCCCCTGTTCGATCAGTTCTTCCCGATGGTCCTTCAGATCATAAATATCTGCAATGGTATTAACATACCCCAGTCTTACCAGATCCTCCACATAGACACTGCCAAATCCTTTGATATCCATGGCATCTCTGCCTACAAAGTTGATAATGTGGCGTTCTTTCTGAGCCGGACAATCCGGGGAAGTACACCGGATATCAGCGGTATCTCCCTCACGCACGGTTTTGGCTCCGCAGATCGGACAAACCGCCGGGATCTGGAAACGAACGGTTCCTTCCGGACGTTTTTCCTTTCTTACCTCTTTGATCTTTGGAATGATCTCGCCGGATTTATATACAACAACCGTGTCCCCGATTCCCACATCCAGATCATCAATAAAGTCCTGATTGTGCAGTGTTGCCCTGGATACGCTGGTACCGCACAGACGAACCGGCTCAAAGACAGCCGTAGGTGTGATACGGCCGGTACGCCCTACGGACAATTCGATATCCAGGATCTTACTTTCTTTCTCTTCCGGCGGAAACTTGTATGCGACTGCCCATCTGGGAACTTTGGATGTGGCGCCCAAAATCTCCCGTTCTGCAAAACTATTGATCTTAACAACCGCACCATCGATATCATAGGGAAGATTTCCTCTGTTTTCCCCGATAGCCGAAATAGCTTCCCAGACCTCATCTGCCGTGGTACACACCTTATAATCTTCTATGATCGGAATCTTATTTGATTTTAAATATTCGTATCCTTCTGTATGACTTTTGATCTCGGCGCCCCGTACTTCCTGAATGTTAAATACAAACATGGAAAGACCGCGCTCCTTCGTAATCTTCGGATCAAGCTGACGCAGGGTTCCTGCCGCACAGTTCCTTGGATTCGCAAACTGTTTTTTTCCTAAAAGCTCCTGCTGTTCATTTACTTTCTCAAAATCCTCATTTTTCATGTAGACTTCGCCCCGGACCTCGATATAAGGAATCGGATTTTTCAGCTTTCTCTTTACATCCCTGATCACTTTGGCATTTGCGGTAACGTCCTCTCCCTGAATGATACCGTCCCCTCTGGTCACTGCAAGCTGAAGCTCCCCCTCCTCGTAGCGAAGACCGAGGGAAAGACCGTCGATCTTATACTCTACTACAAACTCCGGATGTTCCAGTTTTTGCTGCATCTCTTCCACAAAAGAATAGACATCCTCCTTTGAAAATACATCCTGCAGACTCAGCATAGGAACATTATGGCGCACTAATACACCGACGGTTCTCTTTGCCGTTCCACCCACCTTCTGCGTGGGAGAATCCGGTGTGATCCAGTCAGGATGAGCTTTTTCAATTTCTTTCAGCTCTTGCATCATCATGTCATATTCATAATCTGTGATCTCAGGGTTATCCTGATTATAATAACGATCTATATGATATTCCAATGTCTTTTTCAGTTCTTCCAGACGCATTTTTTCGTCCATAACGTTCCCCCTGTTTCTCTGTTTCATCTGTATTATGATTCCTTAACATACATTTCTTAACTTACTGCTATTCTGTTGACAGGATCATTTATCATTCTCTGCAGACGGTAATCTGAGAGGAATATCTTGTCAGCTCCTGCAGACGGTGGTCTGAGAGGAATATTTTGTCAGCTCCTTCAGACGTCTATATTCTGCCCCGGTCACTTCCCGGTATTCGCCGGGCCTCAAATCCCCAAGCTTAATATTCATGATCTGGATCCGTTTCAATCTGGTCACACGGTATCCAAAAGCTTCACACATGCGGCGGATCTGACGATTGTAGCCCTGCGTCAATGTAATCTGAAATTTTCTTTTGCCAAGCTTTTTCAGTTCACACTTCCGGGTGGTTACATCCAGCTCTTGTAAATAAACACCCTGTGACATCCCGTTCAAAAATTCTTTTGTAATATCCTTATTTACATCTACAATATAAATCTTTTCATGGCGATTGCCTGCCCGCATGATCTTATTGAACAATTCTCCCTGATTTGTTATCAGAATCAAGCCTTCCGAATCTTTATCCAAACGCCCTACCGGATAAATCCGTTTATGATAATCGATATAATCCACGATATTATTTTTCTCTTTTTTCTGAGTGGTGCACACCACCCCCACCGGTTTATAAAAAGCAAGCAGAATCTTTTCTTCCTCCTGTTTTACCGCTTTTTGGCAGTAAACAACCTTCTGTCCCGGTAAAATGCGGTCTCCCATCTGTGCGACTCTGCCGTCAATCGTTACATTCCCTGCTTCTATCTGCCGGTCTGCCTCTCTTCGGGAACAAACACCCGCTTCGCTTAAATATTTATTGATCCGTATTCCGGTTTGCTGTCCCTTCGATTCTATCTCTGTAAAATCCTTTGACATTGGTGCACCCAACTCCACTCTATCTGCATTATCATGTTCTTCCTGAGCACGCTTCTATATCTGCTCATCCCTTATTGTAATCATACAAAAGGCAATCATCTCCTAACTATACCACATTCAGTTTTAAAGATAAATCTTTATTCCACATAATTTTTCAGTTTTTTTATCGATAATTCCTCAAAATCGATCAATTCTTTTGCTAACTCCGTGGCAAAAATACCTGCCCGCCTGTTTTCATGGATCATATATTTCATCCGTTCCGCCATCTGTTCTGTTCTCATTATTTCAGCTTTGGTAATGTCAGCATCCTGATCCCGGCTGTCCTCTTTCTCTCCTTTTGGATGCTTCGATCGTATCACATATTCATCAATCATCGGAACCATACGCAAATTTGTCCCCTTCGCCGCCCGCTCTGCCGTTAAATCCTTTAAAGCTTCTTCCGTAAAAGAATTTTCCTGCAAACGCCTTTTTGCTTTTTTTCCAAACAATCTCCATTCAGCTAACAGATGGTTCAGCTCATCGCTCAATTCCTCATCCTCAACCCGGCTCAAGACATCTGAAATCCTCTTTTCCTGCAATAAAGCCTCTTCATATACCAATTTCACAATATTATTTTCTTCCCGCATCTCCATGCTTGTACTCCTTTTCCTTCATCCTGTTTGACCGTTTCACAACAGCCCGTATCTGACAAATCATTTTTTAGTTGTATTAGTATGGCTGTTTCACAAAAAAACTTGCAGAAAAAACTTTGTTTTCCCTGCAAGTTTTTATTTTATGAAAAGGCGCACAGCATTTCTCAAATGCTATATTCCAACCAATCGCTTTTTAACAGATACCAGGCGCCATCTATTTTTGCAATATACAAAAGGTCAAAATCTGCCTGATATCGCCCGCCATAATACCAATTGTAATTGATGACAACCTCTTTCATCTGCTCAATTACCAGATTACAACCAATTTTTCCCGCATAAGTTTCGGCATAAAATTGAACAATTTTCTCTCTGTCGCAATCCAGATCCCTTCCTATGCTGCAATTCCAAAAATGTAAATTTGTATATTCCTTTTGTAAATCCTCAAGTTTTTGCTGAATACGTTCCCGTAACTCTTCTTCACTTTCCTGATTTCCATTTCCATCAAGCTTTTCATCCGCAATGCTGCATGGAAGATATGGATAAAGCTTTGTCTCATCTGCGGTCTTTATGGCCTGTACATAGGCTTCTGCCACGGTCATATAATCACTTGTTTCAATATTGTTCTCCTTTTGTATTTTACAGCCTGCAAAAAAACAGCAGGCCGCCAATAATACAATCATAATCTTTTTATTATTCTTTCCGATTCGTTTTTTTATGACCGTTTTTTTTATATCCGGTCTTTTTCTCTTCAGTTTCTCTTTGCCCATCCTTTTATCCTCTGTAACTGTTTCACAAAGCAGACTTTTTGAAACAGAAAAGTTATAATGATTTTCAAGGCAAAACGACGACATTTTCATAGTAAAAGAAGGCATTTTTAATATGTTTCCTGTTGTCTACTACTTGTTACAAAAATTCTACTATTTGTTACAGTAACTGTTTTGACGTTTTAAATTTTCCACGCATCTTCTGTAAAAGGTGGTATGACTCATGTTCAGTATTTTCGCGGCCTTTCGGGTGGAAATTTCTCCTCTTTTCCACATGCAAAAATAGTGTTCAAATTCTTCCGGCTCCTTAAGTTTCGCGCAGCCAAATCTGACTCCTCTTGCTTTTGCCGCTGCAATTCCTTCTGCCTGACGCTGTTTAATAAATGCACGTTCTGTCTCTGCCACATAAGCTAATATCTGCAGGACCAGATCGGAAATAAAGACACCTGTTAGATCCCCCCGTACCGTATTCGTATTTAACAACGGCATATCAATAACCTGTATATTGGCGCCGATCTCTTTCGTGATTTTTCTCCACTGCTCCAATATTTCCCCATAATTTCTTCCCAGACGATCAATACTCTTTATGATCAGCAAATCTCCTTTCTTAAGCTTATGCAGCATCTTTTTATATTCCGGTCTGGCAAAGTCTTTTCCCGACATCTTATCAAAAAATATATTTCTTTTCGGAATGTCAAATTGATCCAATGCCATATACTGCCGTTCCGGATTTTGATCTTTTGCTGAAACCCTGATATACCCATATGTTTTCATTTGTATCTGCCTCCTTTAAAATATATAATACATACAAAAAAGCAGGCAGGAATCACAAATCCCCCTTACAGCAAAACAACAGGTTCTGCTGCAAGAGGGATCTTTTATGATCCTTTTTCGTTTTTGTTTGCTACTCTTTTATACCTGAAAGGAAAAACATAATACCAGGTATCAGAAAAATTGGTCCTAAATCAAAAAGTTCCTCCTACAAATCTGCTTCCTGCATTGTAGGGGGAACTTTATAGATTTCTTCATTCATTTAGATACTTCTACATTCCAGCTAAAATATCCGTTTTAACAAACCCCGTCTTTCCGTTCCAGTTTACTTTCGTCCAGCCTTCCTGATAAGACTGAACAACGGTAACCGTTTCTCCGGAATAGGCTACGCCTACGCGGTCAGATGTCTCGCTCATCGAAACGCGTACATTTACGGTGTCCAGCAAATAAATACTCTGTCCCGGCAGCAATGTCTTTGCTGTCTTGGCAGCCGGCTTCTCTTCTGAAATATAATCATTCTTTACATATCCGGTAATATTTCCGGTTTTAATCTTAGTCCAGCCATCCTCTGTAACAGCTATTCTCTGCAATTCGGAACCATATGTGGCAGATCCTACCGTTTCAGAATCTGTGCTGGCAGACTGACGGATATTGATTGTATCCGTTGCATAAACCTTTCCGCTGGCCTCTGACTCATTGCTCTGCTGTTGCTGTTGTTGCTGCTCCTGTTGCTGCTGTTCCTGCTCTTGTTGCTTTTGCTGTTCCTGCTCCTGCTGCTTTTGCTGTTCCTCTAAGGCCTTTTGCTCCTCTTCCTGCGCTGCTGCAAGCTCGTCCTCTCTTTGCTTATTCCAATCTGCAAAAGCTTCCGGCAGTGTAGTCTCAACCATTTCTTTTAAGGATTTATTGGACGCAACTGCCTCCTCATAGCGCTGCTGCGTTTCCTCTGTCAAAGATACAATCGCCTCTTCCGCTTCATAGGTTGCCATCAAAGCCGATATCTCCGGATTGACTTCTGTCTCCTGATAAGTCATATTATACTGGCTATATATATTGTCAATATATAACTGTCCTTCCTCATCTGTCTGAATATAGAAGAACATCATGCCCGGCGCCGGAGTTTTTACTTTTTTAAATTTAACCTCATAATATACTGCTGTCAGATATGACGTATCATCTGTACCCTGTTTCGTATAACAAACCACATTGTTATAGCTTTCTATATACTCACTGTATATCTGAATATACTCTTTCTCATGATCAGAAACAGGATGCGCATATGTCTGCAAGGTATCAATATCATTCTCAGCATATGCCGCAAAATATTTTTCCATCAATTCATTAACAGCCTGATTATCTGCCGCCTCATATTCTCCCGAAACTTCGGAAATCGCCGGAGGCTCCGCTACTTTCGCTTTATGCTTTTTCACTCCCACTGCAATGGCTGCGATTGCCACGATAATAATCAATGCGGCAATTCCCAAAAACTGAATATTTCTTCTTACATATGCGATAGATTTCTCCTTTTGGATTTCCATCGTATCTGAGGCTCTTCTTCGGGTCTTTTTCTTCTTCACATCTTTGTGATGTTCTACCGGAGCCTCTGCCATTTTAGAACGGTCACGAACGGATTTTTCATCTACAAAAATAAGGTCATCTTCTTCCTGATTCTCTTCTTCAGGACCTTTATCCCCTGCTTCCTCCGGTTCGTCGCTGCCCGCGTCCTTTTCTGACTCTTCTATCTCAAAATCTCCTGTCTCAGAATCTTCTATCTCAGAATCTTCTTCCTTTAAAATTTCCTCTATTTCATCAACCGAATCCTTTTCTTTTCTATCATCGGATTCGGTTGTCATAGTTGTATCTTCCAGGACAGTCTCTGCCGCAGGCTCTTCTTTCTTATTTACTTCTTCCTGCAAGGAATCTGTCTTTTTACTTTTATCTGACATATGCACACCTCCTGGTCAAATGTCTTCTGCCAATCTGTCATTACCCTATATGCTCAATCATACTTGTTTCAAGTCGAGATAAGCCCAACAATCATCATCGTCGGGCTTATTCGGGATGCAACCGGCGGGAATCGAACCCACATCGCAGGAGTCGGAGTCCTGTGTTCTATCCGTTAGACTACGGTTGCGTGTATGCATCTATATTCAACGGATATTATTTTAGCACACGCATACGGAAAAAGCAAAATAAATTTATGTTTTTAGATTTTTTTCATAAACGTAAATTTTTGATATCTCCAAATATCGTATCTGAAATCAGATTTTAGATATGATTTCCCCGGCAATCTTATCCGGTGTTTTTCCATCGGTAGCAATCGATATATCACATGCTTTCTGATATATGCTTCTTCTCTTTTCCATTAACTTCTCAATATATGCTACATTCATATGGCCATTTAAAATCGGACGGTCTTTTGACCCCCTGACACGCTGATATACAGTTTGTGCTGTGGCTGTCAGAAGTACGATCGTTCCGCTTTTTTTCATAGTCTCCACATTTTGACTGCGTAAAACAGCGCCGCCTCCGCAGGAAACGATCGCCGCCTCCATATTACCGATGCGCCTCATAGCTTCTGACTCAATATTCCGAAAATGTTCTTCCCCATAAGAAGAAAAAATATCAGAAATTGCCATATTCTGCTCTTTTACGATCATGGCATCCACATCGATTTCTTTCCATCCAAGTTTTTTCTTCAAAGCTTTGGAAACGGTACTTTTTCCTGTTCCCATAAATCCAATCAAATATATATGCCCCTTCATATGATCTCACATTCCTTTTTCAAATTCATAAAGCTCTCTTCCATCTCATCATGAATATAGACCAGAGTTTTCTTTTTCTCATATCATTTCTTATATTTTTTCAAAATAATTTCTAATTTCAGGAATTACTTCCTGTCATACTTTCATGCAGACTATCTAAAACCACTGCAAGCTTTTCTGCCTGCATCTGCCCCGGCGCCGACACTTCGCCATCCGCACCAAAGGTGATACAGGAACCAAATGCCTCCCCACAGATACGGCTGATAACACCATAACCGCCCATAGACATGGTAACGATAGGCAGATGCGGATACTTTGTTCTGGTGTCATTCGTAAGTTTTAACAGACGAATCACATCATCAAAAGAGTTAGGCATTACTGCAAGCTTGGCAATATCTGCGCCGCCGGCTTCCATCTGATCCATAAGCATATGTAAGATGCGTTCATCCGGAGTTTCATCAAAATCATGATGAGAAGCGATGACCCGCACTCCCATACGCTGAAATCTGCGAATCTCTTTTTGCGGACGTGTTGCCTCAAAAAACTCCAGATCCAACAGGTCCACACAGCCGGATTTAGCGGCAAGCTCATTGAGATACAATATTTTTTTCTCTTCCAGTTCGCAGCAGCCCCCCTGCTTACGTGTCCGAAAGGTAAACAAAAATACGGTTCGATCTAAAAAAGGTTTTACCGTTTCTAAAATCTCCTTTACTTCCTCCGGATGACTTACGCTGGAAAACACATCTGCCCGCCATTCGATCATCTGGACGTTTCTCTCCGCCAGAGCTTTTATTTTCTGAATGATACCATTTTTTTCCTTTTCCACTACCGGAATGCAGATAACCGGTCTGCCCTTCCCAAATGTAATCCCCTTAATCTCAAATACTCCCTGCATATATGACTCCTTTTTCTATCTAAAAAACTTTTTATTCGCTGCGATCATAACTTCTCACAGATATTATTTTTTCAGTCAAAGACTGTATGAATTATATTCTCATAACACTTCATTTAGTATATAATACGAATGAAAAAGGTGCAAGTCATTGACATTTATTTCAGTAAGGTCTATGATATTTGCAACAAATATGTTATGAAAGGTATAACAAAAACATTATGGATATAACAGGTACTACCACACTGACCGGTCTTCTTGGCAGCCCGGTTTCTCACAGTGTTTCGCCAGCCATGCACAATGAGGCGTTCCGTTTGCTTGATCTTGACTATGTCTATCTGGCTTTTGATGTGGATGCCACATCCTTAAAAACGGCAGTGGAAGGTCTGAAAATATTAGGTGTCCGAGGCTTCAACCTGACCATGCCGGATAAAGTTCCCATGCTGGAACTGGTAGATGAACTGACACCGGCTGCAAAGCTTGCCGGTGCATGTAATACTGTCATCAACGAAAACGGCCGTCTGATCGGACATACTACGGACGGTATTGGATATATGCGTTCTGTTGCTGATGCAGGTCACGATATTATCGGGAAAAAAATGACTCTGCTGGGTGCGGGAGGCGCTGCTACCGCCCTGTGTACACAGGCTGCTTTAGACGGAGTGAAAGAAATCGATATTTTCCGTCGAAACAGACCCGAGGCATTTGCCCAGACGGAAGCCTTCGCCAAATCAGTGGCAGAACATACCGACTGTATACTTCATGTCTATGACATTGCCGATGAAAAACAATTAAAAGCAAGCCTTGACGAAAGTCACATACTGACCAATGCCACAAATGTGGGGATGGCGCCGAACGTAGACGCAAGTCCTATTCCGGATCAGAGCTTTCTCCATCCGGAACTGATCGTATCGGACATCATCTATAATCCCCGGAAAACCAAACTGATGTCTATGGCTTCCTCCGCCGGATGCCCTGTCTTTAACGGCATGTACATGCTTCTTTATCAGGGGGCTGCCGCCTTTGAATGCTGGACTGGAAAAGAGATGCCGGTAGAACAAATCAAAGAAAAATATTTTAAATAGGAGTGTTACATATGAGCTTCACATTTATGAAACAGCTTCCCACGCCGGAAGAAATCAAAAGAGATTATCCGCTTTCAGATGCATTGAAAGCACTAAAAAAAGAAAGAGACCAGGAGATCGCAGATGTATTTACAGGACAATCAGATAAATTTCTTGTCATCATAGGTCCCTGCTCCGCAGATAATGAAGATTCTGTCTGCGACTATATCAGCCGTCTGGTTCCCGTACAGGAAAAAACAAAGGACAGGCTTATCATTATACCGAGAATCTACACCAACAAGCCTCGTACCACCGGCGCAGGCTATAAGGGAATTGCTTCACAGCCCGACCCGGAAAAACGTCCGGACATGCTTGCCGGTCTGATCGCCATGAGAAAAATGCAGATCCGTGCGATGTCCGAATCCGGGCTTACCGCCGCTGATGAAATGCTCTATCCCGAAAACTGGGGATACGTGGAAGACCTTCTCTCCTACGTAGCGATCGGCGCCCGCTCTGTAGAGGATCAGCATCATCGACTGACTGTCAGCGGATTTGATGTGCCATCCGGTATGAAAAATCCTACCAGCGGCGACTTTTCCGTTATGCTGAATTCTGTCTATGCAGCACAGCAGGCTCATCAGTTCGTATTTCGCGGTTACGAAGTAAATACCAGCGGAAATAAGCTGGCTCATGTTGTACTACGCGGTTCTGTCAACAAATTTGGAACCAACCGTCCGAACTATCATTATGAGGATATCCGCCGTCTGATAGAGATGTATAAAAAAATGGATCTGGCAAATCCGGCATGCATCATCGATGCAAACCACTCTAATTCCAGCAAGCATTATGAGCAGCAGGTTCGCATTACCAAAGAAGTGCTTCACAACCGCAAGGAAGATTCTGATATTCGGAATATGGTCAAAGGTATGATGATCGAAAGCTATATTGAACCAGGTTGTCAGAAAATTGGGGAACACATTTACGGAAAATCCATCACAGACCCTTGCCTTGGCTGGAAAGAATCTGAAGAATTACTGTATTATATTGCAGAACATGCTTAAACCGCAGAAGCACCTGCCGAAACATGGGGCAGAATCTTAAAAACAATTCATTCCGGACAAAAAGGAGCTGTTGCCAAGCATTCATCTGCTTTCGCAACAGCTCCTCTTTTCACTTTCAGCAATGCCGCGTTAAGCCATTGCTGCTTTCTCTTTTAGTATCTTCATGTCTGTCTCTAACCGTTCTACCCTTGTTCTCAATCCGCTGACTGAAACTTCAAGGATCAGATTGTTGCTGTATGCTTTGATCGTATCATTCAGCTTACTGATCAGAGTCGTGTGATTCTCTGCAAGTATGGATATGTTTCTGTCGGTTTCATTCTCAACATGTAACTTCAAAGCAGTCATATCTGACTTCATATCTGCCATATCTGACTTCATATCTGCCATATCTGACTTCATGTCCATCATGTCTGCCTGCAATGTCGTGATATCTGCACGCATGTTTTTCTGCTCTGATTTCACGTCTGAGAGCTCCGCCAAAATCACATCAAGCTTTTGACTATCTGTCATATCCTCACTTCCTTTCGTACATGAAAAGTATATCATGTCGAAAAAAGAATGTCAACTATAAACTAGGTTTCATTCGTATCTTTTCATTTTTCATCCTCTTGGATGAGCTTTTTTATACTCCTGCTGCAATCTGCTCTGATTCATCTGCATATAAATCTGTGTCGTAGAGATATCGGAATGCCCAAGCATTTCCTGTACAGAATGCAGATCTGCGCCATTTCCTACGAGATGCGCCGCAAAGGAATGACGTAATGTATGCGGGGTCAATTCTCCCTCTATTCCGGCCTTTTTTCCATAGCTTTTGATCAATTTCCAAAAACCCTGCCGGCTCATAGCCTGTCCGGAACAATTTGTAAAAAGAAGATCCATATCTTCATCCGCCACAAGCTTCGGACGTCCCTTTTTCAAATACGCCTTTACCGCATCTCTTGCCATATCTCCGAAAGGAATCATACGCTCCTTGTGGAGATCTTTGCAGGTCATATATTCCATTTTCAGGTTCAGATCCGAAACTTTTAACGAAATCAACTCACTGACCCGGATTCCGGTAGCATACAAAAGCTCCAGCATCGCACGATCTCTTAACTCTTTCGGATTATCTCCGGAGGGCTGTTCCAACAAACGCACGGTATCTTCCTGCGACAACACAACAGGTATCTTTTTTTCTATCTTCGGCGCCTTTAAATTCGCTGCCGGATTGCAGTTGACATAACCGCCTTCCTGAAGATAAGAAAAAAATGCCTTTGCAGATGCAATATTTCTGGAAACCGTAGCAGGCTTCATGCCTTCTGCATGCAGCTGTTCCAAATACTGCTTCATAACCTCTTCCGTGACGTCTGAGGCTGACATAATCCCCTGTGAATTACAAAACATATTCAGTTTTTTCAAGTCTCTTGCATATGAAAGCTCTGTATTTTTGGACTTTTGCTTTACATCGCGCAAATACAAGATAAACTCCTGAATATCCTTTTCCATGAACCCATTACCCCATTTACAGTAAAAAATCTGCTGAAAATCGATTCCTTCCCTCCACTTTTCTGGCAAAGTGTACCAGTTAAATTTCATTATACTGTCAAATATTAAGAAAATCAAATAGTAATTTTGCAGAGTTTTCGATAGCTTTACATAATTCCACAATATATCGCTTTATTCCCCCGAAAACAACTAGATATTGATTTTTATTGCAAAACTTTTTTTAAAATTTTGTAATGAAATCAGCTATTCGATTTAAAAAATATGGATTTACATAACTTTCCATAAAAACGCCGATTATATATATACTGGAAAAAAGAATACATAACAAAATGTAAATTGTGCGCTTTTTTACAATGCTGTCTCTACTTACCTCTGAATAAGACTGTCTTTTGCTTCGATATTGCAGCATTAAATGATATATACACCAGATGCTC
>CAZLZX010000048.1:0-16204 GCA_964564095.1 uncultured Eubacterium sp. | reverse complement strand
TCTCATAATCCATGAAATCTCCGGCTTCTCTTGCCTGTGTTTCACTCTTAATATCGATCTTGAATCCTGTCAGTCGGGCAGCAAGACGTGCATTCTGTCCTTCTTTACCGATAGCCAAAGATAACTGATAATCAGGAACCACGACTTTTGCAGCCTTTTCTTCCGCATCTGCAATGACGGAAATAACCTTTGCCGGGCTTAGTGCATTTTCAATCAGCATTGCCGGATTTTCATTCCAGTTGATAATGTCGATCTTCTCGCCCTTCAGCTCATCTACGATCGCATTGACACGGGCGCCATTCATACCTACACAAGCTCCAACCGGATCTACATCAGGGTCATTGGACCATACGGCGATCTTTGTTCTGCTTCCTGCTTCTCTGGCGATACATTTGATCTCCACGATTCCCTCTCTGACCTCAGCTACCTCTGCCTCAAAGAGACGCTTTACCAGCTCCGGATGTGTTCTTGATACAAGGATCTTCGGTCCCTTCGATGTAGCCTTTACTTCCAGAATATATACTTTCACACGCTCTGTGGGCTGGAAGGACTCGCCTTTAACCATTTCATTTTCATTTAAGATCGCATCTACTTTTCCAAGATTGATGCTGACGTTCTTGCCAATGTAACGCTGCACGATACCGGTAACTACGTCTTTTTCTTTTCCGTTATACTGATCGAAGAGAACTTTTCTCTCTTCCTCACGGATCTTCTGTAAGATTACGTTCTTTGCATTCTGTGTCGCAATACGACCAAATTCTTTGGATTTAACCTCAAAGTTCATAACATCTCCGGGCATCATCGTAGAATCTTTCATCCTGGCTTCCGCAAGGCTGATTTCCAAAACCGGATCCGTTACCTCTTCTACAACTGCCTTCTCCGCATATACATGATATTCACATGTCACAGGATCAATCGTTACTTTGATATTGTCGGATTTTCCAAAATGATTTTTACATGCAGTGATCAAAGAGTTTTCAATCGCTTCCAGCAATGTATCTTTGCTGATATTTTTTTCTTTTTCTAAAATCGTTAAAGCTTCTAATAACTCATTAGCATCGCTGTTTTTGTTGTTTTTGGTTGTTCTAGCCATTTTCCTTTTGTCCTCCTGTTATTTTCACAACCTGCAGAAAGCTCTTCTAAAGCTTCCTTTCAGATGCAACGCAACTAAAAATCAAATGCAAGCCTAATTAATGCTATGTCGCTTTTAGCAAACACCATCTCGGTGCCTTCCTCTGTCTCAATTGTTACTGTCTTTTCATCATAAGCAGTTAAAATTCCATAAAACTCTTTCTGCCTGTCGATGGCACGGTAAGTTCGGATCTCCAGCTCTTTGCCCATGCTTCTCATATAGTCCTTCTCTTTTTTCAGCGGCCGCCCCAATCCCGGGGAGCTTACCTCAAAGATATAGGAATCTTTAATAAAATCTGCTTCATCCAGCAGATCGTTCATCGCTCTGCTCACAAGCTCACAGTCATTTACTGTGATGCCGCCCTCTTTATCAATATAGGCGCGCAGATACCAGTTTCCGCCTTCCTTAACATATTCCACATCCACCAGTTCAAACTGGTTCTCCTGTAAAATAGGCATCAGAAGTTCTTCTGTGCGGGACTCATACATTTCCCTTTTTGACATTTTGTCACCTTCCAGTCTTTAAAAGTCTCCATACAAGGAATTAAGAGTGGGCTCACACCCACTCTTAATTATTAGTAACATTTTGTAATTCTTAATAAGTATCTTAACACTTCATACTGGTATTTTCAAGGGTAAATTTCACATATCCAAGAAAGTTTGCTTCATAAATTTTTATTTTAGTGCCAAACATGATATTCCATCTAAATACTGATCACTATCATATGCGTATAAAACGCCCTTTAGGAACCGGAATTTCTCTTCCCAATTTCTCTGCCGTTTCAACCCATTCTTCAATAACTTTTTCCACATTTTCTAATGCATCTGCAGGCGTCATTCCATCCGCCATACATCCTGGTAATTCTGGTACATCTACCAGCCACCGCTGATCTTCTTCGGACCAAAAAATAATTCTTTCATATTTTAACATTCTACACCTCCAGTTTATATTTGATGATTAAATTTCTTATTTGCTTTATCTGATATGGTTTTGCTTTTCCTTTAACAGGCTGTATATTAATAATTTCCCGAAATATTCTTTCGTTTGCCGGCATTCTTATTAACCTCCTGTCGTAATTTATTGGTTTCCTCACTTATGTTATTTGTTCATTCCAATTATTACATATCTTTGTTTTACTGGCAATATCGGAATACTGTACAAAAAAACACCTGCCACATTCGTGCAGGTGTTTTTCGGGTTGGGCTGTTATTATAAACAGTCAACAGTTCATAGGGGAATCGAACCCCTGTTTCCGCCGTGAGAGGGCGGCGTCTTAACCGCTTGACCAATGAACCTCAACGACACTTATACTACTATATCTGATCAGAAAAAGCAAGTACTTTTTCATTTTTTCTTTTATAATTTTTTCAGTCAATATTCCCAGTCAGCAGCTTGGCGTCTATGATGGCCTTTGAAATTCCCTCGCCATCCATCGGATTAGAAGTATTGACCGCATCTCCCACAAAATAAATATGCTCATGATGAGGCTCTGTCCTTTTCCCAATTCCCATAAAAGAACCCCTTAAAGGAATCTCTGTCACGGCATCGTCTCCAAATACACTTTTTCCGCGGCTGTTATAAAACTCCGTAAAATACTCTCTGATCCTTGGAATATCCTGCCGCAGCCACAATCCTACATTATAGAGATCTTCCCCTATCGTAAAAATCCATGCATAAGTTCCGGCATATTTTTCCTGATAATCAAACAGATAAAAAGGTTCTTCCACCTTTTTTCCTCTCACAACTGCAGATACGCCAAAAGGTCTGTATGGATCATGCCCGATCAGCTTCTGTCCCTGCAGCATGACCGAACCGTTCGCCCCCAATGCCACGATCAAATTTCTGGCGGACAACCCATTCACAATATAACAGTTATCCTCTTTTATGATATTCTTAACTTCTGACTCATAAGTTATGGAAATTCCCCAGTCCAGCTGCGCATAATCCCGAAATAACCGGTCAATATCCAACCGATTCATGCCATAGGCCAACTCCCCTTTTTCAGCATCCAGCGCCCTCGTATAAAGATTTTTTTCCTTATAATAAAAATATTTTGAGATCCGCATCTGTCCTTCCAACCGTTCAAGAGGAAAACACATCCTCTTCAGTACCTCTACGGCTGCCATGGACAATCCCCCGCCGCATACCTTGACGTAATTTTTTTTCTGTTTTTCTAAAATGCACACGGAATATCCTTTATTTTTCAGCTCGACTGCAGAAAAGCAGCCCGCAGGTCCTGCTCCTATTACAATATAATCATAAATCATCTTTTACTCCATTTGCTCCTATCTGGCGCTTTTTATGTCAGGAATCTCCCTTCCCGCCTTCATATTCATCCGGTTATTGCTATACCAGGTACACCTGCTGCACCATTCGGGCAATATTCCTTCCGCCATCCTCAGGCGCATCCTTCGGTATGCCTCTCCATTCCAGATCTCGTCAAAACTTTCTGCCTGATGCAGGTTCCCCATATAATGATGAACATTAAAACAGCAAGTAGATACATTCCCTGTCAGATCGATATAGCATCGTTCCAACGCCCAGGAGCAAAAAGTACCGCCATGATAGACATTTTCCTGAAAATCCTTATCCGATACGCTGATATGAAGATGATCCTGGCTCAGATCCCCTTCCTTCCATTCATGAGCCATCCTTTGCTCCCGTTCTCTGATCAGAGTTTCCATATCCAAAGATTTCAGACAATCCATCTCCTGCTGCAGTCTGCACTCATCGACTATATAAGACAGGCCTTCGGGAACCACAACCTGTATCCCCAGTTTTTTCCCTGTCTCAAGAGCTTTTCCCAGGCAATATGCCGCAGCATTGGGAAGCAGCAGCACGCTGTCCCCCTCATTGCCGATCCTGGGGTTGACGCCCAGTAGATTAAAATGAACGGAAGAGAATCCATGTTCCCATGCAAACCGCACCGTCGGCTCCGCCTCCAAAAGATTTTCTTTCATTAATACAAAATCCATATTCAGCCTCAGATCAGGCTTTTCCCTTTTCAATGCATCCAGATTTTCAAGAAACCTTCGAAAACGCAGACCTTTTCTGATGGATTCAAAAGTTTTTTCGGTACATCCGTCACAGGATATATTAAGATAATCAAAACAGTCCCCATACCTTTTCCAATCCTCTGGGGCTGAGGCACACAGATTCGTATTGGTAGAAACCAGGATGCCATAGGATTTATACAGCTTTACACAACGCTCCAGATGTTCAAACAAAAACGGCTCTCCGTCTCCGTTCAGCATGATCAGTTCACAATAAGGAAGTATGGGACGCAGTTTTTCTACAATTCTTTCATCCAGATCCCGGCTTCCGCGGTTTCCCAGGAAAAAATGATTGCACATAATACACCTGGCATTACATCGGTTCGTGTGTTCCAGCTGTATATATCTCGGATAAAAGGACGCCGTTCCCCCTTTTTCTCCGATCTGATAATTCCTGATAGCCTCCCGGTTTTCCTTTTTTAATATGTCATGACTTTTATCCATGATCGTATTTTACCCCTCGTCTATCTTATCCGCCTGGCCATATCCCGTTCTAACCATTTAATATCCGACCTGTCCTTTCCATATGCAAAAACCGATGCGGGAATCTTTTCCATGGTCTTTCGCAGGATGTCCGCATCCTCATAAACATATTTCCGTCCCAGCAAATGTCCGTCAATACACATGGAATCTCCGCTTTCCAGGAACTGTTTTCCCATCAGGCATTTTCTGTCACAGGAAGTGTCATAAATATCATTTTCATATTTATAATAACATTCCCGATTCATGGTGCGATAGGTCAGGCTCCCATAAACCAGAGCCGGCAAAAATCCATGCTCATACAGTTTTTCGGCAACCATACAGGTCTCACACTGTATTTGATCGATCCCCAGGCTCTGCAGCGCTTCATAATACAAACGATTGGATACTCTGCTTCTTCCGATTCCGATACTATTCCAGATCAGTTCCGCATGCAAAAGCTTCTGTCTTATATACGAAAGAAGCCCCATATCCTGAAGAAGTACCGCATCCAATAACTGATGGTCATATAAATACAAAAGATGCTGGCTGATTTCCGAAAAATTTCTCGAAGTCATATACATAGGCGTCTGATAACAAACGCACTTTCCCGCTTCCTTTAATTGTCTGGCTGCATCGTACAGTTGAAAGATTCCTCCCTCAAACATTCTTTTTCTGCAAAACAGGTCTCCGATCACAACTCCCTGAATAATTTCTGACCGGCACAGGATATCCAGCGCCGGTTCGTCATAGACCTCAATACCGACATACAGCATCTACCGCACCTCCCTATCCGTCCTTGATATATAATGCATATAGGCTCTGGGCGGTCCTTCCTTCTCAAAAGCTTCTATATAGGTTTTCAGACGTTTTACCATAGGCAGCCTCTGCTGATATGGCACAGTCCTTCCTTCTACTTTGAAGGAAGTAATACCCATTCCCATATAAATGCCCAAAACTTCCGCAGCTTTACATGCATATTCACAGATTGGCTTCGCCGGTCTGTCCATTCCCTCTTCTGTCAGTCTGTAATCATCCCGGCAAAAAAGCCTGTGCTCCCCGTTTATAAACGTATGGGGAAGCAGACACTGTCTGATATCATTAAAACAAGTACCTCCTTCAGCCACCAGCTCATACTCCATATCCGGCACGGCGTTGATAATCGCCATCATCTCATCCAAATAAAGATTTGCACATAAAATAATTCTCTTGACCCGAAAACGTTTTAACATACGAACCGTCTCCAGATTGTACGCCCCCAAAAGGGTGCTGGCATGAAGCGCCGCATACTTCAATTTATCAGAAAAATACCGTATCAGTCCCAGATCGGATAAAATAACCGCATCTGCTTTCATTTCATCCAACCGAAAAATATTCTCAATAACCTGATCAAGATTATGTTCAGATATACTTACATTGACTGCCACATACAGCTTGATTCCCCGATCATGACACTGCTCTAGCGTCCACCGGATCTGATCCAGCGTAAGATCTGTCTGCGAAGGTCTGGAACTAAAGCCTTTCATGCCGACATACAGGGCGTCCGCTCCAGCCTCTATCATCGGCAGTACACTATCTGTCGTCCCCGCCGGAGCCAATATTTCATATTTTCTGCTGCTCATTGCAAAATCCCCCATCGTCAAAATCCCCCATCATCAAAAAGCCATTACTCATAAAAGAGCACCCGCCGCAATACGCCGGTACATTTCCTTCATAAAACTGTTCCCTCAGCTCTCGGATCCGCTGGCCATTCCATATCTGCTGCAGGTCTTCGCCCCGTCCCATGTCTCCCAAAAAAAGCTTCGTATGCTGACAGCAGGCAAATACCTTTCCATCCAGATTAATGAAGGGGCGAAACATCAGCGAATCACAATTCCCCCGGCATCCCATCTGTTCCAGACTGCAAGCGGTATCCCAACCCTCCATCCTTGAGGAGGTATAATCCGAATATACGATTTCCTGCTCCGGCTTACAACGAAGCTCTTCCAACCTGGGCTGTACATATTTTGCAAACAATTCCTCCTGAAAGGAAGGATCCGGGAAAAACGGAGAACTGCTGATATGCGCTTCTTCTGCCGCCATCCCCTCCGGATCCGGCGCACCTTCCCGAAAGATGTTCCCAGGCATTTCTATGGAAATATGATACTTCTCCGCCAATGCAACAGCCTTTTTAAATGCTGCATGAGCCAGATTTGGGAAATTCCTGATCTCGTCTCCCTCATTAGAAACGATCTCGCTGCTTCCAAGCGCTATATAATTCACGCCATAAAATCCATATCTATGGGCGAACTCTATAAATTCCGGTATCTGATGAAGATTCTGCCGCATAACCACAACGGCCATTTTTTTCGGAAGATCAGGAGCCGCCTCGTTCAGCCGTCTGATATTTTTCAAAAGGGTTCTAAAGCTTAGATGCGTGCGTATTCCCTCATAGATCTCCGGCGTACAGCCATCAATGGAAACCGTAAGCTCCTGAAAATTATCCGGAATGATCTCCAAAAGCGCCTGAGGCAATACGGACAAATTCGTATTCGTTACCACTCGAATCCCATATTTTCGATACAGCAAGATCCGCGATATCAGATCCGGCTCCAGAAACGGTTCTCCATTCCCGTGCAAAATCACGGTCTCCACATAAGGCAGATATTTCTCCAACCCCTGGGTAAGCTCTCCGGGCATATGTCTGGCAATAGCATTTTTGTACACATAATGTCCGCACATAATACATTCGGCATTGCAGTAGCTGGTAGATTCAATCTGAATCTCCAACGGCAGAGACCGCAGCCTGTTTTCCCTGTTGAAATAAGATAACAGCATCCGGATCCGATTCAGCTGCTTCAGCCTCCTATAATCGCCCTTCGCCAAATATTCTCTCTCTAATTCTTCTGCGGCGCTTTCATTGCCGCAATCCAGTATAACAGAATGATCCAGTATCAATTTTACATCCCTGATACCGCTTTTCCAGACCATTCTGGCTCTTTCAAGATCCATTGGATTCAAAAGAAACAATATGCATTCGGAAGCATTGATATCAGAAAGCTCAGAAGGACACCATTCATATTCCACGCCCTGATATTCCATACCATATTGTTGAATGAGCTCCCGATCCAGCTCACATTCTGCCGGCGTACCTGCCACTATGATTTTCTTCTTCATATGCTCTATCTCCAGGCATGCAAAATGCAAAATGCCACTCCGGAGCTGATCAGCATGTTGATCAGTATACAGAGAGACAAAATACTAGCGTTAAAAGCAATTCCTTTCATCTGGTTCTCAAAATACGCAAGCTGCCGAAACAGATACATCGGCTTTTTTCTCTGCACACATCGATACACAAATCCCAGCTCATTGGTAAGGATCAAAAACTGTATGATCATCTGTTCCCTGAAATTTGCCCTGTTATAAGGAACCAATCGAATCATCAAAGCTGATGTGGCGATCAGATCACTGCACAGCCAAACGGGAAAAAGGATCATACACAGCGGATGGCAAAGAACTGCCAGAATCAATGCCAGAATCAGGCTCCCGCCATACAGCACCGTCCTCCGGGGCATCACTCCCAGCAGCCTGTCAGGATGCTTGTCCATAACATAGGTATCTGCGCTTCCGTAATACCACACTCTCTTAAACATGGCCTTCACAGGAGTCCAGGTAGCCTTGTCATGATACACCAGCGCATGAGGATTCGCCGCAATCCCATAGCCTGCCTTTCCGATTCTGAGGCCAAAATCCACATCTTCTCCACCCGGTTTGTTTGGAAAATTTTCATCAAACCCATCAATACTTTCAAATACATCTTTTCTAACTGAAAAATTTGCCGTTGTTCCCCAGGGAACCGTCTTTCCCCACTTTGCCATATCAAAACAAACCACAAATTGTGACTTGCTGACGGCATTCCAGAATTTCGTATCTTCCCCTGTAAATTCCAGCAGACCGCATACGGCGCCCACCTTTTCACTTTCCTGATAACACTTTGCATGCTCGCTTAATATATTCTCCGTTACCAGACAATCAGAATCCAGGAAAAGCACGATCGGGTATTTGGCGCTGCGGGCTCCCAGATTTCTCTTAGCACATACCGACGGCGTCAGAAACAGATAGGAAGCATCATATGTCTCACACATTTTTCGGATGCTTTCGGCATCCTCTTTGCTGCTGTCATCCACGATGATCAGCTCCGTAGGTCCATCATACGCCTTTCGTGCTATATCAATCGTCTTTACCAGATTTTCCAGCAGACGGACTCTCCCCTTCGTAGCAATAACCATGCTAATTCCAACACTCATAAGCTCTATATCCCCCACACAAAATATTTCAATATCCCGGAACAGATCAAAGCGATCCAAAAGGAAACGATGAACAGATACAATTTTCTGGACTCTTCCTTATGCATGTACATAGTCTGTCCTAAGGAAAAAGACATTTCCTTATATAAACAGGAAAAATCTCCATGCTTCATGCTCTCCCGCATGAAATATCCCCGGTAATTCGTTTTTATCAGTTTTCCGACCAGATAAAAAAATGGATTTGCCGGCTTTTCCCTCGTATCAGAAATATAGACGCAGATCAAATTCAATAAAAACCAGATTCCGAGAAAAATCAAGGGCAAAAAGGATCTCTGGGCACCGCTTAACACACACAGGAACACCAAAAACGGCAGGAACATCACGCCTGTCTTAGGTATGCAGTTCACAAACAGCTCCGGATGCATGGTTTTAATATGATATTCCATGCTTCCCCAGCGCTTCGTGCGATTATGGATGGCTCCGGCATGATTCCAGGTTTTTCTGGAATGCCAGGCCACCGCCTGTGGAGCGGATTTGATCCGATAGCCTTGTTTCGTCACTCTGTAAGTCATCTCCAGATCATCTCCCCCCAATTTAAAGGGTAAATCTTCCCTGAATTTCCCGATTTCCAGCAGCACCCGTTTATAAAAAGCTACATTGTTTCCGATGGTCCAGGATTGATAGGGAAACATCCGGGCAAATTTAAAGGAATCCAGATAAGTGGTATGCTCCAGGATCTTCCACCAAAAACTTTTCTTCCCTACAAACTCTGTCAGTCCAAAGCTTCCTGCCAGTCTCTCATCGTCATCCTCAAGAAATGTCTGCGCATGTATATTCAGCAGATCTTTACATACCGTAACGTCCGAATCTATAAAGCAGATGACCTCATATTGCGCAGCATCAATACCTTTATTTCTTTTTTTACGCACACTGTTGCTGCCCTCCAGATACGCCGCATCATGCCTTTTGCAGCTTTCCTGTATCTGTTCCTTTGCCGTACCCTCGCTGCTGTCCACCAGAATCACTTCCGTTTTTCCATATTGATATGCACTGCGGGCTTCATCCAGGGATGAAAGCAGCGATTCCACAAGTTTTTCCCGATTCCAGGTAGGTATTACAATCGATATATCCAACGTCTGCATATTTTATCCTCATTCAATATTAATATTTTATATGAATCTGCATTCTATAGATATCAGTCTGCATCCAACATATTATCCAGCATCATAGTGACCTCGCCGGTACACATATACCAACACCCTTCGCAGTCGCACCGCAGCATCCGCTCTCTGTACGCATCCATTGTCCGACTGTACCAGATATCCTTTAAGCTGCTGTTTTTCAGATTTGCAATAGGCAGGTAGCGTGTCGACCAGCATGGCTTAACATCCATATAGGCGTCAATAAACAGGTTGGTGTAACCAACCTTGCACTTGTACCCATCCGGCACTCGCTTTCCATCGCAGAAAAAAGAAACCAGATGTCTGATAAATCCCGCTGAGCTGGCAATCAGATATCCGTCCTTTTTCATCTGCAGCAGTTTTTCCGTCAGACATTCCAGGGACTCCCGCTCCACAATGGAAATTTCATCCTCCATACGCAGATAGTTATGGAAAGGACTGATCTGCACCTTAATTCCCCTTTGCGTCATGAACTCGATCAAATTCAAAAAGTCATCCTGATTGTCCCTGGTAAGCACCGCAGATACATGTACTTCCGTCCCTTCATACTTTTCCTTCATTTTTACGGCCGCCTCGATACCCGCCAAAGCCTTCTCAAAGCTTGCGCCCCGCTGTTTTTCATATACTTCTTTTATCATGGAGTCAAAGGAAATGATCACATAGCGCAGACCGGCTTCTCCCAGCTCCTCCCACCTTTCCGGCAGCAGCAAAGCATTCGTCATCAGAACCGGAACGATCCTGTTCTCAATGCACAGCCGTATGATCTGCAGAATATCTCCGCGAAGCAGAGGTTCTCCCCCATTGATCGCCATTGCGGTAACGCCAAGCTCTGCAGCATCCCGAATGGTCTGCATAACCACTTCGGAAGGCACCTCACTTTTGGCTTCTATCCCGTCTCTTCCCACAGCATGAGCACAATATTCACAATTTGAATTGCACCTGTTTGTCATCTTAAACAGCAGATATCGAAGACTTGCAGGCGCTTTTTTCTCATTGATCTCTTCATCGATCTGCATTCTCAAACGTTCTATTTCCTGCTCGCTGTGCGTATCCTGAAACATTCTTTCCCGTACTTCATATACGTTTGTAAATAAGTTGCCGCTTTTCATTTACATGACACCTCCAACTTTATTGCTCCTGATTGCTTTAAAATACTGACGCAAAAATCCGATTCTGACACAAATCATCCGAAACTGCAAAAGCAGAATAAGAGGGATGTCCGCCAGCCAAAAGAGATTGCCGATTCCCAGACAAATGCACAGCGCAAGAGGAAGTATAATACTGTAATAGTCTTCAAAAGGAACAAATGAAAACGTCTCAAATATATTTTCCCCCAGCATATAGCGCACCGCCTTTATGTATACCAGCAGCAAAATCCCATACAGCACAGACAGCGCCAGAAATGCTGCCGCTATATTGGGGCCCCCCTTCCCCAACATGTAAAAAAGCATACCAGCAATCAGTACACCCTCTATTGCAAGATTCCAATACATAAGTCCCTTTGCCAGCTTCGGATGCTTGGTAGAAAAAGTACTGGTCCCAGTCATCCGATCATTACGCAGATCCACCAACTGATGCAGCAATATATATCTCATACCCACAAAAAAATTCAGCAGTATTATGATCACTGCCGCCGGGACATCTGCCCTGACAAATGACAGAACGACCAACAACGGCACGCAGCGCTGGGCAAAGGAGGAAATGACCGCTCCCATAAATCCCCGCTCCTTGAACCGAAACGGTCTGACAGAATAGGAAAATCCAAAAAAATAAATGACAGCAACCGCCGCCAGGATCCCAAGGTTCCTTTCCCGCCAGAAGATCGGGCCGATGCCGACCAACATGCATACGAGCATAAGGAGCACTGCCGTCCTTTTGTGAATTTTCTGAATTTCTTTTTTCTTTCCTGCCGCCAGATCCACATCATAATCCGCCAGATCATTAATCAGATAATTAACCCCCAGATATACAGCGGTAAAGAGGATATAGAAATGTACATTTACAAACTGTTCCAGTCTGTCCGCATCATTGCCGGACCATATCAAAAATAATGCTGAAAACAGATGCAGCGTTACCTTTGAATCCAGCCATTCTCTAACTCTTAAAAGCCTTGCGAAACTTATCACGGCATTCCAACGCATTTCCATCCATATATCCCCTTATCAAATATTGAATACACGATATTTCAGACTTCCGTAATATTTGCCCAGCAAATGAAAGGAAAGCTCCATCACGTTTAACTGCGCAATGTCCTCCCGTTTCAGCGCTCCCCGCATATTGTGAAACAGCATTTTATATATGTTCCAGTCATAATTAATACGCTTCCCATATCTTTTCTGCAGTTTACTGCTGGACACGCCATTCCGAAAACTTTTTTGCCTGATGCCTTTCAGCGAATCCACGCCATGGGCTTTTATTTTCACATCCGGACAGTACATCAGCCGTGCGCCAAGATCCAAAGCTCTCCAGCTTAAATCTACGTCTTCCGCATTATTTGCAAACCAATTACTGAATCCTTTTAATTTCCAGAGCAGCTTTCTGGTATAGGCGCAATTCGCAGTCACAAAAGAATCATTCAAAGTCCTTTCCTCTACCAGATATCTTTCATCCCCAAAATTCATGAGCTGTGTCCAAGCCAGATTGTTCCAGTATTCCTCATACCGGTTTTCCGGAACCGCCACATCTACCTTTCCTCCCAGTCCATCGATCTCATATGTCTCAAAGGCGTCACTGATAGACTGTATCCAGTTACGGTCCACAATACAGTCCCCATCGGTAAAGGCTATGATCTCTCCTTTCGCTTTCAAAATTCCTGCATTCCTGCCTCCGGCCGCCGTCCTTTTCTCATTAGTGTACACCTTCACTTCCGGAAACATTTTTGCAATTTCTACCGTACGATCCTCTGATCTTCCATCTACCACCAGAATTTCGTAAGGCTTTGCCGTATTTTCAGTCAGCGCCTCCAGGCACTCCCGTATATATTTTTCCTCGTTATATACCGGAATCACAACTGATATTTTTTTCATAAGCTCCTCCCGTCAAACATACGTTTCCCATGTCCCCGATAGCCCAAAGCATCCGGCTCCACAAAGACGACATCCGTCTGTACGCCAAACAATGCTCCGATCTCCTCCAGCATGCTTTCCCGTATATCCATATGCGGAGCCTTTTCCACTTTCACAGTTACCTGCTCATCTCCCTGAATCGCCTGATAAGACAAGATAAAACCGTACTTCAACAATATCTCCTCCAGCATTGGAGTAAATACGTCTCTGCCATTGACGGTAATGCAGTCTCCCTTTCGCCCGTAATAATATAAACGCGGAAGACGGGAACCGCATTTGCATCGGTCAAAAACGATGCTCATCACATCGTCCGTCCAATAACGAAGCAGCGGAAATCCCTTATCCCACAACGTTGTATAAACAGCCACTCCTTTTTCCCCCGGAGGAACGGGTTTTCCTGTCTGAGGATCGATCAGCTCGATCAGCAGATAGTCATCCAGATAATGCTGGCCGTCTTTCATTCTGCATTCGCCGGCCATAGGGCCGAATACCTCGCTCATTCCGAACATATTATAGCAATCGGCCTGCCAGGTGGTTTCCAGCAATGCTCTCCGACCCTTCGAAAGGAAACCGCCTCCTGTCAGCAGCATTCTAACAGAAGATTTCTTTGCCGTCTCTGTCCAGTCCGGACGAAACGCCATGCCGGACACTATATCCGGACGCGTCGCAACGATCGTTACAGGTACGGAGGATAGCAGCGATGAGATATTTTCAGGCGAAGGCTGCGGACAATTCACATAGGACGCCCCCATAGTCGTAAACTGCCACATCATCGTGTGCGCCATGACGCCGGTATCCACCGGTGCGCAGACGGCGCCAATATCATCGGCAGTAACTCCAATTCCCCGGAAAAAGGTCTTTACAAATTTCTCATGCACCTTTTTATCATCATCGCTGTATACGTAATATGTTTTATCTCCGGTGGTTCCGCTGCTGGAAAAGATACCGTACACATCCTTTTTGGCACAGGACGCCCGTTCAAACACGCTTGTCGCGCGCAGCTCGTCCTTATAAGTAAAGGGAATCTGCGCAAACTGCTCATAGGAGTCCAGAAAAGATCTGTCTTTGATCTTATTTGCATAAAACTCCGGTTTGTAGCATCCGTTATCATACAGCTCCCTGATTTTTGTCAATTCTTTCTCATACATCGCGCTATTTCTCCTGCAATTCTCTGTAAAAATATTCAATGGTCTGTTTTAACCCATCTGTAATTCCAACCTTGGGTTCCCAATTCAGCTTTTCTCTGGCAAGATCTATGGAAGGGCATCTGCGTATGGGATCATCCTGCGGCAGCTCCAAATATACGATCTTTGATTTGGAACCGCATAATCCCACGATCATCTCCGCCAGCGTTCCTATGCTCATCTCACAGGGATTGCCCAGGTTGATCGGTCCGGCATAAGGTTCTTCCAATTCCATAAATTTCAGCATTCCATCCACAAGATCGGACACGAAACAAAAGCTTCTTGTCTGACTTCCATCCCCATAGATCGTGATATCTTCATTTTTCAATGCCTGAAGAATAAAGTTTGAAACTACTCTCCCGTCATTCTGCGTCATATTAGGACCATAGGTATTAAAAATCCTTGCCACCCTGATGTCTACGCCGTGCATACGATGATAGTCAAAAAATAATGTTTCCGCTGCGCGTTTTCCTTCATCATAGCAAGAACGGATCCCTACCGGATTTACATTACCCTTATAATCCTCCGTCTGAGGATGCACGATCGGATTGCCATACACTTCGCTTGTACTGGCCTGAAAGATCCTGGCATGCGTTTTTTTCGCTAACCCCAGCATATTCAGTGCGCCCATAAAGCATGTTTTTATCGTTTTTATAGCATCGTACTGATAATGGATCGGGCTGGCCGGGCATGCCAGATTGTAAATCTGATCTATCTCCAAAATAATCGGCAGTGTAATATCATGCCGTATAAACTCAAAATATGGATGATTTAAAAGATCAAGAATATGATCTTTTCTTCCCGTGAACAGATTGTCCACACAGATAACTTCATTTCCCTCTTCAATCAGTCTGTGACATAAGTGTGAGCCAATAAAACCGGCTCCCCCCGTTACTAAAATTTTCTTATGCATATTGTGACGTTCTCCCGCCTGATATCTATTTGTTTCAGTGCAAAAATATTTTCTGCAAAAATGTGCGGCACACCTTTCTTGCTTTCGCTTTTTGCATTATAACACGTAAAAAAAACTTTTTTTACGATCTCAAAACGCACAAAAGGCACTTACTTAATTGTAAGCGCCTTCCCAGTCGTACATATATTTTTTAGCAGTTCATAGGGGAATCGAACCCCTGTTTCCGCCGTGAGAGGGCGGCGTCTTAACCGCTTGACCAATGAACCCCAACAGTGATTACATTACTATATCTCGCTGGAAAAAGCAAGTACTTTTTTCAGCTGCTTCAGATATTTTTTCAGCTGCTTTTTCAGCTGTTTATTTAGTCATATACTTTGCTCTTTATTTTTACAGCAAAAGATTTAGCCGTAAAGGCCAATCTTTTACTGTGAACTATACAAAACCTATTCAGCCGCAATTAAGCTAATTTTGTTTTAGCGAGCTCAACCAATGCTGTAAATCCGGCAGCATCATTTACTGCCATCTCAGCAAGCATTTTTCTGTTGATTTCTACTTCTGCCAATTTCAGACCATACATAAATTTGCTGTATGATAAACCGTTCAGTCTTGCAGCAGCGTTGATACGGGCGATCCAAAGCTGTCTGAACTGTCTCTTTCTCTGTTTTCTTCCTGCATAAGAACTTGTTAAGGCTCTCATGACAGACTGTTTTGCTACACGATACTGTTTGGATCTTGCCCCTCTGTATCCTTTTGCCAGTTTTAATACTCTGTTATGTTTCTTTTTAGCGTTCATGCCGCCTTTAATTCTTGCCATGACTTATATTCCTCCTTAACGAATCTTACAGATATGGTAAAATCTTCTTCATATTCTTAACATTTGTGGAATCTGTAATAGTAGATTTTCTAAGATTTCTTTTTCTCTTAGCGCTCT
>CAZLZX010000047.1:0-16255 GCA_964564095.1 uncultured Eubacterium sp. | reverse complement strand
CTTGTGCTTGAGAACCTTCCGACAGATCTGGAAGACGTGCAGGTGACGCTTTCCGGCGGATTGGCTGATAAAGCAGATGTTGAAGACGGAAAGGTTGTGCTTACAGGTTATCCTGAGGCAGGTACGCAGTATACTCTGACGATAAGCAGCAGCAACTATCCGGATATTACCCGTACACTGTCCACACCGATCACGGATGAGCTGAAAGCGGAACTTACCAAGTGGATGAATAAAGGTCAGGCGATTTTGGATGCGGGAACAGAGGATGCGACTCTTACTGAGCATGTGGGAGAGGCAGCAGATGTTCTGGCAAATGAAAATGGCGAGTATTATTCATACGATGCAGCAGAGCTGATCGGTGAACTGACCATTCTGGTAAAACCATATTATGAAAAACCATCCATCGGAGCTTTGCTCACAGAATCAAATTTAAAGATTCTGCTGTATGACGCTGCAATCAGCGATATGGAGAATCCGGTATATGCACTGACATACACAACCGGAGAAGGAAGAAGAAAACAGACGGTTACACTTGCAGGCGGAGATCTGAAAGATCTGACAGTGGCATTGACGAATCCAGCGGTATCAGGTACGGATTACACCCTTACCGTTACCAGCGACAATTATCAGGATGCATCTGTTGCAGTGAGTGTAAAAGCAAATACAGATACGGTATACGCAACCATGAATGTACCTTACAAACTGTTTATGGACGGATATAATCTGGATGGCGCAGCAGTGTGGGATGTAGGAGCTGCATTTGATGCGGTGACAACAGCAACCACAAACAAGTCCATGGGTACCACAGGTACTGCAAAAGGAACTTACAATGATGGTAAGATCAACATTCTCGGCGTTACCATTCCTGTTAAGGCTACGGTAGAAGATCTTATTGCAGTAAAGGATGGTCTCACTGTAAATAATGACTTCTACTATGTTCTTTTGGATGAGGCTCCCGATTACTACAGTGAGCTGACAGTTTCAGATGGAGCATACAGTTTTTTTGCAATTGCAGACAGCAAAATAAATACAGATTATCTTTCTGTAGAGGAGGTTTCTCTGACAGACAAGTACGGAGATTATCAGGTAGATGTAAATGGTGTGTATAACAATCTGTCAATGGGATTGGACGGTACGGATGCTACTTATGCAATTCAGGTAGGAGAGGATGAGTATATCTATGATTATACCATTTATGGCGCTGTGCTTAACGCTACGGGCACTGATGGAAACGATTACAGCTATGGTCTGACCACTCTGGAAAACCTTTGGTATGGAACAAGATTTGAATATCTTCAGATCGCATGGTCCGTAGAGGAAGGAAAATGTCTGACAAACCATGGAGGAAACCTGTTCTATCAGTTCGACGGCATTAATGGAGCTACCTTAAACAGCATTGACCTTATCACAAATCTTGGCGTGATCAGTGTTCCTTGCGTGACAAGAGCGGCTGATAATACTGTTACTCCAGGTCTCAAAACTGCAGAGTATTATACTGGAGATCTCAATGGTCTGGAGTATTCTATTGATAATGGATCTGAGTATTTGAACATTAAAGGTATACCGGATGAGTTTGAAGATGTGACGATCACTCTTTCCGGCGGACTGGCAACAAATGCAGAAATTGATGAAAATGATCAGGTTAAGCTGACAGCAGCTCCAACAGCTGGAGTACAGTACACACTGACCATCAGCAGCAGCAACATAGCTGACGTTACTCTGACACTGTCCACACCGATCACAGATGAGCTTATTGAAGAGCTTACTAAGTGGATGGATAAAGGTCAGGCGATCCTGGATGAAGGAACCGAGGATGCGACTCTTACCGAGCATGTGGTAGAGGCAGCAGATGTTCTGGAAAATGAAAATGGCGAGTATTATTCATACGATGCAGCAGAGCTGATCGGCGAACTGAAGATTCTTGTGAAGAAATATTATCCGGAAGCATCTGCAACAGCTACGCTTAAAGGGTCCGAACTCACAGTTGCCCTTGATGAGATCGAACTTTCAAATCTTGATAATCCGGTATACACCCTGACATACAGTGTAAAACAGGGCAGAAATACAGTGACATATACGCTTACAAGCGGTAGTCTTGACGATCTTGTTGTTGCGCTGGACGCAGAGCCAGTAGTAGGCACAGAGTATACTCTGACGATTGTCAGTGACAATTATCAGGATATTACAACGACAGTTACAGCTGAGGAAGAAGAAGTTGTAACACCTGTAGAGAAGAAGAACGGTCTTGCAGATGCAGCAGATGCGAATGGAAACTGGTATTATTACACAGATGGTAAGGTCGATACAAGCTATACCGGATTTGCTACCAACAAAAATGGCAGCTGGTATGTTGTAAATGGTAAGGTAACATTTAAGAACAACAGTGTAATCAAAGATACCACAGGAGCAATTGGAACAAAAGGAACCTGGTATTATGTGGTTGGCAGCAAGGTACGCACAGATTTTACCGGTCTTGGAAATTACGGCAATGAGAATGGCTGGTGGTATATCAAGAACGGAAAAGTAGACTTTTCAGTTAATACCGTAGCAAAGAATAAAAACGGCTGGTGGTACGTAGTCGGAGGAAAAGTACAGTTTAAGTATACCGGTCTTGGAAACTATGGCAATGAAAATGGTTGGTGGTACATCAAGAACGGAAAAGTAGATTTCACAGCAAATACCGTAGCAAAGAATAAAAACGGCTGGTGGTACGTAGTTGGAGGAAAAGTACAGTTTAAGTATACTGGTCTTGCAAATTACAGCAATAAGAACGGCTGGTGGTATATCAAAGGCGGTAAAGTAGATTTCGGCTACAAAGGACTGGCAAAGAATAAAAATGGCTGGTGGTACCTGAGCGGAGGAAAAGTACAGTTTGGCTATACCGGTATTCAGACAAATTCCAATGGTACTTGGTATGTAAAAGGCGGACAGGTACAGTTTAACTATTCCGGAAAAGTAACGATCAGTGGAAAAACTTATACTGTGAAAAACGGAAAAGTAACAAAATAAAAATACGATTTTGTATCGGAACCAAAGGGCGGACTGCGTATGCAGTCCGTCTTTTGCTATGGAATGAGGGGGCATTGAGAATCCATACTTTGGGCAGACTGGCGCAGAATCTGTCGCTGACTTATACACCGAATCAGCAGTAAAGTTTCTGTGATATAAAGCGACAGAACTTTTATTCGTTAAATTGCCATTTTCATAACTTGATGTTATTATAATAAATATAAAAAGAAGCAAAAAGAAATACTATTTTTGATATTTTGAAAATGGAGAAGTATATGGGTAAAATAGAAGGCATAAAAATTCAGAATTATGGAACATTAAAAGATATTGTACTTGGAAAAACAAGAACTAATCAAAGTGTTCGAGCTCTAGGAAATCTTGTTGCTGTGATTGGGCCAAGTGGTAATGGAAAAAGTACTTTAGCGGATGTTTTTGGATTTATAGCAGATTGTCTGGAAATGGGAGTAGAGGCGGCTTGCGACGCGAATAACCGAGGAGGATTTGAAAAGTTGGTTTCTCAGGGAAGTACAGAACCAATTTTATTTGAATTGTACTACCGGGAGTCGAGTAATACACGACCAATTACTTATGAATTGGAAATAGATTTAGATTTAATGGGGCGTCCTTATGTCAAAAGAGAGAGACTTCGTCAGCGTGTAGAGAGACATGGATGGCCAAGATCTTTTATGTATTTGCAAGATGGAGTAGGATATGCTTTTGAGGGAAATGATGACGGTGGTCAGGATGATGATGGGAGGATTATTGGGAAAAAAGTAGAGGTACAGCTTTCAGATATCAGACGTCCGGGAATTGTCACTTTGGGAGCAATGAAACAATATAATCGTATAGAAAAGTTTTTAAGCTTTTTGAAAAGTTGGTATTTGTGTTATTTTTCTCCTGATGCGTCAAGGAGATTACAAACTGCGGCTCCTCAAGCATATTTAGATAGAAGCGGAAGCAATATTAACAATGTTGCACAATATATGTATAGAGAGAATAGAAGAGAGTTTGAAAAAGTTTTACAAGAAATTCAATCCAAACTTCCAGGAATTGAAAAGATAGAACCACAAAAATTTGAAAATGGACAAATGATGCTTCGATTTTATGAGAAAGGTTTTGAACATCCATTTTATTCTCAGAGAATGTCCGATGGAACACTAAAACTTTTTGCCTATTATTTATTGCTTCATGAAAAAAATCCGCGGCAATTAGTGTTTATAGAGGAGCCGGAGAATGGTTTATATCATCATTATTTGGGAGAACTGGCAGAGGAAATGAAAAAAAATGTTGGAAATGGATTTTCAAAACAGTTATTTATTACTACACACAGTCCATTTTTTGTAAATGCACTGGGACCGGATGATGTGTGGGTCTTAAAAAAGAACAGTAACGGCTATTCAAGTATAAAACGGGCTTCAGATTATGCTTTTGTTAAGGAATTGGCAGAAGAAGGGGTTGCCGTTGGCGATATGTGGTATAGTAAATATTTTGAAAGCACGGAGGAATAGATGTATTTTCAATTTCTTATAGAAGATAAATCAACAGAAATATTGGTAAATCATGTAATGGAGAAATTAGTGGATCAGTATATGGGAAGGGAGATTGTTTGGGATATAAAATCTTTTGGCGGTATAGGACACTTACGTAGAAAGGGAAGTGTTTTAGAGCAAAAGACGGGAAAACTATTGAATGATTTACCGATGTATATGAAAGGATTCAGTAAAGTATTACAGAATATGAAACATGCCACCTTGATAATTGTCCTGGATAATGATAAAAGGGATGTGGAACAATTTAGAAAAGAATTGGAAGATGTGGCTGTTTCAAATATGGTATTATGTGATTATGTGTTTTGCATAGCGATTAAAGAGATGGAAGCCTGGTTGTTGGGGGATACAGAAGCAATCACAGAGGTATATCCAGATGCGAAAATACAATATATAAGAAGATATGAGCAAGATGCTATTTGTGAAACATGGGAGGTTTTGGCAGACATCGTTTATCCTCATGGCCTTTCAAAGCTTAGAAAGAATGCAAATGGAAATTATTCTGTGATTGGGAAGGCGAAATGTGAGTGGGCTGATAAAATAGGGAAATACTTGCATTTATATAGAAACATGTCGCCTAGTTATCAATATTTTATCAGTGAGTTAGAGAAAAGAATCGCTGTATAGAAGAGAGTCAATGATAGTAAACAGAATCGTTTGATACATAAAGGCAATTACTGGCTGTATCATTAGGGGCCACCTGAAATTTAACAATAGTTTAATTGATTGAGAGATGCTGTAAAGTGATGAAGAGTTGTTACTTTACAGCATTTTTTTCAAATCGTCAGATAACTGTTCTGGTTGAAGAAGGTTACCTGGAAAAAGTGTCTCATGGATGTTATTGGCTGTCCGGAGGGCAGTGCACGAAGCCGCAGGATTACAAATGTATTGAAGTATGCCTTAGTAATCCAAGGGCTGTTATTTGTATGGACAGTGCTCTATATTATCAGAAGGTGTTTACGGAAGAACCGGAATATTTATCAATTGCTACAGAGCGAACTGACCGTAGTATACTGAAAATGAATTTCCCGACAAGTCGGCATTATTTTTCAAGCAGTAATTTTCAAATTGGCCGGACAAAGCGAGTTACAGAATTTGGCTGCTATTATATTTATGATATTGAACGAAGTATCTGTGATATGCGGCGTTTGGAACCTCAGATTACATTACTCCAGATGGGAAAATTTTGAGTTAGTTATAAAGAAAGCAATTATAGCTTGTGAAAATGCTGGAGCAAAGAGGAATCAAACCGGAAACTTTGCCTCCGGCAGAGGATTTGAAAAGGCTGGAGAGAAGAGTTTAGAAGGATGAGAAGAAATTAATGAGGAAATAGGGAAAGTGTTTGCTGGGGGTATACGTAATGATAATGCCGTTAAATATTGTGACGGCGACTCTTCTCATTCATTTAGTTTGGGCCTGACTTTTGCAATGGAAATATTGCTTTCATCTACAAAGGTGTTAGAGACATATAGTAAAAGGTGGAGAATGATTTTTGGTTAGTCATAGAAATATAAAATTAGCTCTTAGTTGACAGTACCATACGGGGAGACGGTGCGGGTATATCTGAAAAGAGGTACGAGGATTTCAGGTAGATGTTGGATTGGTTCTAAAGAGAAGCAGGAGATATTATATTCAATCCGCCTTTAGTCTTTGGAGACATTTTACTGCTTTTTCATACAATAATAATAACAATTTTTTGTTATATGAAGTGATGAAATGGATAATGAAAAAATTGAAAATCTCTTGAATCTATCGCTAAACAGCACTCTGAACGAGCGGGAGCGATCCAGTGTGTTGGATGTGGGATATGTGCAGCAGGAAAACAGTTGGGAGGTAGTTATCAAATTTTCCGGAAATCTGGATGATCTGAGACAGAAGTTTCCGCAGATCGAGGCTAAGGAGCTTTTGTATCAGTATGCGCTGCTGACAATACCGGAAAGTCTCATCGACGAGGTGGCAAGCGATGTACAGGTTGCCTACATGGAAAAGCCGAAACGATTATTTTTTGCGGGGACAGAGCAAAAGATAGCAGGGGCAGAGACATATACTTATCGGGAAAAAAGAAACGTAGAAAGGAAAGAAAACAGGAAGAAACAGAATATGCCGGTGCACACCTTGGCGGATGTAACAATACAGCAAAATGTGGCAGGTCTGACAGGAAAGGGAGTCATCATTGCGGTTATTGATTCGGGTATTGATTATGCGCATCCGGATTTTCGGAATGCAGACGGTACGACCCGAATTTTAAAGCTCTGGGATCAGACACTGGGGCAGATCTATGATAGTGAACAGATCAATGAGGCATTGCAGGCGCCGACGGAGCAGCAGCGCTATGCGCTGCTTCCAAGCCGGGATCTGTCGGGGCACGGCACCCATGTGGCAGGGATTGCTGCCGGGAACGGCAGAGGATCAGACGGACGTTATACAGGAGTTGCGCCGGAAAGTTCTCTGATGATTGTAAAGCTTGGAACACCACGGGAAAATTCATTTCCCAGAACAACGGAGCTGATGTCAGCGGTGGACTATGTGCTAAGACAGGCGGAGGAGTATCAGATGCCCATAGTGGTAAACTTAAGCTTTGGAAACAATTATGGTGGTCATGACGGAACGGCTCTGTTGGAGACTTATCTGGATGAGGTTTCTTCCTATTGGAAATCAGTGATTATTACAGGTACAGGGAATGAGGGGGCATCGAGAATCCATACCTCGGGCAGGCTGGCGCAGAATCTGTCGCCGACTTATACGCCGAATCAGCAGATCCCTTCTCAGGAAGTGGCATTTTCCGTCGGCGCTTATGAAACGGGATTCAGTCTGCAGATATGGAAATCCTATGCGGATGAGATACGGATTTCATTAAAACATCCGTCGGGAGTGGAAGTGGGAAATATTCGGTCTGAGATAGGGACACAGCGCATTGTACTGGAGGGAACAGAGGTTTTGGTTTATTATGGAATGCCATCCCCCTATAGTGTCAGCCAGGAGATCTTTTTGGATTTTATTCCTACGGCTTCCTATGTTGATATGGGAACCTGGACGGTTATCTTAGTGCCGGGAAGAATTGTGGAAGGAACCTATGATATGTGGCTTCCGGGGCAGAGTATATTAAGTGAAGGAACGGGATTTTTGTATCCTACGGAGGAGACGACGCTGACGATTCCTTCTACTTCTTCAAAAGTCATATCCGTAGCAGCCTATGATGCCCGCTATCTGAGGCTGGCAGAATTTTCGGGAAGAGGATTTACCAGAAACCGGACGCAGATCAAACCGGACGTAGCAGCTCCGGGAGTGGACATTATTTCTGCAGTTCCGGGAGGGGGATATGGAAGCAGAAGCGGCACATCCATGGCGGCGCCCTTTGTCAGCGGCAAAGAGGCGCTTTTGATGGAAGATGGAATTGTCAATAGAAATGATCCGTTTTTATATGGGGAAAAAATAAAGGCGTTCTTTCATCGGGAGGCAAGACAGCTTGGAATCCGTACGGAATATCCCAATCCGGAATTGGGATGGGGAATCTTATCCTGAATTATGTTGTTGGCTTTTTCTCTGTTCAATATTATAATGAATGAAGTGCCGTTAAAAGGACATGATTATATTTGAAATGGAAAAGAATCCTATATGAGAGAAAAAGGTTAAGGAGAAGCACACATGAAAGTAACATATCTTGGACACAGTGGATTTTTGGTAGAAATGGATACCGCATACTTTTTGTTTGATTATTATACCGGCGAGCTTCCTGCATTAAAACCGGAGAAGCCGCTGGTGGTTCTGTCCAGTCACAGACACCATGATCATTATAATAAAAAAATATGGGAGCTGCGCAAACAGTATCCTGTGGTAAAATATGTGCTGTCTTATGATATTCCTCTTTCTCCAAGAAAACAGGAAAAGATCGGTTTGACAGATCGGGAGATGGAAGAGATCCTTCGGGTAAAACCGGATCAGCGCTATGAGATTTTTCTTTCCAATACATTATTATCAGAAAACGGACCGACCCGTAAAAGCTTGCAGGTAGAAACTTTTCAATCCACGGATGAAGGCGTAGCCTTTTTCCTGACCTATGAAGGAAGGACAATTTATCATGCCGGAGATCTGCATTTGTGGCTTTGGGAAGAAGAAGGAAAAGCGTATTTGAAGCAGATGCGGGAGGATTTTGGGCATTTTACGGAAAAACTGCGGGGACGTTCCGTGGATGTTGCCTTTCTTTTGCTGGATTCCCGTCTTGAGAATACCATGTATGAAGGTATGGATGCATATTTGAGGATGTTTCATGCGTCCCATGTGTTTCCAATGCATATGTGGGGGCAGTATGAATGGATCGAAAAATACCTTTCTGTCCGAAGAGATATGCCTCAGGCAGGCGCAATTCAAAAAATAGAAAAGGACGGACAGGAGTTTTTGATCTGATAAAAATATGTTATAATGACCTGAATATGTGAGAAGAAACGATATCATGCAGGAGGTAGAGAATATGACTTTTAAGATGGTACATGAGAATTACAATGTATACGATTTGCAGAAATCTCTGGATTTTTATAAAGAAGCGTTAGGTTTGACGGAGGTTCGCAGGAAAGAAGCGAAGGACGGTTCCTACATCATTGTTTATGTTGGAAATGCCGAGACAGATTTTGTGCTGGAGCTTACCTGGATGCGTGATATGGATCGTCCTTATGATCTGGGAGACTGCGAGTTTCATCTGGCATTTGCTGCGGATGACTTTGAAGGTGCATATAAGCATCACAAAGAGATGGGATGTATCTGTTTTGAAAATAAGGAAATGGGTATTTATTTCATCGCAGATCCGGATGGATACTGGCTGGAGATCGTTCCGGCAAAATAGGCGTCGAAAGTATGAAAAAAGCCTGATATGGATTTTGATATGCTCCCTTCTAAGTAAGCAGACAAGTGAAATTTTAAAGTAATCCGTTGATTGCCAGGGGGCATTATGGTAGGATTATTTCATAACAGGTTATTTGCAGCCTTTTGAGAATTGTATATTCGCGAAACTGGTATGAGAATTATCTGGAAAAGCGGTCTTTTAAATACATTTGGCGGTATTGCTGCTGGAAAGGAGTGTGTTGACAGGGTGGGAAAAATATTTAATATTAACGGCGATTGCAAGCCGGAAATCCATTACATGGTTGACATTTCAGAAAAACTCAATCAGATAAAGCGGATGGTTGACGCAGGGCAATATTTTACAATTAATCGTGCCAGACAGTATGGAAAGACAACGACACTGGGAGCTTTAGAAAAGTTTCTCAGCCATGAGTATTATGTGGTCAGTCTGGATTTTCAGATGCTTGGACATGCGTCTTTTGAAACAGAGCAAATGTTTGTAGAAGCATTTTCGAGTGAATTATTCACATATGCGGATGAGATTCCGGAAGAAATAAGGATAAAATTAAATGGGTTGACAGCAGACGAATCAAGGAAATGCACCTTGCAAAATCTATTTCGGATTTTAAGCAGATGGTGTCGTTTATCCGAACGAAAAATTGTTCTTATGATCGATGAGGTTGACAGCGCGACAAATAATCAGGTTTTCCTTGATTTTCTTGCTCAGTTGAGGGGGTACTATATCAAGCGCGATAAGTTACCCTCATTCCAATCCGTCATTCTCGCAGGTGTGTACGATGTGAAGAACATTAAAAGGAAAATCAGACCTGATGATGAACATAAGACAAACAGTCCGTGGAATATAGCAGCGGATTTTGATGTGGAGATGGGTTTTTTTAAAGATGAAATTGTTGGGATGCTCTGTGAGTATGAGGCTGATCACCACACTGGAATGAATAAAGATGAAATTGCGGGATTGCTTTATGAGTATACGTCCGGTTATCCCTACCTTGTATCGCGACTGTGCAAACTTATGGATGAGAAGGTTGCTGGAAATAGCGGATTTACAGGTAAGACTGCATGGACAAAACAGGGATTCCTTGAGGCGGTGAAAATATTACTTTCCGAGAAGAACACGCTCTTTGAATCACTTATGGATAAGGTTCATAATTCAGAGAATTTTCAAAAGACGCTTTGCGATATTCTTTTTGGCGGTAAAGAAATCGTGTATAATACGGATGACCCTACTATTGACCTGGCAACGATGTTTGGATTTATAAAGAATGATAATGGGAAAGTAGCGGTTGCCAACAGAATCTTTGAAACAAGACTGTATAATTATTTCCTGACTACAAGTGAAGCGCAGCGAGAACCAATTTTCCTGGCGGCGGCAAATGATAAATCTCAGTTTATTCATGACGGATATCTGGATATGGATAGAGTAATACGGAAATTTGTAGAATACTTTGATGACATCTACGGAGACCAAAACTCGAAATTTGATGAGGAAGAGGGGCGCAGAAAGTTCATGGCTCATCTTCGTCCTATCATTAACGGAACGGGGAACTATCACATCGAAGAACGGACAAGAAATGCCAGACGCATGGATGTGGTAGTCGATTACCTTGGAAAAACTTTTATCATTGAGTTGAAGGTATGGAGGGGAAAAGCTTATCACGAACAGGGCGAGAAGCAGCTCCTGGATTACCTGAATTATAAGCACTTGAAGAAAGGATATCTTCTTACCTACAATTTCAATAAAAAGAAGGAAATTGGTGTGAGGGAGGTTTCATTCGGAGATAGGATTTTGATAGAAGCGATGGTGTGAAAATACACGAAAGCATAACAGTAGTAGTTGCACTTTGATATGCTCCCTTCTAAGCAAGCAGACAAGTGAAAGAATCAAAACACTTGATACTTGGAAGGGAGCATTTTCTATGTCAGGCTTTTTCGTATAATACAGGTATAATTTATCTGATAAATGCAAAACGATTCACTTAAGAGATCTCTTCCTTATCTGATGTCAGCAGATTGACAAAGAGAGGAATGACCGGATTGAAATTATCCTTTTTCCATACGGCTACCAGTATTAGCGGATCGCTTTTATGAATCGGTATGGAGCGTACAGCGGCATTTGTGCTGGAAATGCAGTTATCATCCAGAACAGAAAAACCTATGCCGGACTCTACCATCAGAAGCAGGTCCTGAATGCTGTTGGCATAGTGTGTTTTTGCCGGAGTAAAACCATGAATGTCGCAAAGCTGTACGATATGATCATAGGCTCCTTGTGACAGCTCCGGTAGTATGGCAATCATAGGTTCATTTTTCAATTCATCCAGATGTACATATTCTTTCTTTGCCAATGGATGTGATTTTGAGATCACACATTTAGGCGTCGAATGAAAGAAGGGCTGATATACTGTTTCTGCATCCGCATATTCTTTCAGATCAAAGTCCATAGTCAGAGCGATATCGATATTTCCCTGAAACAGCGCTTCTCTGAGTTCTCTGAAATTTCCGCGGATCAAATGAATCTGAATGTTCGGATGTTTCTCGCGCAGAGCATTTAAGGCAGCAGGCAGAAACGTTTCGGTTCTCTGAGTCTCGATAATGCCCAGGCTGACCTCGCCTTCCTGTCCAAGACCTGCCCGCTTCGCTTTTTCAATGGCAGTCTGAGCCTGTTCCATCAGAGAAGAAAATTCCTGATAAAGGACGGCGCCGCCCGGTGTCAGACGCACATATTTTTTGGTACGGCTGAACAGCTTCATATCAAGCTCTGCTTCCAGATTGGAGATATTTCTGCTTAAGGAAGACTGTGCAATAAAAAGATGATTTGCGGCTTCTGTAAAGTTTAAATATTTTGCAACGTTTAAAAAACATTCAATTTGAAAATCTGTCACAATAATCCTCCTTAAGTAAAATAATTATAATAATTCTACCATATTCCTGCGTGTTTGAACAATCTATCTTTAAAAATTCTTTTAAATCCCGGTATGTGAGATACAAGGCTTGTGCACATGGAATATAATATCATGCTTTTTAAGCTATAACTCACATCTGTTTTTTGGTATTTTACGTTTCTTTTTCTACTTGTTAAAATTAAGTCATAAATAAGATTCGGATCTGTTTGTAACTTATAACAAGTATTGGGAGGATGAAATGTATGAATAAAAATTTTAAAGCACGTTCGATACCAGTAATTATTATTTCCTTTCTGAGTTTGTATATGTACTCGGGATTACAGAATGATCATACAAATGTATTGCAACCGTATTTGAGCTCTGTATTTGGATGGTCTGCAACCAAGATTACAAACCCGATGACGATAGGAGGATATTTTGTAATTATTTTCACGTTGATAGTGGGAACACTGCTTGTTAAGTTTGGAGTAAAACGAATTATGACGATGGGACTTCTGGTAATGGGAGTTGCAAGTATTGTTTTGGGTGTTTCTATCAAAGACGGAAACTATATTCTGTATGCGGTAAGCCTTTTCTTTGTGAGAAGTTTTACGGTTCCTTTATTTATGGGAAGTATGATGTATTGTACAAACTGGTTTATCAAGGGCCGGGGACGTGTTATGGGAATTGTAACTATGGGATGTCCTTTGGAAAGTGCAACATTAGTAGCTATCATGACTTTTGCATCTACTACGGCATTGGGACTTACAGGCGCATATGCCATTGTGGGTATTATTATGATCGTTATGGCGATTCTTTGCATGCTCATTACAAAGGATACACCGGAAGAGCTTGGAATGAATCCTGATGGCGATGAGACATCGGTTGCAACAAAGCAGGAGGAAGTAAAGCTTTCTATCAAAGACGTATTTTCAAATAAAAACACATGGCTGTTAGTTATTGGTATGGGACTTCTTCAGTTTATGACAATTGCAAATATGGCATTCTTTGTTACTGATTGTCAGTTGGCTGGAACGGATCAGGCAGTTTATCTTATTGCGTTGACCGTAGGCGCTTTACTGGGTATACCGATCAGTTACATATTGGGAGCCATTGATGATAAAATTGGAACTGTTAAAGCTTGTGTCGTATTATGTATTTGCTTCTTCCTGACCTGTATCGGATTGATTACGATCAAGGGGAATAATATAGGCGTTATCATTATCACTGTTATCGGTATGGCAGGTATGACCGGTGGAACACCAAATCTTCTTCCGTCTCTGACCAGCTATATATTTGGAAGAAAGAATTATCAGGCGGCAAATCGCTGGACCTTTATGTTTATGAATGTAATCGCAGCATTTGCAGTATTCTATATGGCATCATTTTTGGATCGGACAGGAAGCCTAAAAATGGCATATGCGATTGAAATCATATTTACTGTGATTGCTCTGATCTGTTTCCTGATCATTGGAAGAACACCGGATTATGACAGGGCAGAAAAGAAATGATCGGAAAATAGTAGCCCCAAAGAAACCTTCTTTTTGAAATATATAAAAAATGAGAGATTTATGCAAGTCTCTCATTTTTTGTATCAGCAATGGTAAGTATACTTTTTTTGATATAAAAGGAATACAGTTTCGATATTGGGCAGGAAAAAAGCATAGTGCTAATATGGATTTATCAAATGATAACTAAAGAAATTGTTCAGATATGCAAAGATGATGGGAGGATGAAATGAGAGAAGCAGTAATTGTAGCTTATGGGAGAAGCGCGGTATGTAGATCGCGAAAGGGTTCGTTGGCAGTAGCCCATCCAGTGGATTATTCAGCACAGGTAATTCGAGGGTTATTAGAGCGAGTACCACAGTTAGACCCGACAGATATTGAGGATGTAATCGTGGGTTGTGCTGTCCATACAAAACGGGCAAATATGAATATGGCAAAACTGATAGCTGCCAGAGCACAGCTTCCCAAAGAAGTGTGCGGTCAGACGATCAATCGGTTCTGTGCCTCTTCTCTGCAGGCAATCGCTACAGGTGTAAATGCGATTGTGTGCGGAGAGGGAGACGTGATAATTGCCGGAGGTGTAGAAGATATGACGGGGACTTTTGAGCCATATGCACCGGAACTGATGGAGGAATGGCTGGTTGATCATGATCCCGGCGCATATATGCCAATGGGTATTACCGCGGAAAATGTGGCGAAAAGGTATCAGATCAGCAGGAAAGAGATGGAGCAGATGGCAGTAGAGTCCCATGCCAAAGCTGCAAAGGCACAGGCAGATGGAAAATTCAGACCATCCATTATTCCGGTAAAGGTAAAAAATATGGAAGGAGAAGAAATAACGGTAACAGAGGATGAAGGCATCCGTCCGGGAACCACGCTGGAAAAACTGGCGGAACTGAAACCGTGTTTTATAAAAGATACCGGAAAAGTAACAGCTGCGACGTCATCTCAGACATCAGATGCAGCAGCCTTTGTCATCCTGATGGAAAAAGAAAAAGCAAAAGAGCTTGGAATTACACCGATTGCAAAATTAAAAGCGTTTGCAGTAGCAGGATGTGACGCCACTATGATGGGACTGGGACCGGTATATGCTGTACCTAAGGTCATGAAGCGCGCCGGAATGCAGGTAGATGATATGGATGTTATTGAGCTGAATGAGGCTTTTGCTGCACAGGCGATTCCTTGTATCAAAGAATTGGGATTGAATAAAGAAAAAGTCAACCCTTATGGCGGGGCCATGGCGCTTGGACATCCTATGGGAGCCACCGGAGCTTTTTTAACCTGCAAAGCATTGGACTATTTGAAAGATACCAATGGCAGATATGGGTTGGTAACTATGTGTATAGGCGGAGGTATGGGTGCAGCAGGTATTTTTGAAAGACTCTAGTTTGCATTGGAAATATCACTTTGAGCCAGTAACTGAAATTCATTTGCGAAAGTATGGAGAGCTTTGTTTTCGTTATTTTTTTTCCAGAACAGAGAAAACGTATCCATATGCTCGATTGGTATTTTTCGATAATTAGCATCATTTAAAGGTGTCAGCCAATCGCTGAATAAAGTATAACCGCTGCCTTCCGTGAGAGAGAAAAGTAAAGTCTCCGTGTTTACTGCCTCGTGAATTCTGGCAGGGATAAAGCCCTGTTGAGCGCAGAAATCCAGCATGCTTTTCTTGCAATAAGGATCTTCTGATACCGGCAGAGTGTAAAGAGTCTGATCCTTAAAATCCTGCAGCGTCAGAAGCGGTTTTTGGGCGAGCGGATTATTTACATGATAAAAAAGATATCCGGGAGCGGATAATGCAGGAAACATATGAAACGTCTGGTTATTTTTTAAATAATTGTCATAACAAAGGATAATATCCAGTTCATTTGCATTCAGCTTTTCCAGAAGCGGACGGATCGGGAAAATATGAAGCTGTAAATGGATATTTGGATAATTTTTTACAAACTCCGAATAGGTGCGATTCCAGAGTCTGGAGTTATTGAAATAGGATGGCAGACCAACCTTGATCGTACCGGACAATTCCTGATTGCTGGCTTTTGCTTCAGAGAGCGCCCGGGAAAAAGCATCCTGTGTGTCAGAGAAAAAATCGAACATGATCTTTCCTGCTACCGTCAATTGAATCGTATTTTTTGTACGGTCAAATAAAGTGATGCCCAGTTCTTTTTCCAAATTGGAGATCTGGCGGCTGATAGACGGCTGTGCTACATAGAGCTTTTCGGCAGCTTTTGTAAAACTGTTTTGTTTTGCAACTTCCAGAAAATATTCAATGTGCAGGTTAGTCATTTTAAGTAAGGCTCCTCTGATTGTTTGGTGTAATAAATGCGGTTAAGAAATTATACCATAACCGTAAAGTAACTGTCATCTTATTTTGGATAAATGGAAGGAATTGGACGAGTGTTTATAAATACTATTTAGGTGTGGAGAAAAGCCTGCTAATAAAAAGTCAAGTACT
>CAZLZX010000046.1:0-16336 GCA_964564095.1 uncultured Eubacterium sp. | reverse complement strand
TGCCGTACCTGCCCGCATGGCTCCCAAAATTAAAATGATAAAAGAACATCCTCTCTTCCTTCACAGCAGATCGGATGTTCTCTCTCCATTTTTTCAGTTCTTCAATCTGAGCTTTTCATTTTGCCGATTTCTGCCATTCACAGCCCATTACGACCGCCGTCCTGCATCCATCTCATAAATCACGTCTGCCATTCCCATGGTAGACGCTCTATGGGACACCAGCACCACCGTCTGTTCCCTGCAGGACTCCTGCAAGGATTTCAAAATGATGCCCTCATTTAATGAATCCAGATTGCTGGTCGGCTCATCCAGAAGAAGCAGAGGCGCATCATGAAGAAACGCTCTGGCTATGCCGATACGCTGCCGTTCGCCGCCGGACAGCGTGTCTCCCAGCTCTCCCACCGGTGTGTCATATCCTTTTGGCAAAGTCATAATGAAATCATGGATAGACGCTTTCTTTGCCGCTTCCATAATTTCCTCCCGCGAAGCCCCATGCTTCGCCAGCCCAATATTATTGGCTATCGTATCCTTAAACAAGCTGGTCTCCTGCGTAACATAGGATTCCATATCGCGCAGCCCCGAAGTGTTCAGCTTGCGGACATCTGTCCCGGAAATAGATACAGTTCCCTCCTGCGGGTCCCAAAACCGCATCAGCAGCTTGAGCAGCGTGGATTTCCCGGAACCGCTGACACCATGAATCCCGATGACGCTTCCTTTCGGTATATCCAGAGAAACATCCTTTAATATCTGCTCCTTTTCATAAGAAAAATCCACATGATGCACTGCCGCACCTGCAAATTCCACGGAAATCCCCTCGCTTACTTCCTCTACCTGAGGTTCTTCCTCCAATACGGAAAGCACCCGCTCTCCGCTGGCCAGCGTCTGCATCAGGTTATTGGACAAATTTGACAAAGCCACCACCGGTCCAAAGGATCCCATCATGGCAATGACAGCCGTCAGCAGCTGCGGAAAATCCGCCTGCCCCTTTTGTAAAAGAAAGATCATGAGAAACAGCATCCCCAGAGAAAAGCCCAAAATCGCCAGATTCGTAAAGGATCTTTGGGATGCCTCACGCCCGTTCAGCGTTTTCTGCATCTGCCCCAGCTCATCTGAATGAGCCTTCATCTGACCAAGCCGGTCATATCCTGCATCATATTGCATCGTCTCATCCAATCCCCGCAGGGAGTCCAGCACAAAGCTGTTCAGATCGCCAAAGGCGCTTCTGAATGACATTCCCGCATCTGCGCCCAGCTTTCCATTGATCAAAGGCAGCACAACGCCCACAACCCCATAGCCACAAGCAGCTAAAACTCCCGCCTGCCATGCCTGTCTGCCAATAAATAATGCCATGAACACGCTGACAGCCGCAGCAATAACGATCGGAGATATCGTATGCGCATAAAACACTTCCAGCAATTCTATATCCGAAGTAAGAATGGAAATCAGATTTCCTTTATCCTTTCCTTCCAGCTTTGCCGGACATAATTTGCGCAATGCCGCAAACACTTTGTGACGAATGATCGCCAACAGCTTAAATGCGATGAAATGATTACAATACTGCTCTCCATAATGAAGAACTCCCCGCAAAACTGCCATAATTACCAGAGCGGCACACATCACTTTCATAGGAATATTTCCCAAAAGAGACATACCGCCATAGCCTGACAGACCACCGTAATCTGACATTCCTCCAAACTCCGACAGCAGAGACATTCCGGACATAACAAGATGCCCGCCAAGTATGGTTAAAAAAATTGCGCACAGATATCCCACAACGCCTAGAAAGATCGCCAGTATCATAACAGGAAGCAGCGGCTTTATCAGCCCAATGAGCTGTCCCATAATCCGAACGCCGCTGCGGCGCTTTTTGGACATTTCTGCGGTCTGCCCCGCTTCCATCCGCTTCCCATTATCTCCTTCACACTGCTCCGATCCGATCCGCTCTCCGCAGTTCTTAATATCCAACTTTGATTCATTCCGCTGACAGCCGCTCCTGGAATACCGTTCCAATTCACTCTGCTGCCTGTAAAGCGCCGCATACGCTCCCTGCATTTCCAGCAGCTGTGCATGTGTTCCCGTTTCCACAATTCTGCCCTGCTGCATCATATAGATACAGTCGGACTCCACCACATTTGCCAGTCTGTGAGAGATGAGAATTACCGTTTTCGTCTTTGCCAGATCATGAATGACCTTCATAATCATCTCTTCACTTTCCATATCAATATTAGAAGTGGCTTCATCAAAGATGTAGACCGGAGAGTCATGAAGCAGCGCTCTTGCCAGCGCCAGACGCTGACACTGACCTCCGGAGAGATTGCCGCCTTTTTCCTGTACGGCAGTCAAAAGGCCCTTCTGGCTCTCCACGAACCCATGAAGATTGACCAGACGCAGCACCTCCCACAGCTCTTCCTCCGAAGCATCCGGTTTTCCCAGACGAAGATTCTCTTCCACGGTTCCTTTAAACAGGTAACTGTTATGGGAAACCAGCGTAATATTTTTCATAAGGCTGGCTTCATTTACCTCCGAAAGCTCTAAAATACCATCCTTGGCGTAAATAGCGATCCGGCCCTGATAGCCCTTATTCCTTCCCATCAGGATTCCGGCAATGGTACTTTTCCCACAGCCGGAGGTACCTACCAGCGAAACGAAGCTTCCGGCCGCAAAGTCCAGAGATACTCCCTTTAGGATCTCCCGTTCTTCCTCATAGGAAAAACGCACATCCTGGAAGACGACAGAAACCTCCCCCTCAGAAATATATCCCTGTTTCACTTCCGGTTCCGGCAGATCCAGAAACTCAAAGATCTTATCGCTGGCCGCCATGCCATTCATGGCAATGTGAAAAAAGGACCCTAACAGGCGCAGCGGGATAAAAAACTCCGATGCCAGCAGAATGATCATCAAGGCACCGGAAAAATCCACCGCTCCTTTGAAAAACTGGTTCAGCACTACAAGAATTCCCACTGCGGCGCCGCCGTAAGCCACAATATCCATTACCGATGTGGAATTTAGCTGCATGGTCAGCACCTTCATCGTGATTCGTCGAAAATGCTGTGCCTCTTCATCCATTTCACGGGCCTTCTGTTCATCCGCCTGATAGATCTTCAAAGTTGTCAGTCCCTGAAGATTTTCCAGGAAACTGTCCCCCAGTCCGGTATAAATGCCCCAGTATTTTTGCAGCAGCCGCTTTGCGATCTTCATGACCGCCACTATGGAAACAGGGATCAATGGCACGCAAACCAGCAGAACAATACTTGCCGGACGATTGACTCTGAATAAAATAATAAACAAAGTTACAGGCGCTATCAGACTGTAAAACAGCTGAGATAAATATTTTCCAAAATAAATCTCCAACTGCTCCACGCCCTCCGCCGCCATCTGCACCACCTGGGAAGTCGTTACCCGTTCCCGGTATCCGTTCCCCAGTCTCAGCAGTTTGCCGTAGATCTTTTCCCGAAGAACTTTTTTTACGTCGGCGCTTGCCTGATATGAGGCTCTGGCAGCAAGCCGGTCACAGACAAAGCGTACTGCCACAGCCACAAGACAGACTGCCAGACAGCGCTGCAGGTCTGCCGCCGTGACGGCTCCCTGCAATACGTTTCCCAGCAGCCTAGCCACCGCCCCGATCAGGAATACCTGTGCCACCAGTGCGATCCACTGCCACAAAATCTGATACACAATATACTTTCCTGATCCGGAAAGAAGTTTCAATAATCTAGTTTTAATCATCTGGATGATCTCCCCTGTTAATGTAAAATTACTGCGCCGTCAGATCACATCGGAACCCTGCTCCCTGGAATCCGCAGCGGCATCCTGTTCCCGAACGTTAAATTCCTCATTCGTATCTTGTTCCTGTTGTTCTGACGCAGGCTCTGTCTTTATGAAAAAGACAAAAATGATCACATGCATGACCCATACGGCAGACATACAGATACGTCCTGCCGGAACATTGTGCATGCTCTTTAAATCATACAATGCATATGCGGAGCTCAATTTCCAGTAATTGCTGGTTCTGATTACAAGGTAATCGCCCTCAATCGTATCGTTGGTAACCCAGCCGTAGTTTACCTCCGTTTCTGTACGGTCAATGAACATGAGACGGATATTCTCTCTGTCCATGTTGCCGAGCGGAAAACAAATCTCAACTTCGTTAGAGGTCTTTTCAATGATCTTGTCGCCGCTCTGGATATAGAAACGGTAACGTAAGATATTTTGATACGCACTGCCAAGGCAGGATTCAATATACTCGTAGTCATCGCCTACTCCGCTGACGTCAGGATCATCTGTGATTTCTTCAACGATAAGCTTGCTGTCAGGCGATACGACCAAGTTAGTGGTCCTGATCTGAACTCCCGTTGCTTCATCAGTCAGAATCACTTCTTCCGCCATGCAATTTAGCAGGAAATTACCGATTATTGCACTACCTGTCTGAACACTTCCGCTGGCATTTGTTTTCGAATACACCATTTTCAAATACGTTCCGGAAAAAAGCTCCGCATAATTGCTGTATACTAATGTAACAACACCGTCCCCAGAAACTTCAACAGGTTCCCCATTTCCATAACACAATGTTGCCGTATCATAGCCGTTTGACGCAATATATGCCGCAACATCACTGGACAAGGTTACATAAAGCTTTCCGTTTTCTGTTTTTACATCCGCCATATCTGAAGTAATCACATCCTGATATAAGTCGCCGCTATTCATAGAATTTTTGTAGGAAAATTGAGTGTCGATCTCCTGATCCAAAATATCCGGAACACTGACCACCTGATCCTCATTGATATCTATAAACATACGCATAAATGTATATCCTGATCCCTGTGTTCCCAGTCCGTTCAAATAGATTCCGGATGACAAATCATCTGTCGTGTAATTCAGATAATAGGTACCGTCGCTGCCAACGGTATAATCAATATCATAAAAACGGTCATTACGGTCTTCCGTAACGGTATTTATGATAGATGAACTCAAGCCGCTGCTTTCAAGGTCAAAGTCTCCAATCAGGTTTTTCGCAGCATAACCATTGTGATCAGCGTCTTTGAAGTTTGTATCTGTCAATGTTTCATAAAATTCAGGCGTAGCAAATTCCAAAAGTCCAAAGGAACAATTAGACATAAAGGAAAACGTAATCGTGTACTGCCCATCCTTTGCTGTGAGCAAAGCCGTTTTATTGAAATAGGTTCCCCATGAATTACTTACATAGGTATCTGACAAACTAGGTTTAGCGTAAACAGCAAGAGAGACCTGATAAAGCCCGTCTTCTAAACTGCCTTTTCTGTTTCGGCATTATTGCCTCCATCCTCTGCAAAGGCCGTAACGTTCATCATGCCCAGACACATGACGAATACAAGCAGCAGAGACAGGCTTCGCCTGATCCATCTTCCTCTCCTTTTATTATTTTTCAATTTCAATCTACCTCCTTTTGATGCTATCTGAAACAGCAGCGCATACCAGGCAAAATGCTTTTGCCGCATATTTTGCTGTTCAGATAGTTCTTTTTAATTTTTAATAGTCTTTTCTAACCTCTTTTCGATATTAATATAAATAGCCCTTTGCAGTCATCTCAAAAGTTGTCGCACTTTTGCGACAAATTATTGAGTTTTTTTATCACTATTCAAAAAGCTGAGAAAATTTTTTCTTTCCTTTTGAACTCTTCTGTACTGGCGCATCAAAAGACCTGCAGAATAGCATTTATTTTTCACACCAAAAGTGTTAAGACCGCCGTTGATTCCGGCATGTGCATTGGTCCCACTGTTACCGAGATCTTAATACACACACTGCCATGCAGAATCTGAAACATTCCCATGCCGGTATTAACAAAACGCAGCGCCGATGCAGGTATTGTTATGATATTGCCTGCCATTTCCGCATTGCTGTATCCGCCATCTTTCAAATATTTCAGACTTTTTACTTTTCCTTTCATACGCATACCGTCAAATGCAGATACCGCACTGGTCTGAACGGTGTAAAGCTGTAATACTCCTTTACCATCCTTCACATTTAATGTACAGGGAGATCGGAATCCATCATTGCCCATGGACAGAATATTCCCGTTTTTCATTTTTTCCCGATAAATCAGACAGGGAAATTGATAGGTACCATTTTTCATCTGCCGGCAGAGCTGATCTCCGGTAAAACGCTTTTTATCGCGCATCTCGTATTTGATGCGATAACGTTCCTCCGTTGCCCGAATGACGTCCATGGTCTCTTCCGAATTATATAACGCCCAATAATATGCGTCCTCCTTTGCGTGTCCACTGTCTACTCCCTCATATTTCAAATGAGAAATAGCTGTCTCCATCCGCTCCGCATAATATGCCCCCAGCGTTTTTCCCTTTTCCGTCAGAATCGGATGTCTGATATTCTCCCTGGATACCAACCCCATCTGGTCCAGTTTGATAACAAGCCTGCTGACCGCCTGCTTCTCCATTTCAAAAGTTTTACTCAGACTGCTTACAGAACATCCTTCCGCACCCGCATGAAAAAAGCACATCAAAATTCGTAGCTGCAAAACAGATAACTCATTTTCCATAAACAATCGCTCCTTTTACACCTTGATTAGGTGTACCTAATCAAATTAGATATACCTAATTTAGCGCATAAAAATAAGATTCGCAACTGCCTGAAAAGGGCTTAAAAAAATCCGTTCCTCGTGGGAACGGATTGGTTTTTTATCTTTTCCGCCAAAACGCAATTCTTTTTCGTGCTTTCGAAGCACGGTTCGGCGGATATTATTGATAATTTTTCTATTGATAAAATTTCTTATTTAATTTTCGTGCTTTATTATCGATATTTTCTATCATTTATCACAGTTTTGTGGTCCACTGAGTACAATCCCACACTTCCGTTGCCCAGTCCTGATAGAAGTCAGGTTCATGGCAAACCATAAGGATACTTCCCTTATATGCCATCAGTGCCCGTTTCAATTCTTCCTTGGCGTCCACATCCAGATGGTTGGTAGGCTCGTCCAGTACAAGAAGATTACTTTCCCTGTTGATAAGTTTACATAATCTTACTTTCGCCTGCTCGCCGCCGCTCAAAACCTTTACTTTGCTCTCAATATGCTTAGTGGTCAGCCCGCACTTAGCCAACGCACTGCGCACTTCATACTGAGAGTAAGAGGGAAATTCCTCCCAGATCTCTTCCAAACAGGTAGTATCAACATTCTGATCCATTTCCTGCTCAAAATATCCGATTTCCAGATAATCTCCAAGCTCAATGCTTCCATCCAGAGGCCTGATCAGACCAAGAATACTCTTTAACAGCGTCGTCTTTCCAATGCCATTTGCTCCGGTCAGTGCAATTTTCATGCCCCGCTCCATAATCAGATTCAGCGGTTTTGACAGCGGTTCATCATAACCAATAATAAGATCCTGCGTCTGAACCAGATACCTGCCCGGCGTTCTTGCCTCCATAAAATGAAATTCCGGCTTCGGACGCTCCGCCGCCAGCTCGATCACATCCATTTTATCCAACTTTTTCTGTCTGGACATTGCCATGTTTCGGGTGGCAACTCTCGCCTTATTCCGAGCCACAAAGTCTTTCAGTTCTGCAATCTCTTTTTGCTGGCGATTATACGCCGCTTCCAGCTGTGCTTTCTTTACAGCATAAACTTCCTGAAATTTGTCATAATCGCCCACATAACGGTCCAGCCTCTGATTTTCCATATGATAAATCAGATTGATGACGCTGTTTAAAAACGGAATATCGTGAGAAATCAAAATAAATGCATTCTCATAATCATTCAGATACCGTTTCAGCCACTCAATATGTTCCGCATCCAAATAGTTCGTAGGCTCATCCAGCAGCAATATGTCCGGTTTTTCCAATAACAGCTTGCCAAGCAGGACTTTTGTTCTCTGCCCGCCGCTTAAATCCGTCACATCACGATCCAGCCCCAGTTCAAGCAATCCCAGTGCCTTTGCCACCTCTTCCACCTTTGCATCAATCATATAAAAATCGTGCATGGTCAGCAGATCCTGCAAAGTTCCTGCCTCTTCCATCAGACGGTTCATTTCCTCTTCGCTGACATCTCCAAGCCCGGCATAGATCTCATTCATCTGTGCTTCCATGTCATAGAGAAAGTCAAAGGCAGAGGAAAGTACGTCCTTTAATGTCATGCCCTTTTGAAGTACCGTATGCTGATCCAGATAACCGACCCGGACATTTTTTGCCCATTCAACTTTGCCCTCATCAGGCTGCAATTTTCCGGTAATAATATTCATAAATGTGGACTTTCCTTCGCCATTAGCGCCCACCAGACCGATATGCTCTCCCTTCAAAAGCCGGAAGGATACATCGTCAAAGATTGCCCGATCGCCAAAACCATGGGTCAGATGTTCAACATTTAAAATGCTCATTTCCTATACTCCCGTTTCTCTCTGTTCATTTTTAGAAAACCAATTTTACCCCTCCGGTAAAAATTCCGTATGAAACAGTCTACTTCTGCTCTGCTTTTTTAGCAAAAATCTCCTTCAAAGATTCCGTATATGGGGCTCTTGCCACGCCATACTCGGTAACGATTCCGGCGATCAGTTCATGATCTGTTACATCAAATGCCGGATTGAATACTTTTACTCCCTTCGGCGCCATGCGCTCTTTGTACCACATCTCTGTTACTTCCTCCGGTTTACGCTGCTCAATCTTGATCTCTGCTCCGGTAGGTGTATTCATATCAATGGTAGAAGTAGGTGCACAGATGTATACCGGCACATTGTACAGCTTGGCAACTGCTGCCACCACAGACGTACCGATCTTGTTTGCTGTATCGCCGTTTGCTGCCACACGGTCACAGCCCACAAATACAGCATTGACCCAGCCATTTTTCATAACAGTTGCGGACATATTATCGCAGATCAGTGTCACATCTACCCCTGATGAATGAAGCTCAAAGGAGGTCAGACGTGCCCCCTGCAAAAGAGGTCTTGTCTCGTCCGCAAAAACTTTAAAGTTGTATCCCTGTTCCTGTCCCAGATAAATCGGAGCTGTAGCTGTTCCGTATTTGCTTGTAGCCAGCTTTCCTGCATTACAATGAGTCAGGATGCCATCTCCCGGTTTAACCAGAGACAAACCATATTCTCCGATTGCTTTGCAGACACGGATATCCTCATCCTGAATCTCAATAGACTCTGCCTTTAATAACTGTTTGATCTCTGCCACAGATTTATCCTTATTATTTAAGACAAGCTGTTCCATGCGGTTCAATGCCCAGGACAGATTTACTGCCGTCGGGCGGGATGAGTCCAGATATTCTTTCTGTTTTTTGAACTCTGCATAAAAAGCATCGTAATCATCCGTATCAATACCTTTTGCCAGCACATAGATTCCATATGCAGCAGCCACGCCGATAGCCGGAGCTCCGCGAACCTGCAATAAATAGATCGCATCCCAGATCTCCTGTGCTGTTTTCAGAGAAATGATCTCAATATTTTCCGGTAATTTTGTCTGGTCGATAATGACTACCGCACTGTTTTCATCATCTAAAGACACCGTATCATAATCCATAATCGTTTTTGTTGCTTCCATATTTTTTCCCTCCAGTATTTGTAATTTCTTACCTTATTGAACATTTACAGTTCAATAAATATCCACAATATATTCTAAAGCAAATTTTATTTACAGTACATACCAAAATATATCGTATCCACGCCAGGTCCCCGATCATCCTTCAGTACCGCCAAAGTCTCGTATCCGCGCCTTGCCAGTCCGTGCAGATGAGCCGTATTCAAAGACCATGTACGGGTAGACACCCTCTGACAGCCGCACTGTTTTGCAGCCTCTTTTTCCATATATTCATATAGCTGACCCAAAATGTTCTGACCTCTGCATTCTTCCCTGACACAGATCGTTGTAATATAAAGGGATTTTCCAAATGATTCCAACGCTTCACAAATATAATCTTTTTTAAAGGTCATAAATCCGACTACCCGCTCTCCCTCATCATAGGCCAGCAAAAAATCCTGCTGAATCATTTCTGCAAAATATGCCGTGGGCTTTTGTGTTTTATCCATGCTGCTGCCGTCTTCCGATTTCAACTGCTTCTGTGACGAACTGTTCCTTGCAGAAAGCGGAGGATAAAATTCATCATCGCATTGACATAAAATTTCCCATATTTCTTCTTTTTCCCATTCACTCAGCAACGTTCCTTTGTACTCGACTCTCATATTTCCTCCCATTTGTTTCTTCCAATCTCCTCCTCAAATTTGAGGACGCATCCCGTTAAGTAAACAGTTGAATTATTCAACCATTACCATTTTTTCTTTTGGCCGTTCAGCAAATATATAAAGCCTATGAGAAGACTTGTTGACCGGTCTGCTTTCACAAATTCTGAAATATTCAGCTTCCAGCGCTTCATATTCGTCATCCGAAAGGGATGCCTGTCTGTAAAAGATCAGACTGGCCTTGGCAAAGTTATCCACCAGATCCGCATTATCTTTTTCATCCGAATATACACTTTCTACTTTTACATTGATGAACCCTGTCTCCTTCAGCAACAGTTCCATATCCTTCTTCTTAGGATAAAAAGCTGGAAATATCCACTTCTTAAATTTGTCTTCCAAACCGATGTTTTTGATTGCTGCCCGGACAACTTTATGTAAACCTGCATAGGTTCCAAAACCACCCTGATGCACAGCCAGCGTGCCGCCCGGTTCCAACGCTTCAAATAATAATCGGTACATTCGTTTTTCATCCGTTACCCAATGCAGCGTGGCATTTGAAAAGATCAGGTCATATTCCTGCTTTGCCTCCAGGTCCAAAGCGTTCATGACTTCAAAATCAATATCTCCATGAAATTCATCCGTATTTTCTTTTTCAAATATTTCTTCATACTTCTCCCGGGCTATATCGATCTGACTTGCTGCCAGATCAAAGGCCAGCACATGCATGTCCCGGTTTTGATTCCACATATCCAGAGTTGTACTTCCATTTCCGCATCCCACATCCAGTACCCTGGTGTATCTGCTGAAATCAATGGAATTTACCAGACGCGTTCCCTGACGGTATTGTGTCTGTGAAGACTGATCATATGCTTCTCCGTCGTACTCAACAATTTCCTCATCTCCGGTATTCATGCACATGACATTGACGATCCCCAAAGCATCCTCCACACGCTCGCCTACCTTGTGGCATCTGTCCTGCAGACGTTCATAAATTTCCAGCAATCTTGCGATTCGATAATAATTATGACGGATAACCTCATCCTGTGCAACCGTAAGATAGATAATCTCTTTCCATTCCTCATCCAGATCATACTGTTCCCGAATGGAATCTGTAATAATATTCTCGGTATCAACGGTATGAAACCTCTTCCGCCATGTATCCAGGTTGTTATTCTTTGCCAGCATGTTATATACTTTTGGAAATGTCATCTGCAGCGCCATAAGCAGGATCTCCATCATCCGAAGCTCCGCATGACGCCCCTCTTCACTCATTTTCAATGCAGAGAGAAGATGAAGCATATTCAACAGACGTTTGATGGCTCTTGGATTCTTATTCGTCGCCATCTGAAAAATCTCTACGATCTTTCCCTCATATTTCACATAATCATACTCACGTTCAAAAAAATGGATCGCTCTGAGACGATTTATGATCATATCACTGATATCATATTTGGCAACCGGAAGCACATAGGGAACCTGTATCAGCTTGTCAAAGAAATCCCGTCCAAGATCACGGTTTGCGATTTGACTGACACCATATTTCTGCTCTATCCCCATAGCCACCACATCATAATCTATCGCCAGAATAAAAACACATTTTTCAATATCAAAAAGATTTTTCAAAGCTTCCAGCAAAGTTACTGCCAACCGTGGTTCCAGTCGGTCTAAATCATCCACGAAAATCAAAAATGCCTGATCTGTTACCCCATTCCCCTTTTCATCGACCTCGTTGGAGACAAAATCTGCAAAATCCTGTTTTAGCTTTCTGATGCTCATAGAATCCTTCCCGCCTAGGATCTTGTCCAACATCTTGCCGGATACTTCCAGTTCAATATTGATTGCGGTCAGCATCATACTGGAAATCCCTTTAATGTATTCTTTCATGACCTTAATGCGCTGCTCACTTTTCTGCTTGGAGTTAAGCTTATCAAAGTGTTCCTCCATCTGTGAAAAAAGACTTACGATCAGCTTTTTTACCGCCGTATCATAATCATTTTCCAAAAACAGATCCCATGTATGCAGCCAGATAGAGTCATATCGATCCTCCTTCGGCAGCATCTCGGAGCAAAGACAAGTCTCCATCATTTTCATAAATGATGTCTTGCCGCTTCCCCATTCTCCCTGCAGAGCAATCGTAATGGGGGTATCACTGCCTTTGATAAATTCGCACAATGCCCTTACATATCTGCTGATACCAAATTCATCCTGTTCTAAAGATTCTACCGGTATATCTCTTCTTTCCATCCAGTTCCTCCGCCCTTCTCCTTCACGGCATTTGCCGGCATCTGCTTTCTGTCTTCTCCTGAAATGCAATCTGCCCATATTCATAGTCCACCGGACTTTCCTTATCCTCCGGCGGACTATTTTAGTATATGGGCTGTCGTTTTGAATGTCAAATCATTTAAACTAACTCTGCGATTCTCGTTACCCCCACATAAATCTGAGAGATCTTATACCAGGTTGAAAAATCCACGATACCTGTCGCCGGAAGGCCAAAAATAGACTGAAACTCCCTGACAGACTCCTGTGTCTGCGGACCGTATACCCCGTCTACTCCAACAGTCGGCAGAGCCGGATATGCCTTTGCAATGGCATTTAGCTGCTCCTGCAGCTGACGCACCTTACTTCCGGTTGAGCCCACCTGAAGATTATATCCCGGCCAGGATGCCGGGATACCGGCTATCTCATCCGCAGTATTGATGTACATGTTATTTCCATAAAAAGAACGCAATATCTCGATGGTTGAGTATCCCTGATCTCCCAAGCTCTTAGATCCCCACTGTGTCATCCAGTTCGGACACTGAACCCTCTGACCGTCACAATACTGGGTCAGAATAGGCTGGCGCACATTTGGCCTGGACAGATAATTGTTAAACATTTCATCTACGATCCTGGAAATGTTGGTAAAAATATTTCTGCCATATACCCATTTGTGATCATAGGCAGTAGATGATGTGATCGTAAAATCATATCCTTTGTTTCGATACCATTCTGTGTAAACCCGATTCAAAGTAAATGACATGATTGCTAGTATGTTAGCCCGAAGTGTTGCCTCAGGCCAGGTCGCATAAATCTCGCAGGATGCCACATTTTTAATGTAATCCCGATAATTTACATAGTAGTCATTTGCTCTGCTGTCCGATGGCGGACCATCATGAACGACCACGATTTCCGGCACCACTACCCGGCTTAATACGATTTCGCCGCTTTCGTTGACCGGTTTGATCTCATCCTCCGGTATCTTCGGCGGAAAGTCCCCAAACAAAGTATTTGCCGGAATCACAATATTGTCAGAAGTATCCCGTTCCACCCCGTCAGGAACAAGGCGCACCGGCAGCAAAGCTGTTTCTCCCGAAAACAGCTCCACTCCGGACACACTAACGGGCTGAAATCCCTCTGCCTCTACCAACACAGTATATTCTGAAAAAGGCTGATTTTCGCTTGGCTCCATGGAATATTCCAATGGCGGTGTAGGGAATTCCATCCCCTCCGTCTGACCGGAGCTATCGGTAGTGACCTGCTCCAGTGTAGAATCCGGCTCCCCGGTATAAGAAATACGGATATTCGCATTTGCAACAGGACGAATACCAATGCTGGAAGTTACATTTACCTGCAAAATTCCGCTGTCAAAATTATCCGTCTGCTGCTGTCTCATATTTACTGGCATAAAACACCTCAACGTCTCACTTATTCTATCTTATGCTACCCACACAAAATGTATACCCGCAAAGCCTTCGCTCTTAAAACGCTTTCATGCAAATACATACCCGCAAAGTCTGATTCTTAAAATGCTTTCATGAAAAAACCCCGCTGCAGCAGATATTCTATCGAACATCCGCCGCAGCGGGATAAATCTTTTACAACACATATAATTTCGCCTACAAGGCATTATGTATCATTCCATTACTCAATGACACGAATCCATCCTTCCGGAGCCTCGATCCTGCCCTGCTGAATATCAACCAGGGTATCGTAAAGTTTTTTCGTAACAGGTCCCATATCATCCATGCCGCTTGGCAGACAGATCTCTGTACCATGATCTACGATCTTTCCTACCGGAGAGATAACCGCAGCAGTACCGCACAGACCGCACTCAGCAAAATCCTTCAGCTCTTCTTTGTAAACCTCACGATGCTCTACCTTCAGACCGAGATAATGCTCTGCCACATGCATCAGAGAACGGCGTGTAATGGATGGCAGGATACTGTCAGACTTCGGCGTTACCACAGTACCTTCTTTTGTGATAAAGATAAAGTTTGCTCCGCCGGTTTCCTCTACTTTCGTTCTGGTAGCAGCGTCCAGATACATATTCTCATCATATCCCTGATTATGGGCATCTACGATAGCATGAAGGCTCATGGCATAGTTAAGACCAGCCTTAATATCGCCAGTACCATGTGGAGCCGCACGGTCAAAGTCACAGATACGGATCGTCAATGGTCTTACGCCGCCTTTGAAGTATGGGCCAACCGGAGTTGTAAATACACGGAACTGATATTCGTTTGCCGGTTTTACACCGATAACCGGATTGATACCAAACATATAAGGACGAATATACAACGTAGCGCCGGAGCCATATGGCGGTACATAAGCATCATTGGCTTTTACTACCTTTTCTACAGCCTCGATGAACTTATCTTCCGGATATACCGGAATCTCAAGTCTTCTTGCAGAGTCAGCAAGACGGCTCGCATTCAGATCCGGACGAAAGATTACAATATGTCCGTTTGCCGTTGTATATGCCTTCAAACCTTCAAAGACAGTCTGTGCATACTGGAGAACACCTGCACACTCACTCATTGTGATCATATCATCTGTGGTCAGCTCGCCTTCGTCCCAAGCGCCATTTTTGTAATTGGATACAAATCTGTAATCGGTTTTGCGATAATTGAAATCCAGATTTGCCCAATCAATATTTTTCTTTTCCATTTTCAACAACTCCCTTTCTTCTATGAAAATCCAGTTTATCAGAAAAGTAACTACATTCTCAGCAAATTCACTACGGTGCTATGGTTCACTGACCATTTCACTGCATCTTCCTGTAGCATATTCCTTTTTTATCAAGGTGTCAAGAAAACATACGGACAAAACAGCATAGGATCGTCCGTTGTTTTCTTTCGTATGTTTATATATTTAATATTTTCTCAGATTACCGGCATGATGTACTGATAGATTCGATAGCCACAGCGCCGCCCCGAACGATCTCAATATTTTTGAATCGATTTCTCAACAATGCGATCAGTTCATTGTTTCTGCGCTCTGTCAGCTTGCACTCTAAAAGTATGCTGTCCTCCCCGATATCAACTACATCCACGCTAAATACTTCTGCGATCCGGAAAAGCTCTGCCTGATCTGCCTCAGAACATTTTTTTACTTTGGCATACAAAATTTCTTTCATATGAATCGGCACATGAGTCAGATCCATGACTTTGATCACTTCCACCATACGGTTCAACTGCTTTTTGATCTGCTCAAATGTAATATCATCGCAGGTCGCGCAGATCGTCATACGGGAAGTATCTTCATTTTCCGTAGTTCCTACTGTCAGGCTTTTCAAGTTGTAAGATTTTCCTGAAAATAATCCGGAAACTTTAGCAAGAACACCGACCTGATTTTCTACATATAATGCAATCCATCTGTCTTTCATTGATCTCTTACCTCCCACTGTTATTTCAAGATCATCTCACTCATAGCCTTGCCGCCCGGAACCATTGGAAGAACAATATCCTCGGTCGCAATCATGAATTCAATGACTGTACTTGCATCTGTGTTATTTTTCGCATACTCCAATGCCGGAAGAATCTCTTCCTCCTTGGTTACCCGAATGCCATGAGCGCCATAGCTTTTTGCCCACTGCATAAAATCGGGAACATATGGCGGACAGCTTTCATTCGGCCCTTTACAGAAATCCGGGCATCCCTTTCTCTTTCTCAGACATGTCGCTGCGTATCGCTTTCCATAAAAGAGCTGCTGCATCTGACGAACCATTCCAAGATAATAATTGTTCAGCAGACATACGATGACCGGCGTATCCTGAACCACCGCTGTAGCCATCTCCTGCATATTCATCTGAAAACCGCCGTCTCCGGTAATACATATGACATGCTTATCCCGATTTCCTATTTTTGCTCCTACGGCTGCCGGGAAACCAAAGCCCATCGTTCCCAGTCCGCCGG
>CAZLZX010000045.1:0-16526 GCA_964564095.1 uncultured Eubacterium sp. | reverse complement strand
TCGGGAAGAAGGTATCGACAACACGCTGACCTGTGATCAGCGGCATCTGCGGAGCCAGCTTCTGTTTATATGGTCTGCCCCGGCGAACCGGCCATCTCTGCATCAGAGTTACCTCTTTATCGCCCTGAGCCGTCTCAATTACCGCAATGACTTCTTCTACTGTAAATTCGCCGGCTTTGATCTCTTTGATCGTTCCGCTGATACCGTAAGGCACCATGATACGCTGTTCCACAACAACGGTCTCCTGAACGGTACCAATGATATCTCCGGCCTCTACGGTATCCCCTACCTTTTTGGTCGGGACAAACTCCCACTTAATGTCGCGTTTTAAGGATGCTACCTCTACACCTCTTTTTAAGTTGTTTCCTGAGATCCGCATGATATCATCCAGCGGACGCTGAATACCATCATAAATGCTGCGGATCAGTCCCGGTCCCAGCTCTACGGACAGAGGTACTTCCATGGATTCTACCGGTTCCCCCGGACCAAGTCCTGAGGTCTCCTCATATACCTGAATGGAAGCTTCATCCCCATGGATCTCTATGATTTCGCCAATCAGTCGCTGATTACTAACACGTACAACGTCGAACATATTTGCATCCCGCATGCCGGAAGCAATAACCAGCGGTCCTGCTACTTTTTTGATTGTTCCTTTACTCATGTGATTTTCGCCTCTCTATTATTCATTCTGGAACAGAATGTCTGAACCAACTGCCTGCTCCACACATTTTTTAACATTCTCCACGCCCTTACCAGTATTACCCGAAATACCCGGTATGAGAATGATGGACGGAAGCAACTGTTCTCTATACTTTTCAATCTCCTGCTGCATTGAAGCGGCAAGTCCTTCCGTTATATAAATGACTGCATAATCTGCAGATGCCAGTTTCTTTAATTGCTCTGTGCCTTCCTTTGGATCTGATACGGGAAATGTATCGATTCCCAGCACGGCAAATCCATAAATACTGTCATATGGTCCAAGTACCGCTATTTTATACATACATTACCCTGATCCTTTCCCTGATAGACTCGTCAGATAAACCGTTTAATTTTCCTGACAAAATAATGCCCACCGTTTTGATCTCATTTTCTCTTGCCAGCACATATGCCACAATAGGTCCCACGGAAAACATTTCATATTTCTGTGGTCTGAGCATTTCCATCAGATAATTGTCACACCATCTTTCAAACGCAGACGGCGATTCTTTCAATGCATCTGCCGCATCTTTATAGCCGCAGGATGATAAGAACTCACAGATCGCATCAAATCCGGAAGCGGCCGCTTTCGCCAGACGTACCACGTCAATCTCTCTGCAGGGCGCCATTGCCCGCTGCATAAACTCGATGGACTTTCCTGTTTTCTGGCAGCGCACTGCAATCTTAATATTGGCTGTTGCAACAACCACCGCAGCATAGCGCTCTATGATATCTTCCTCTGATTCCTTGCCTGCCGCATCGATGGCCTTCAGGCATGCCTGATCAATGATAACATCACAGATCTGTCCGTCTCCGGTATGAAGTACCGTCTCATAAGCCTCAGAAGCCGCTTTATCCATCCCTTTTGGAAGACGGGCAAACTCTTTTTTGCCTACAATGTCCCTGAGCTCTTCCCTGGAAGGCACGGTTCCCTCATAATAGAACTCATCATATTTCACATTCATGTACAGCTCTTTTATTGCAGTCTTCAGATTATGATACACATTTGGGTATGACAGAACATCGAAAATTTCCATCGGAATGCCAAGCTCCCGGACATTCCGCCATATTTTCCTGCGTTCCTCCGCCAGGATTGCCTCCGCATCCGCCGGCACATCCGGACCTCCCCAGCCTTTATCCATAATAAATGCAAGGGCCTCCTTGTATGTTTTAAATGCCATTAACTGATCTATGACACTCTGGTTAAACAATGATACTTCCATTGCTCTGGTTCGTGCCACCGCAAAGGTATAATCCATTTCAGACATCCGTTATGCCTCCTTTCCATAAAGAAGTGCATATACGGTATCCTGCATTTCATCTCTGTAAGCATCAAAAATTGCCTTTATCGTACAATTTTCATCGATTCCCTTATAGCTGAGGATAAAACCGTTTTCTATATTTTTTCCTTCGCCGGATAATTCCAGCTTACCGCCGGCTTTTTGTGCCGCCGTCCGGATCTTTTCCTCAAATCCTTTCGGCATGGCTTTCAGATCCTTATCGGAAAAATAAATTTTTCCGGACTGTGCCAGCGCATATTTCTCAATCATTTTTTCCAGCATTCCAAAATACTGATCCGTATCCAAGCCGCATACTTCGCGGTATGCCTTTTCAATGATCTGCGCAATTACCTCCTGCTTTACAGCCAGAGTCTGGGTACGTCGATACAGGTCATTTGAAGAATGCATGCGATTTTTCAGATTTTCCGCCTGAACTTTGGACTTTTTCTGAATTTCCAGAACAGCGTTGTCAGACTGTTTTTCAGATTCCGTCAGAATCTTCTGTGCTTCCGTCTGCGCATCTTTTACAATGCTGTCCGCCTCATTTTTTGCATCGGCAAGAATCTGATCAATGATTTTTTCCAATCCCGTCATTCTTACTGCGCTCCCTTCCTGTTTATTTTCATTTTCCATTCATATGTTCCTAAGGCTGAAGCTGAATTACTGCCAGAATGGAAACTAACAGGGAAAGAATTGCGTATGTCTCAACCATTGCCGGGAAAAGAAGCGCTTTTGCAAATGTCTCCGGTCTCTTAGCATACAGACTGATAGAAGCTGCTGCTGCTTTTCCCTGGAAAGTACCGGATACGTAACCTGCAATCGCAATTGGAAGGCAAGCTGCCAGAACCTGTGCGCCCAGCTCAAGTGTCACATCTACGCCGCCGCCCAAAACGCCGAAGCTTGACATTACCAAAAATGCAATAAGCAAACCGTAAATACCCTGTGTACCCGGAAGCAGCTGCAAGATCAGACATTTCGTAAACTTTGACGGGTCTTCCGAAGTAACTCCGGCAGCCGCCTGACCTGCGACACCGCATCCTCTTGCAGAACCACAGCCCGCAAGTCCAACGGCCAGGGCTGCTCCAAGAATAACTAAAATTTTTCCTACTGCCATACTATCTAAAGATAACATAATAACTGTCCTCCTATATCCTAATTATATTTATTTACTTTGTGCAAACTCTACGTATTTTGTAACTGTTTTAAAAGGCTCAAATGCTTTTCCGCCGCCGTCATAAAATTTACTGAAAAACTCTACGAACTGCAGACGGTTGGTATGAACATATGCCCCCAGCATATTGATCGCCATGTTCAGCACATGACCAACCAGGAACACTACGATGAAAATGATTACCCGCAGGGCGCCGGAGCCGAACATGCTTCCAACCATATTTACAACCTGTGCGATGGCTCCTGTTGCCAGTCCCAGAGCAAGAAGTCTGGAGTAAGACAGCCAGTCAGACAGCCAGCTCGTAATGCCGTAAATATCATATACGCCAAGAAGAAGACGAATAACCACTTTCTTTTTCTTTCTTCTGCCTGCCATCACAAGAATGACAACCAGACCAACTACAGCGAGAACTTCCCCTACCAGCATCAGCCCGGAACCTACATGAATGTTCTCAAATTCAGTTCCGGCAGCCATGGAGGTAAAAATACTCGAACCCAGCAGCATAATAATCAATCCTACCAGAAATGCATACCATGCCACAACATCAAACAGGAATGCTTTCACATTTCCGGCCTTTAAGCACAGATAACCTTTAATCCCCCATCCAAGGAACAGATGAATGATACCGATAACCAGTGCATACATCAAAAGCCTCATCGGATCTTCAATCGGGGCAAACCAAATCGGCTGCAGGGTAATCTCTTTTCCAAAGAAAGTTCCGGAAATTACGCTGATCGCATCGCCGAAAAATCCTCCGAACAAAAATCCCCAGACCATGGTGGATATTCCACACAGGAAAAACATCTTCAGAGATTCCCGAAGACCTTTTTCCATACGCTTAAACTTCAAAAGCGCCGCTCCGCAGCCCAGAACCATGATCAGACCATAACCTGCATCTGACAACATCATACCGAACAGTACAATGTAGAAAACAGACATGATCGTTGTCGGATCGATTTCTCCTTTTCCCGGAAGTCCGTAGGATGCCACAACACCCTCCACAGAACGGGAAACCGGATTGTTTTTAAGCAGAACCGGTGGTTTTTCCTTTTCAACCAGTTCTTCTACTTCCACCGCTGCCCCATACTGCTCTTCCAGCTCTTTTGCCACTGCATGCGCGCAATATGCCGGTATATATCCGCTGACCGCGAATGTTTTTCCTGTCTGCGGCAAAGTAGCCAGAACCTCGTACTTACCTGCCCGCATCCGATAATAATCGGACACCTGTCTCAAATGCTCCCTCTCGGAACTATACGATGCAATTTTGGCGATCGTATTCTGAATCGTTATTTCATATTCTTTGATTTCGTCTCTGAGCACTTCCTGCTCCTTAACCGGTATCCGGTTTACCAGCATAGCCGGTCTGATAAAACTGTTTTCTCTGAGAACACGTTCTACCTCTTCCGCATCCTTCTTTAAGCAGAGTACCGAGAGATACGTAACATCCTTTCCCTGTTCCAAAATGCGGACATCCGCCGCTTCCACTTCCGGTTCACAGGACTGTAACATTGTGAGCACATCCGCCTCTGTTACCCGTTCCGACATCATACCGAGATAAAGCTGTGTTTTTTCTGTGCCGGAAACATTCATAGATATATCCAGATCTTTCCACGGCATCAGCGCTTCTATCCGGTTTTCCGCTTTTTGGATACTGGCATTTGCTTCTGATATTTCTTTTTCCCACAGCACGATTCTGTTGGCCTTTTCCATATACGCCTGCTGATTATTTACGGTTTCGTCATAAATTTCCCGCTCAATCAAAGGCTTTCCGGCCAGAGACGCAAGCAGCGATGTCTTTACCGGCGCATATTTATCCAGAATTTCCAATGCCTGATCCGCCTGGGATGCCCGCTTTTCAAAGATACCCCGCTGCACCGACGTATCCTGGTGCATCACTTGTGCAGATTCATCCAGCCGGATATCGATCTCCAACGCGCCCAGTTCCTGAAGCCGTTCCAGAATCGCCTTCCGGTTTTGCTTCATGGCAACCAGATTCAACCGCTGCATCTGCAATACTGCCATTGACCTTTCCTCCTTTTTCTGTTTTTAAAACCTGCACTATAGCAGTTTCTCTACAAGCGCTTTTACCGCTATGTCTTCTTTCTGCAATACCTGCTGTTTGAACTGCTTCAGCTCATCATCTACTTTTGCGATATAATCTGCTCTCTCCGCTTCGCTTTGCTTCTTAGCCTGCTCAAGTACCGCTTTCGCGTCTTCCTGTGCCCGCGCTGCCGCCTGATCAGACTTTTCTTTCGCCTGAAGCCTGGCGGTTTCGATGATGTCCGTTGCCTGACGCTGCGCCGAAGATACGATTTCCTGCGCCTGCGCTTCAGCTTCGTTCACTTTTTCCATTACATCCTGCAGCATAACCTCTCACTCCTTCCAGAATTCCATGCAGCTATAGCACTTTTTCTTTTATTTCTATTCTTGTTTTTAAAAAAGTACATGGATTGTACTAAAAAAAATACATTTTTCATTATATATGCCAAATCCAAAAAAAGCAATCAAATAATTTAAAAATTGCATTTTTGTTGAAACAATATTCATTTGAAACAAATCTTTGCTATTTTTTAGTTATTTTTAACATTTTTTCAATCTGTCATACGCAATTGTTGATTTGTACTTTTTTTAATACAATTTACATTTGTTGATTTTTTATATTCGTAGTTATATAATAAATATGTACGTTTATCTGAATTTTATAAACAAAATACAGATTGAGTTATTATGCCTTTATTTAATATTAACATCTGATAAAGGATACAAAAAAACATTACAAAGGAATGGATTATATGGCTAACGAAAATATTTTTGCTGAGGAACGCAAGTCTGCTATCGTTGAATATGTCAACAAATATTCCAAAGCTACCGTAGCAGAGCTGTGCGACTTTTTTAACGTATCACCTGCCACCATCCGAAACGATTTAAAGGATCTGGCAGTATGCGGGCTGCTGTCCCGGGTTCACGGCGGCGCCATCGCGAATGTAAGTGTCAACTTTGAACCGAAAACAGGAGACAAACAGGAACTGCAGACCGTTGAGAAACGGAATATCGCCAACGCAGCGTTGAATCATATACACGAAGGAGATTCCATCGCTCTGGATGCCGGTTCCACCACCTTCGAGCTGGCTACCCGCTTAGGGGAATTTCAGAATCTTACGGTCGTGACATTTGATTTGAATATTGCAAACTGGCTGGATCAGAATACAAATGTCAATGTGATCCTTGCCGGCGGACCTGTCCGCAAAGGATTCCACTACATTACGGGCAATCTTGCCATTAATACGATCAGGGATCTCCATGTCGATACTGCATTTATGGCGGCTAACGGCATCAGCCCCGAGGAGGGACTCACAACCCCCAAAATTGATACCGCAAATATCAAAAAGGTTATGATCGATAATGCCCGCAAAGTGGTTCTGATGGCTGACAGTCAGAAGCTGGGCGGTATCTCTTTCGTAAAGTTTGCCGACATCTGTCAGGTAGATTATTTTATTACAGACTTCAATGCCAGACAGGAAGACATTCAAAAATTCGAGCTTGCTGACGTTAAGGTGGAGCTTGTTCCTGCCAGCCTTTAACATGAAGCGCTTTTTGGAATTTGATTTTATCACTTACATATGCAGAAGCTGCCGCTGACAGTTTCTTTTGAATGCATCATAAAAGGATATGGAATATTCTATAATCAGAATATTCCATATCCTTTTATTCACTGCAGCAGAAGGTTCGCCAAATGCTCCTTTTACTGTCCATTCACAATATTCATTATTTCTCCGTTCAGCCAAAAACAGAAACCATATCATCTACAAAACGATTGCTTCCCATCCGAACACCTTTGCAAGCTGCTGCATCTTCGCCTTCTGATTTCCTGCCAGGATCAGGGAATGATGCGAGCATAAATTCTCCATGACCGCTTCGCCATTTCCGTTTTTATACCGGATCAGCGCGCCGTTTAAGCAATCCGAGCCCGGATAGCCCACATAGTCCTCTATTTCAGCTTCAATAATACTCAAACGCTTAAAATCAGGATAGATTTTTGCCAGTGTCACATCGCCTTTCGGAAACTCCGCATCAATAACGATGGCATTATCATCCACGATTTCCAATACCTTCGGACGCATCGTCCAGGAGGAACAGAATTTGCGGGGTGCAAATCCGAAATATCCGCAATGTACGCCCAGACAATGGTTATCAGGATCGTCGATTTCCGGAAACTTATCAATTCTCTCATGAGCCAGCGCAGCCATTCCCACCAGGAACGGATACAGGTTTGTCATCATGATCGGCGCCTCGATAGAACGATACAGGATAAAGGTGCTGAGCAGCGTTAAAGTATCTCCTTCACAGGCCCAGATAATATCATCCTTCTCAAAAATCATATTCCATGCAAGACATGGAGTCGTATCACAGTACATGGACTCATTTAAGCAGTTGCAGCCCACGCCCTCTACGCCGCCGATCTCATCGATCACACGCTTTATGGCAATGTACAGCTTTGCCGCTGACAGACATGACTTCTCACAGACATCCTCCTGATTTACTTCCCAGCTGTCATAAACAGCCCTGGCCTCTTCATCCGGAACTGCCCTGGCGGCATCTGCCACCTCGCTCCAGCTTCTGTAAATCAAATTAATGCCAAAAGTGTCTGCCATACGCTGTGTACATTCCTGCTCATACCAGTAAAATCGTTTAAAAATATATGCCTGTTTTCCTTCTCCCGGGCTGTCCTGGAACATCAGGAATCTGGCGCCTTTTGCCATCGCAGTCTTGACCGCGATAGCCCGGATCACTACTTTTGCCAGCTCAATATTATACGGGGAAAATACATTCATGCCTTTCTCCCGCAGATAAGTAACGATCTCCCAGTCCCACATCTCTACCGTACCAAATCTGGAGGTCAGAACGATCATCGGCATGTTGTAGGCAGCTAATGTATCAGCCACGCGAAACGCCTCAAAGATCATCTGGGGAAATACGATGGCATCTGCGGTCTCATCGATAACGTCTCCAACGGCGGCAGGCTCCAGAAAATCCGCCACATCTCCATATATTTCCTTTAAATTATTTAACTGTTCGCTGAATTCGCCCTGCTCTCTCTCATTGATAGCCGGAAAGTAAACAGGCGCTAATATTGCTTTCGTCATATACTTCTCCTATCCGGAGCTGCGCACCGGATTCCTGTTTTGTGCGGCAGCCCCATTTATTAAACCACTGCTTTTTGCATTTCCCTATTTCAGCTCTGAAAGCTCCACCTTCCTGCCTTCCTCACTGGAAATCTGGGCAGCCTGAAGCACTTTAATGATCTTTTCGCCATCCTCAAAGTTTGGCGTTACCTTCGTTCCATTAGCAATGGCAGTTACAAAATCATAAAATGCATGTACAAACGTGTGCTCATAACCGATAATATGTCCCTGCGGCCACCATGCTCCCACATACGGATGCTCTCCCTCTGTCACGATGATCGTGCGGTATCCCTGATGGCTCAGATCCGAAGTATTATCATAATACTGCAGCTCATTCATCCGCTCCAGGTCAAAGTACAAAGCGCCTTTACTTCCATAGATTTCAAAGCAGTTAAAATTCTTTCTGCCTGCTGCGAACCGGGAAGAATCAATATTTCCAATCGCGCCGTTTTCAAATTCCAATACCATAAATGCGGCATCATCCACAGTAACAGGTATCTTCTTTGCAGATTCAGACACATCTCCTGCCGAAAAAACAGCGGACGTCTCGCCCGGCTCCGGACGCTCTGTAATAAACGTCTTTAACATGGCGCTGACAGATACCGGTTCTCCGATCAGATATCTTGCCAGATCGGTATTATGAGAGGACAGATCGTACAACGGGCCGCCGCCTGCTGTCTCTTTTTTCAACTGCCAGGTTACCGGGAAATTCTCATCCATGATCCATTCCTGCAAATAAGTGCCTCTATAGTGATAGATCGTTCCGAGCTTTCCTTCCTCTATCATCTGTTTTGCCAATGCCACCGCCGGCGCTCTGCGGTAATTGTGATTCAAATAGGTAACTACCCCTGTCTCCCTTGCCACATCTGCCATTTCCTTACAGTCCTGCCAGGTAACAGCACACGGCTTCTCACAGATCACATGCTTACCGGCCTTCATAGCTGCCACTGCCATTTCCTTATGCAGATAGGTCGGAGTCAGGATATCGATCACGTCAATATCCTCTCTGTCGATCAAAGTGCGCCAGTCTGTGGTATATTCCTCATATCCCCATTTTTTGGCAAATACTTTTAACCGCTCCTCACTGTTTCCCGCCACTGCTTTAAGGCAGATCTCAAAATCAGTGTCAAAAAATTTATTTAACTGGCTCCAGGCATTGCTGTGGGCTCTGCCCATGAACCCCATTCCGATAATTGCAACATTTAAAGTTTTTTTCACGTCTGCACCTCCTGTATTCATCCAAACACATCTATTACCAGACAACTTAAACCTTCATCCTTTTTGCGATGACTTTAAACTAATCAAACATCCTGCCGATTTTTTTCAGGTTGTGTACACTGACTGCGATCGCCTCATCTTCCATGTTCAGCCACTGCGGCGCCGGAGCATCGATTTCCACTGCCAGGAATCCCTGATAATTATGCTTGCTTAAAATCTCCGCCAGCTTCATATTGTCTACCAGTCCCATTCCTACCGGTACGCCGCAGAAGAAATACCAGTCATCCGGTCTTGCTGTCGGATGCATAACCAGATCTTTAATATGGGTAGAAAATACATATGGCGCCAGCTTCTCCATTCCTTTGATCGGGTCATCTAAAAGACGAAGGAAATTTCCCGTATCAAAATTGATCCCAAAGTTCGGAGAATCCACTGCCTGGATCATCTCAAGCATTTCATCGGACGTATAATCAATATGATTCTCTACAGCCACTCTCACGCCGCTTGCCTCAGCGATCTTTGCGATCTCCTTGTACATTGGCACCAGTCTTTCAATATGTTCTCTGTGGTTCTCATGGCGCCAGTCAAAAGCAGAACCGGTAATTCTCATAACATCCGTGCCAATCAGCCTGGTCTTAGGAATCAGACGTTTTACTTCTTCAAAGGCTTCCGGATTCAATCCTCTCTCCAAGCCGTTTGGATGCCCCCATGCAAATACGGTATCAAATCCGTAATCCTTTAATTTTGCCCCCAAATCCGTCAAATAATCATCTTCCAGACTCGGAAGGAAGCAAGTCTCCAGTGATACGCCGTCTACATCCAGGCCTTTCGCCATCTCCAGAAATTCATCCACTGTTTTCAGTTTTTCCGGTTTCTCCTGCATATCATAGACTTCTCCAAATAATCTGTGGTAACAATAGCTGTCAATACCAATTTTCATTATGTGCTCCTCCTTTATTCTTGATTGCAGTTCACAACTGTAATAATGTTTTACTGTAATGGCAGATAAAAATCGTGAAGCTTCTTTACATACGATTCATATATCTGCTTTTTCTCCTGATAAATTTCATATTTTGATACATCCGGAATCACAGACTCTGTCACAGAAACATGCTGATCTGCCGTCTTTTTAATATCCTCAAACACGCCGATGGCATTTCCTGCCAATATGGCTGCGCCCCACAGCGCCACATCCTCCCGGTTCAGTCTCCTGAACGTCCGTCCGGTCACATCTGCAAGGATCTGAAGCCACGCCTTCGAGCGGGCTCCTCCGCCGATAACCTTGAGTGTGTCATCCTGATATTCCGGATACATCTGGCGCACACTGTCCGTGGTCAATGCCAGATCATAGGCAAAGCTTTCCAGCAAAGCCCGGTAAAAATGCTCCGGTTTATGGCTCCACGTATGCCCCATCCACATACCCTTTAAGTCTCCGTCAAAAGGCATTGCATTTCCGCCCAGCAAACCGATAGCCATAAGCCCTTCGCAGCCCGGCGCAATGTTCGGAACCTTTTCTTCCATATAGGAAAAGGCATCTCTTTTATCCATGCCTTTCATAAAGGTATCCATAAACCAGTCCAGGGTAATACCTGATCCCGGAATATATTTATGAACATAAAGTTTATCGATGGCAGAGGGAATCAGATCATAATAATTTGCTTCATAATTCGGTCTGCTATCCCTTACCATGCAGCTGACGGCGCCATACGAACCCGCCTCAAAAATGGATTCTCCCTCGGTCAGAACACCGGCTCCCACACATCCTGCTACCTTATCTCCGGCGCCGGACACAAGAGGAATCCCCGGCTTCAAACCCGTTACGCCTGCCATTTCCTCAGAAAGATATCCGCATATCTCATTGGACTTTACGATCCGGGGCAAATATTTCGGATCCGTCCCCGCCAGACCGCACAGCTCCTTTGACCAGGTCTGACTGGAAATATCTCCAAGTCCCGTCCAGGACAAAAAGGAGTGATCCATCGTCGCATCTTCAATAGGTACATTTCCAAGCTTTCCGATCACATATCCGCTGATCATCAGATACTTCGCAATTTTTTTGCTTTCCTCCGGAAATTCTGCGGCAAACCACTCTACCTTCGGCGCCATAAGCGGAGAATTTGTGCCGGATATCTCTAAAAATTTATCTGCATACAACTCCATCTGGCGATTCGCATATGGCACAAATCTGCCGTCGATAAAGCAGGACCAGGTAGTAATATCATTCCAGTCTTTATCCACCCCCATAAATCCGGCCATCTGTCCGGTAAACGCCATAGCCTCCACTCTTTTTGCATCCTCGCCTGCTGCCTGGGCAGCTTTTCCAATACACCGTATCACAGAAGCAAACAGCTTTTCGCCCCGCTGGATAACCACACCGGGCTTCGGTCTTTCATCCTCCACCGCTTCTTTGGCCGATACGAGACAGTTTCCCTGCGTATCATAGACCCCCGCTTTGATAAAGCTTGTCCCCAGATCCACCGTCATAAATCTTATTTGCTTATCCATAGTTTATTCCCGCCAACCATTTAATCCATGTCAATGATGTTCTTCAGACCGTCTGCCGCCTTAGCATACTCAAAGCCTTTCTGGATCTCATTCAATGGAAATCTTCTTGTGATCAGCTTCTTCACATCAAGGATTCCCGCCGTCACAAATCCCAAAGACTCCTTAAACTGTTTCAGGCTTGCTCTGGTACTTCCTGTCACTATCAACTGTTTATAGTGAATCCGGTTGGAATTTAGCGGAACCTCCTGCTTATCCGCGGGAAGTCCGCCGAAGAAACAGATACGTCCATAGTTCGCTGCCATTTTCAATGCATTCTGCTGCGCCACAGGCACCGGGCAGGCAGTAATTACCACATCCGCACCATGATTTCCTGTTTTCTGCATTACCGTCTCCACTACATCATCTTTTATCGGGATAAAGAACGGATCTATCTCCACACAGGCATCCAAACGGTTCTGTGCGATATCATTGACAAATACCTTGCCCGCGCCGGACATCTTTGCCAGCATAGCATGCATGATACCGATCGGTCCTGCCCCGATAACTACCACATTATCGCCCGGTTTGATGCGGCACTGACTGATACCGTTATATACGCAGGATAACGCTTCGGTAATCGCTGCCTCAGCATAGGACACATGATCCTCCAGCAATACGATGTTTCCCGCCCGTACCGCTTGTGCAGGAACTCTCACATACTCAGCAAATCCTCCGTCCAGATTAATGCCCAGAGCACGATATTCATGACACATGTGGCCATTTCCACTGATACAGTCATCACAAATACCGCATCCCATATTCGGAGCTATCGCCACACGCATTCCCTCTTTATAGAAAGCGACGTCAGCGCCTGCCTTTTCAATGATACCTGCCATCTCATGTCCGATTACGAGAGGATGATCTGCGTCAATTCCATTGGCGCCATTGTTATACATTCTTACGTCTGTGCCGCAGATCGCAGCGCTTTTTATTTTTACAAGAACTTCATCTTCTGATATTTCCGGGATCGGAAGCTCTTCCAGACGAAGGTCCTCTTTTCCATATAATCTTGCACCCTTCATGATTCTGTCCGCTCCTTTGCAAAAATTATAATTCTACGATTCGTTTTTCTATGATAGATGTGTTTCCGGCATTTACAACCTTTACCGCCATCTTTCCATCATGTCCGGTCACTTCCGGTTCCGTATCATTTAAAATGCAGTTAATAAAAGAAATATCCTCATTGCGATATGCATCCTTAAACAGTCCTCTCCAGCTCTCTATCAGAGGATATGTACCGGAACGTGTCGCAGAACTGCATACCAGAACATTATCGCCTCTTAAGTTTCCTAAATAGATGCAGCCCTTTGTTCCGAGAATCTCTACCTTTGCATCATAGGCATAACCAACACCCTGCGCGCCATCCAGCATACCCTGCGCACCGCTTTCAAAAGAAGCCGTCATAACCACATTGTCATAGAAATCCGGAAACTCTTCTCTGGCATCCGGGCATCTGTAGTTGCCGCCGACAGCATACAGGGATTTAAACTCACTGCCGGTAAACCAGCGCATAGTATCAATATCATGGCTGTTTACTTCTGCCAGCGGGCCATTACTTTTTCTGATGTCATACATCCACGGTCTTGGAATACTTGGTCCGCGGGTATTGGAGCGAACCATTACCACATCTCCGATCTCTCCCGCTTCAATAGCTGCCTTTGCATGACGGAAGCTGTCATCAAATCTGCGCATAAATCCGATCTGAAGCTTAATATCATTCTCTTTTGCCGCCCGAATCATCTCGTCGCACTCTTCCACCGTCATTGCCATCGGTTTTTCACATAAAATATGTTTTTTCTCAGCAGCAATAGCTTTAACAATATCCACATGATATTTCGTAGGAGATACTACTACATAAGCATCTATGGCCGGATTTTCCAATGCCTGCTCATGGGATAAATAGTAAGTATCAATTCCTAATTCATTGGCAGAGGTCCTTGCCACTTCTTCCACTGGGTCTGCCACCGCTGCCAGAGCGGCGCCGGGAACATTCTTTACAAAGTTCGCTGCATGAATCATACCCGCTCTGCCTGCGCCTACCACGCAGACTCCAATTTTTCCGTCGATCATATTCATCCTCCTGCTTTTTTTCTAAAATTTATGTTATTGAACTGCAAATGTTCAATAAGATATCCTTTACGATTCAACATTATCGATTCACAACAAAAGCACACTCATTGCCATTTAACACATCAATAAGATTTTTAATGGATGCTTTTGCCATATTGTCGGTGGCTTCTTTTGTGTGAGCGCCGGTATGCGGAGTCACAACCACATTGTCAAACTCAAACAGCGGAGAATCCTTTGGCGGTTCCTGCTCAAAGGCATCCAGACCCAGGCCGCCCAGTTTGCCGCTTTTTAACGCTTCATATGCAGCATCCTCATCAATGATTCCGCCTCTGGATGTATTGATAATAACAGCGCCCTCCTTCATCTGATCAATCGCTTCCTTATTTATAATGTGTTTCGTACTGTCCATCAATGGCAGATGAAGACTGATCACATCAGCATCACGAATACCCTCCTCAAAGGAAACAATTGCAATATCATGTTCTTTGCAATATGCCTCATTAATATAAGGATCATAAGCGCTGACACTCATACCAAATCCCTGTGCACATCTGGCAACTACTTTTCCGATAGATCCCAATCCCAGAATGCAGATTTTTTTGCCCAGACATTCAAATCCGGTAGATCTCATCCAGCCGCCTTTTCTCGTATCCTCATTTAAATGCGGAATTTTTCTTGCCACGGCAAGTATCAGTGCAAAGGCAAGCTCTCCTACCGCCTCGGAATTTACTCCCGGGGTATTGGTTACCAGCACGCCATGTTCCTTTGCCGCCTCCACATCTACTCTGTCATATCCTACGCCATATCTGGAAATCACTTTCAGCTTCGGGCATGATTCAATTACTTTTCTGGTAATGAAATCCAATCCAGCCACATAACCTTCACAATCCTGAAGCAGCGGAATCAGTTCATCCTCTGTCAGCGGCCGTCCCGTGGGATTAAAAACCAAATCATCTGAAAACTCTTTTAAAACCTCCAATGCAGCAGAGCCTTTTCCCGGCTGCAAAGATGTAGGCGTCACTAAAATTTTCATATCGCACCTTCCTATTTCAGTAATGCAACAGCTTCTGCTGTCAGTCTTTCGATTTCGTCAAACTTTCCTTCTTTAATCAGAGAATCCTTTACCATCCAGCTTCCGCCTACGGCAATGATCTTGTCAAAAGAAAGGAATTCTTTAATATTATCCTGATTTACACCACCTGTGGGCATGAAACGCATAGATGGAAACGGTGCAGCCAGAGCTTTGATGGTTGCAAGACCACCGTACTGTTTTGCCGGGAAGAATTTTACCACTTCCAGACCATAGCTCATTGCTGTCATAACCTCTGACGGTGTACAGGTTCCCGGAAAGATCGGAATATCATTCTTGATCGCAAATTCGATTACCTCCGTACTGGTTCCGGGAGAAACAAGGAAAGATGCGCCCGCATCCAACGCTTTCTGTGCCTGCTCTACATTTACTACAGTACCTGCGCCTACCATCATATCCGGAAATTCTTTTCGCATAATACGAATAGATTCCTCTGCTGCAGCAGTACGGAATGTTACTTCAGCAACCGGAAGACCGCCTTTGCACAGCGCCTCTGCCAGCGGCTTTGCATCCTCTACGCGATCCAGTTTTACAACCGGCACCAGTTTTTTCTCCTCTAATGCACCTAACATTTTTGTCTGATTCATATCTGTATGGGACCCTGTATCGCAGCCCCGTCCTCCTCTCTCATTTCTGACGCGGCTAATCTTGCGTCAACGCTCTTATACAGTTCTGATTGGAAATCTTGCGGATCTGTTCCTGTGTGATTCCGGAAGCTTTCATATCCTTTATAAATGTAGTAAGGATATAATCAAGCCCCACTCCATCCGGGTTATATGCTTTCAGCCGCTCTCTGGTCGTATCCAGCGAAAACAAAAGCTGATCCTCATATCCTGCATCTATGAGCTCTTTAAACAGCGCTATTTCATGAGCATCGCTGTGATACTTAAACCTTCCAATCGTATCAAATTCCAGATAAACGCCCTGTTCCAGCGCCTTTTTATGTACGGAAAGATCCGCCGTAGCACGATCCATGTGGCAGAACACCAGACGTTTTGCAGATACTCCGAGCTTTAATAAAAATTCCAGCAAAAGCAGCGGATCCGATCCCTTTTCTATATGCACCATCATCGTGCGGTCTGTCCGTATCGCTGCGCCTGCAGCAGCCCGAAACAGTTTTTCATACTGAGGGCTTAAATTCTCCGCATCCAGCGCACACTTGATAATGCCCGCCTTCTGATCTCCCACATTATTTTCAAAGGTCTTATCGCATCGATTGTTTACGCCAATGGTAAGCTCCTGAACGAAAAAATTTTCCAGTTCTTTCTCATTCC
>CAZLZX010000044.1:0-16549 GCA_964564095.1 uncultured Eubacterium sp. | reverse complement strand
TCTGGGGGCAAAACTGCTGTTTACCGTAGATAATGAGTCCGACGGACTGCTGATCGCTATGATGGAGCTGGGCAATATGCGTATCGAGCTGCTGGAGCCGCCTACCGGAAAAGAGGATGTGATCACGGCAGCAGAAAATACGCTGAATCATTATGCCATTGATGTGGATGATATTGAAGAAGCCGTTTCTTATATCGGGGAGAAGGGCTATGCGATAGAGGAACCGGGGATCTATGATGTCCCATCCTTTGGAAGCCCGGATTGTCATTTGAATGTAGCGTTTTTCCATGGACCAAATGGAGAGCGGGTAGAGCTTTTTGTTGATATAGGGAAAAAATAAAGGATTTCTATGGGGAAACAATATTTTAAATGTGAAAGCGGATGCGGTCATTAAGGGATACGGGATGAAACGAAGAAAGATTGGAAAAACAGATATAGAAGTCTCTGTGATGGGTCTGGGAAGCTGGGCCATCGGAGGCGGACCCCGATGGGGCGATAACGATGATAATGAGTCTATTTTTACGATAAGGGCTGCTGTGGAGCGGGGAATCAATCTGATCGATACGGCGCCGGATTACGGCGCAGGTCATGGAGAATGTGTGGTCGGAAAGGCAATACAGGGAATCCGGGATCAGGTAGTCCTGACAACAAAATGCGGTCTTGTGTGGGATGGCCGACCGGGAAGCTATTTCTTTACCAGAGGTGGTGTGGAGGTAAGGAAGAATTTAAGCGCTGCGTCTATCAAACAGGATGTAGAGGACAGTTTAAGCCGTCTGCATACAGATTACATTGATATTTACCTGACCCACTGGCAGTCCGTTCCTCCATATTTTACACCTGTGGAAGAGACGATGGGAGCATTGCTGGAATTAAAGCAGCAGGGGAAGATACGGGCGATAGGAGCCTGCAATGTGGAGGAGTCCCATATTCGTGAGTATTTGAAATATGGCAGGATCGATGTGGTGCAAAACAAGTATAGTCTTCTGGATGTGCAGGCGGAGGATGATGTGCTGCCTGTCTGCAAAGAAAATCAGATCACACTGGAAGCATATTCTTCATTGGAATTGGGACTTCTGACCGGCAGTATACCGGCAGATTATGTGCCGGAACCGGAAAATGCGAGAAACGGAAAATACTGGTTTGAGCCCCATAGGCTGAGAATGGCAGTAGAGATGATGGAGGGCTGGGCAGACCTGCGGGAGAAATATAAGGCAACCCAGGCGCAGTTATCGATTGCCGCACTGGCGGCAAAACATGATAATGTGATCCTGCTCTGCGGAGCCAGAAAGATGTTTCAGTTGGAGGATAATATCAAGGGCGGAAGCCTGGAGATAGAAAAAGAAGATCTGAACAGAATCTACGCAGATGTGGAGACACTTATTAAAAGGTTATGAATTAGGAAAAGTAATTCTATTATTAAAACAGAAAGGAGAAGGAACATGGATTTGAAGTTAAAGGATAAGCTGATATTGGTAACAGGATCAACTTCAGGAATCGGCAAGGCGGTTGCAACAGCTCTTTTGATCGAGGGTGCAAGAGTTATCATTAATGAGCCGAAGGCAGAGAATGTGGAAAAAGTAGCAAAGGAACTGTCTGTATATGGAACTACTTTAATGGCTCCGGGGGACTTAAGCAGTACAGAAGGAGCACAGAAAGTGATTGCCCAGGTAGAAAGCTATGGAGATCTGGATGTTCTAGTCAACAATGCTGGTATTTACAATTCGATTCCATTTGAAGAGATGACAGATGATGACTGGAATCATATGTTTAATATTAACTTAATGAGCATGGTACGTCTGTGCAGACATTTCCTGCCGAAAATGATAAAGAGAAACAGCGGCAAGATCTTATGCTTTTCCAGTGAGGTGGCTATCAAACCGCTGCCGACGTTTTTACATTACTGTGCGTCTAAGGCAGCAGTATTGAATCTGGCAAGAGGTATGGCAGAGTTGACAAAGGGTACGAGAGTTACGGTAAATACGATTATGCCTGGTCCGACCTGGACAGAGGGAACGGCAGTGTATCAGACCGGTGTGGCGGAGTCAAAGGGCATGACGGTGGAGGAGCATATTGAAGATTATTTCAACCGTTTCGATCCTACATCTCTGGTAAGGAGATTCGTAGATCCTTCTGAGATCGCTACTACGGTTACTTACTATTGTTCAGAGCTTTCCGCAGCGACCAACGGAGCACCGATCCGTGTGGAGGGCGGTTTGATCCGGAGTATTTAAGGAGAGGTATATAATAATGCAAGAATTAATGATAAAGCCTGCCATTTTTAAATATGCCACGGCAAAAGAATTTGCGGCAGAATTTGGAATCGGCGAAGGCGATCTGGTCATTACCAACGAATATATTTATGAACCGTATTTTGGGGCATTGAATCTAAAATGCGATGTACTGTTTCAGGAAAAATACGGAATGGGAGAGCCGTCAGACGATATGGTGGAGGCTATGTACCGGGATGTCTGCGGACGGCACAAAAGAGTTATCGCCGTCGGAGGAGGCACGGTCATCGATATTTCCAAACTGTTTGCCTTAAAAGAGGTATCTCCGGTTCTGGATCTGTATGACGGAAAGATCGAACCGATCAAGGATAAGGAGCTGGTTATTGTTCCTACAACCTGCGGTACGGGCAGTGAGGTAACTAATATTTCCATTCTGGCGCTGAACAGCAGAGGAACGAAAAAGGGACTGGCAGTGAATGAGATGTATGCAGACAGCGCTGTCCTGATTCCGGAACTGTTATCAGGTCTGCCCTTTGGCGTATTTGCCACCAGCTCTATCGACGCCCTGATCCATGCTATAGAATCCAGTCTGTCTCCTAAGGGAAATGAAACCACCAGGATGTTTGGTTATCGTGCTATTAAGATGATTCTGTCGGGTTATATGGAAATCGCAGAAAAAGGGAAGGAAGCCCGTATTCCGCTGTTGGAGCGGTTTCTGCTGGCCAGCACTTATGCCGGGATTGCCTTTGGAAATGCGGGATGTGCGGCGGTACATGCATTGAGCTATCCCTTGGGGGCAACCTATCATGTGGCTCATGGCGAGGCAAATTATGCCATGTTTACGGGCGTCATGAACAATTATATGGAATTAAAGACGGATGGAGAGATCGCCGTACTGAATCAGTATATTGCTGATATTTTGAACTGTGATGCGGCAGATGTTTATTGCGAATTGGAAAAATTGTTAAATAATCTGATCCAAAAGAAAGCATTGCATGAATACGGAATGAAGGAAGCCGAGATCGAGAGCTTTGCAGATTCCGTATTGGAAAACCAGCAGCGTTTACTGGCAAACAATTTTGTGCCTCTGGATAGGGAGCGTATTGTGAAAATTTATCGGGAGTTATATTAGCTTTTAGACATCATACCCAATCCAGGTAAAGAAAAACCAGACTTTGAAGGGAGAGGCTACATAGGAAAGTAGCTTCTCCCTTCGGCGTTGTTATCAAATGATGGACTCTTTGGCTGTGACTTCGCTGTGCCGGTATCTTATTTATGTATGGGGTGCGGCTCTCACGGTCTTTTAATCTTGGGAAAAGCACATCTTTTCTTTTACGGTCTGGAGTCGGGGGTGGTTTTTGCCGCCCAGCCGCTCCACACTGGAAACCACGGCCATGTAATAGTTGGAGGCGCTGCCGTAATCGCCCAGGGCTGCGTAGGTATCTGCCAGATACTCTTGATTGTCGATGGTGTCCCACACCAGCTCGCCCCGCATTTTCAGGTTGGATTCCAGCGCATCGGAAAAAAGCTTCAGAGCCAGATTGAACTGCTCCCTTGCACTTTGAAGATCTCCCCTCTCTTGAGCCTTTTTGCCTATGTGATAGTTGCAAACCCCCTTGTCATACCAGATATAGGCGAATCCGGAAGCATTGGACGAATCATTCCGCAGGTAGATCTGCTCCTGCTTGTCCACATACTTCCATGCCTTCTCGTAGTCTCCCATGGCCTGGTACATCCGTCCCATCTCCATGTAAGCCTCCCCGAGGCGCTCGTCGATTTTTTGCAGATCGAATGTCTCCCTGTGATCATAATCGTAGAAGACGGCGCCCTGCTCCGCCTGCCTGCGCATGTTCCGGCGTATCTCCAGGCAGCGTTCAAACAGCTGCGCAGCTTTCTCAAAGTCCTGCTCATATTTCCAGGTATAGCACCGGGCTACCTTTTCATAGGACATGGCCAGATCCTCCCCCTCCGGCTCGCCGGAAAGGAGCATGCTTTTCAGCCCCTGCTTATAATAGGGGATGGATTCTTTCAGATGGCCGCTGTTGAAGTAGCAGCCTCCCAGGGATTTCGCTGCGAAACCGGTGCCCATGCTGGTCTCGCCCAGCTCCCGCAGATAGGTCTCGTAGACCATCCTGCCATAATAGATGGATTTGTCATACTCCATGACTTGCCACATAAAGTTGGGCAGCATGATCCAGATGGAGTCCTGGCTGGCCTGGAAGGGGGCAAAATAGTCCGCCAGAGCCAAAATGCAGTCCGAGACTGCCAGATTGTCTGCCAGAGGATGGAACCAGGCATTGTATATGAAATCGCTCAGGCGGTAGAGGAAGTCGGCGCAGTTCTCCGCCGTGGGCTTCAGGATCTCGTGGACTACCTCACGAACCAGGGGATGCAGGGACAGCCGCTGGCCTGCCTCCCGGCGGATCCAGCTTCGGCGAATCAGCTTATTTACCGGCTCAAAGGAAGGAAGGGCCGCCCATTCCCGGAATCGGTTGGCGGGCACGCCACGCAGGCCCATCAGGGAAAGCTCCCGGAGTATCTGTTGTTCTTCCTGGGTCAGATTGCTGGTGGAGAACACGGAGCAGATGTGGCCAAAAGCAGTATTGGCGCTGCTGCGGCCCTGAATGGTCTCCGTGGCGCCGTTGGCGAGACGGCCGCTTTCAAACAGCTCCAGCATCTCTCTGCCCGTGAGGAAGCTGGCTTCCATCTGCTTGGCCAACAGCTCGATGGTGTAGGTGTGGTACTCGATCATGGAAAAGAGTTTTTCCAGATAGGGGCGGTCCCCCTCCTCAACGGGCATGCCGTAATTCTGCTGGAAGATCTGAAACAGGGCGGCCTTGTCAGGTATGGCCTTTACTGACAGGCTGGGGTAACCGGGATGGGCGTTCCGGGTGGTAAAAATTACCTTGTGGCTGCCTTCCAGGAAGGCATTCATGTCGGGATCCGTATCTGTGTCGAAGTTGTCCACGATCAGCAGGGTGCGCTCGTTGGCGAGACTGCGGAAAATGCCAAGCTTCCGCTGAAAAAAGACAGCGGCGGGCTCATCCTGCTGCTGTTCCAGTCCTTGGATCTCTATGGCGCCGGGGCCGCAGACCAGGTCCTGGAGGTTGGAAACATAGGTCATGAACAAAACCTTGTCAAACCGCTCCGGGTGTGCGATAGCATACTGCTTGGCCAGCTCGCTCTTACCGATGCCGCCGATGCCCTCCAGAAACAGCACTCGGTTCCCGGTGTCAAAGGACTGGGAGATGGCGTCCAACAGGTCTTCGCGCCCTGCAAAAACGTCCCTTACCTGGGGAATCCGAGGGCAGAGCCGATACTCTGGCTGGGCCGGGGCAGTGTCTGCGCTCTGGATGTTCTGTTTGCCCAGAAGGACCAGGATGCGTTCCACCAGCTCGTCAATGCGCTGGTACATGGGCGGGGTCATGGCGTCGATCCAGTGGAGCCTGCCCAAGTAATACTGGGCGTCGGGGCCGATGTCCTCGTCCGCCACATGGAATGGAAGGATGCTTACCGGCTCTTTTCTCGTCAGCCGTTTGGTAACAAAGTCGATCTCATTAAGCACGTGGACCGATTCGGAGGCGGGCTTGTTCAGGATCAGAAGAAATACGGAGCAGCTGTTGATGGCCTGGGTAATGCTGGAGGCGTAGCTGTCGCTGGTGTTCCGAGGGGCGTACCAGCAGCGGACGCCGAGGGCCTCCAGTTTATTGGTAATTGCCTCCACAATGTGCAGGGAGGATGTGGTATGATGGCTGATAAAAACGTTGATATCCATAATAATGGTCCTTTCTGTTTGAATTTCCCGGTAGCAGACGATACGGAATGCAGATAAACGAATTATATCATAGGAGAAAATCAAAGTACAAGAGCCGGGTGGACTGCCAGACCAGTTTCAAGGCCGTCTTTACGGCAAATGAAATAGTATTCCCATTGCTCTGACAAATATTCCAAACTAAATGTGGTAAAATAGTTGATTTATCCCGATGTAGACGATAAAATAATTGATGTAACCGGACAAAGAGTATTTTTGCTCATCCCTTGTCTATGAAGTTACAAAATTGTGTACAGAAAAAACGGACTCTTTCGAGTCCGCTTTTTCGTGAAAGTATATTAAATATCATAAATGAATATGCAGAATCGCATAAGTTAGAAACGATATTTATATCTTGTAAAGATATATAAAATCTGCTAAAATTTGAACAGGTACTGCCAGAAAAACGGTAGGCGGTTGGTCCTTCAACAGAGGGACTGAACCCTCTGATCACATAGAACTCCTCAAGGGAGAAATCTGGGAAAGGAGGGTATACTTTATGAGTGATTTTGAACTGCTCTCCATTGTGCTAATGATTCTTAGTATCATAGTAACGATATTAATTGCATACATAAATCAACTAAAAAAGTAACCGCCCCTAACCAAGGTATACAGTTACTTTTTAGTAATTTATAACCTGGACTAACCGCTTATCGGTAGTACCATTTCTATCTTTATTTTAGCAGATTGAATGTCTGATGTCAAATACTCTGGGTTTTGCACACTATAAATTTATAAAGAAAAAACGGACTCGTAAGAGTCCATTTTTTCTTTGTTGAGAGTTGTAAAAAGGTAATTATTGATTTCTGTTCTTTACTTATTTATCTTAACATACTAAAATATATTCGTAAAATTGAAAAAAATGATATCATTTATCACAAAATTTGATAAGGGGAACAAAATGGAGATCAGAAATATTAAGACATTTATAAAGGTGGCGGAGATGGGAAATTTCTCCCGTGCGGCTGCGGATCTGGGGTATGCCCAGTCCACAGTTACCATGCAGATTCAGGCTCTGGAGCGGGAGCTGATGGTTACATTGTTTGAACGAAATGGAAAGAAAATTACATTGTCCGGAGCGGGAGAAGAGTTCCAGATTTTTGCGTATGCGATTTTAAAACAAGAGGAAATGGCGCTGGAGTATTTTACAAATGAAGAGGATCCGAGGGGGCAGATAAAAATTGGTGTAATGGAAACCATGTGCGCTTCCAAATATGCTTTACTGTTTAAAGAATATTTAAAACGATATCCAAATGTGCGTCTCAATACGGTGGTGGCAACCACCCTGCAATGTATGGATATGCTGGAAAAAGGAAAATTGGATGCAATTTTAACGGTGGATAAAAAGATCAATCGTCCTTACTGGCAGACAGCTCACATGGTAGAAACAGAAATTTGTTTTTTCTGTTCTTCCAGCCACCCCTTTGCCAAAAGGGATTCTGTTACAATGGAGGAGTTGATTCGGGAAAGATTTATTCAGATAGAAGAGGGGTGTAATTACCGTCAGGCTTTTGAACAGTATTTAGCAGAACGGGGAGAGGAGATCCTGAATGTTCAGGAGGTAGGATATACAAGTATGATCATCGACTGTGTGGCGGACAATATTGGGATTTCCTTGCTGCCGAAATTTACATTGGAGGAAGCGCTACAAAAAGGTACGATTTCTCTGATTACGGTAGAGGACTATTCTATTTCTATGCTGATGCAGGTTATCTATAGTAAGAACCGGTGGGCAACTCCTGCGCTTCGGGCATTTCTGGAAATGACCAGAGAGTATCTGGTTTAGGGTTCTGTTGGTTTGTAAGTGCTGTCCTTATTAGCGGGAATTGAAAAGTATGTAGTTAGCAGGAAATTATGATATGATTAAACGGGACATGCTGTTACTGATACGGAAAAGATCATGACAGATGGAATATAAGTATTAAGAAAGACAAGACAATATGATGCATATTTTAAATAAAATTATAAGGTTGTGGAGTGTTACAGGAGATGAATGGTCAGAGCAGACCTTAAAAGAGCTGTCGATTTTATTGAGAAGGGAGATCCACCGTTTTCCGGAACCGGGCTGGCTGACTTTTCGCACTACGGCTCTGGCAGCAGAGCTTTTGGAACAGTTAGGCTTTTCTGTACAGGCAGGAGAAGAAATTGTTGCAAGGGCTCAGGTCATTGACGCGCCTGTGGACGGACAGATCAGGAAGCAGCGTGAATTGTGGGAAGAGGCGGCGTCGAAAAACAGGGGGACGGAATATGCCTGGTATCAGAGATGGCGCGAACGTATGGGAGATTTAGGCGGTGTGGTAGCTGTTTATGACAGCCGCATTCCGGGGAAAACGATTGCCTATCGGTTTGACATGGATTCACTGGAACTTGCAGAGAGCACATCTTGCAATCATGTGCCGCAGAAAGAGGGATTCGGGTCTGTGTGCGAGGGGCGTTTTCATGCCTGCGGTCATGATGGGCATGTTGCTATGGGGCTTTGCCTGGCAAAAATGTTGATGGAACAACGGGAATCAATAAAAGGAAAGCTCATGTTTATTTTTCAGCCGGCGGAGGAAGGTGTTCGGGGAGCAAAAAGCTATTGTGATCACTGGAAATATGGAAATATAGATCAATTATTTTGCTGTCATATTGGTTTTGCACCGGAGGGGACTCTGGTGGCAGGAGCGAATGGATTTCTGGCGACTACAAAGCTGGATGTGGAGTTTACAGGCAAATCAGCACATGCAGGGCTTTGTCCGGAACGGGGGAGAAACGCGCTGCTTGCAGCGGCGGATGCAATGGTTCAGATGCAGGATGTAAAATCGGTCATACAGGAAAAGCAGGACTGTATAGTTCAAGGTATGGCGAAAAATTCCAGGGAGAGAAGTATAAAAGATGCCGGTTTGAACGAAGGAGTACATCAGCTTTCAAAAGAAGTGGTTCGCTTGAATGTAGGATCCCTGCGGGGAGGAGAAGCCAGAAATACGATTCCGGCTCACGCTGTGATGAAGCTGGAAACCAGAGGCTCCAATACGGTTCTCAATCAATCTGTGCGTACATATGCAGAGAAGATCATAAAACAGTGTGCGGATAAATATGAGGTTGACTATAAGATCAGCAAAAAAGGAGAAAGCGACAGCGCGGACAGCAGCGAAGAATTGAGCCGTGCCATTTTGCAGGCAGCAGAGGAGTCGAAGGAGTTTGAATGTTGTGCGCTGCATCAGGATTTTGGCGCCAGTGATGATGGCGCAGTGTTTATGAATATGGTGCAAAGCGCAGGCGGACAGGCGGCGTATTTGCTTTTTGGTACTGCGCTGGCAGGAAAACATCATGAGACAGACTTTGATTTTGACGAAGATATTATGAGAAAGGGCTGCAAGGTTTTGTACCAGTGCTTTTGGAGGCGGAGTTGAACAGCTCCGCCATTTCATCATAGTTTCCGTTAAAATGGAATCTCCACTGATTCTTCATCTTCTCCCGGGTACACATGGATGCCATTGACTTCCACCGCATCGTTGATTTCGATAACCAGACAGCGTTTCCCGTTTATAATACGGGTATCCACCAGATCGGTACGGTCAGGATTGATTTTTACTGTTATATCAGGTGTTTTGATTTCAAATTTGCGGGTGTCCGTGATGTTAGATGCCATAACGGAAGCTTTTTCGCCCACGAAAGTATCATATTTTTCTTCAAAATTTTCCAGATTTTCTTCTGTGGCTCCGCTTCTGAAAAGCAGCGATTTCACATCGCCTTTGTCTAATACTACCGGATCCGGGCTGTCTGCTGCTTCCACAATGAGCTCGTTTAAATTTTCGTGAATCGTCCGTATCGTTTCCAGGCTGCAGTCCGTACCGAAGGTATCCTCAATGATGGTGTCGAAGGATTCTTTCTGCTCCGGTGCAGTCAGGGGTTCTACACAGCCCAGTACATTTTCCATGATCTCAGTGCTGAATTCCTTTGCACTTTTGGAATAATACAGAAGGCTGTGGACATCGCTGTTGCGGTCATTGAATGCCGGGAACAAAAAGCCCAGTTCCGGAAGTTCTACGATCCAGTCCCGGACACGGTCCTCAATACTGTTTGTCTCGATATTGTAGCACAAGCCGGCTTTTGACAGGTTTACCGGACAAATGCTGCACAAAACGAAATTATATATGTAATCAGATGCATCGTCCATTTCCATTCCATCAGAAGCCTTGGCAGGAATATCGTAGGAACCATGAATCAAAAGAATCAGGTAATTTTCGGGATGATAGTAGGTTTCAATGATTCGGTCATAAAAAGCTTCCAGAATAGTATCATCTTTCAGTTCACTGTCCCGCAAAGCAAGAAGCGCCTTCTGTGTGCCTTCCCCCATTTCCTGTTCCAGAGGAAATTCCATATTTAATAAATTCTTACCGATATTTCCGGACAGGGTTTTTCTGAATATATCAAAATATTTGAACATTTCTTCCTCGGGCAGAGAGAGGAATGCTTCTTTGAATTGCAGTCTTTTTTCTTTTTCATTGTCCACGTAACAGCCGCAGATGCGGTTGACAGCGCAGCGCTCTTTTGTAAATAATTTCTTGATCTCAGATACTTCTTTCTTATTCATAATGGTACTCCTTGTTATAATGGTAAAAGTGTGGATCAGATTAGAAGTTATATAGTGTATATAATGTCAGCAGAATATTTCGGCGAAATGTCTGCTCCACGGAACATCATTATAGCAGAAAAATCAAAAGTTGTGCAGAATTATCTTGGAAAGGTATTTAGAATACGGTATACTGATGAAACATCGGTAATTTCACAATTTATTTGATATGGATCACAGTTATTTCATAGAAGCATTTGAGGAAATATTCTGTGTACGAAATCGGTTATTCAGGAGTTTAATTATGACAGCGGAAACTTATGAGAAAATGACAGCCAGATTCCGGAAATCTCCGAATACGGCGAAAAATATAGAGAGATTGAATAAAGTGCTGACGGCAATTACTTATGCCGCATATATTATACTGGTAGTAAGTCAACTGATATTGCGAAGCGAGGCGTTTTGGAGAGTCCTTCTGGTACCGGCAATCGGTTTTGTGGGCGTGACTATTTTTCGGAAGGTTTGTAATGCAAAACGACCCTACGAGCTGCTGGATATTAAGCCTCTGCTCCTTCGGAGAAAGAGAGGGCAGTCTTTTCCGAGCCGTCATGCATTCTCCATTTTTATGATAGCGATGGCGCTTGGATATGTCTTAATACCTGCTGGTATTATATTTCTGGCGTTCGGTGTGCTGCTTGCCTGGACCCGGGTTATCGGAGGGGTACATTTTCCGAGAGACGTGATCGCAGGGGCAGCAGTGGGTATCGGGATTGGAATCCTTGGGTTTTACATTTTTTAACACCAGCCGCCGTCCAGTGTAATGATCTGCCCGGTCAGGTAGTCGTTTCCTGTGGCAAGCTGATACACCAGTGCGGCCACTTCTTCCGGTTTGCCGAAGCGTCCTGCGGGGATTTCTTCTGCCAGCGCTTCCCGTTCTTCTGCGGAGAAGCAGCCATTCATGCGGGTGTCTATGGCGCCGCAGGCGATAGCATTTACCTGGATATTGCTTGGGGCCAGTTCCTTTGCCAGCGCTTTGGTAAATGCATTGACACCGCCCTTTGAGGCAGAATAAGCAACCTCACAGGAAGCGCCTACATTTCCCCAGACCGAGGAAATATTAATGATCTTACCGCTTTTTTCGCTGAGCATATGAGGGATTGCCTGTTTGCAGCAGGAAAAAACGGAGGTCAGGTTGGTGTTTATCACATGATTCCAATCATCAATGGACATGGCATCTAAAAGACCGATATAGGAAACACCGGCATTATTGATAAGAATATCGATGCCGTGACAGAGCAGGGAGATTTCCTCAAACATGGCAGTTACTTCCCTGTCGTCAGATACATCGTAAATAAGCGGAATACATGGAACCTGATATTCTAAAGACCAGCTTTCTGCCAGGTCAATGATTTCTTTTCGAGATGATCTGCAATTTATAAAAATGCGGTATCCCTGGCTGGCGAAAAGCTCTGCGATGGCTTTTCCGATTCCGTGGGATGCACCGGTAATGAGTACGTTTTTCATAAAAGATCCTTTCTGATAATACTTAGATTGTCATTGTAAACTTTTTTCTTATAAATTTATCTAACTCTGAATAGTTTAACATATTGTGTTCTTTTTAGAAATGGTTTAGTATATGACAGAAAGATGTTTTTTGAGGTTTAAAAGAAGCTATCTACAGAAAGAATTGTAAAATGATAGCTTTGAACAAGTATAATAATTTAAAAATGTTAGAGGTGAAAGTAAATAATGAATATAGTAGTTTTAGCCGGAGGTTTGAGCACAGAGCGTGACGTTTCTCTGATTACAGGCAAAGGCGTAAGTCAGGCATTGAAGGATCTGGGACATCAGGTTATCCTGCTGGACGTATTTATGGGATATAGTGACAAGGAAGAGGATCTGACGGGGATATTTGAACAGGCAGATAAGATCAGTACGTCTGTGGGGCAGATTTCTGAAAATGCACCGGATATCGCACAGGTAAAGGCGATGAGAAAGGATCAGTCCGAATGCTTTTTCGGACCAAATGTAATTCGCTTGTGTCAGGCAGCAGATATCGTATTTATGGCTCTGCATGGCGAGAATGGAGAGAACGGAAAGATTCAGGCGGCGTTCGATCTGTTTGGCATCAAATATACGGGAAGCGGCTATTTGAGCAGCGCCCTTGCTATGGATAAGGGAATGAGTAAACAGCTCTTTATAGCAAATGATATTCCGACTCCGGTGGGGATTTCCATGAAAAAAGATGCACAGTTGTCGTTGACAGATACCGGGGTATCTCTGCCCTGTGTCGTAAAACCATGCTGCGGCGGTTCCAGTGTCGGGGTGTCTATCGTGAAATCCGAAGAAGAATATGAAGCTGCTCTGGCAGAGGCATTTACATATGAGGATGAGATCATTTTAGAATCCTATGTCAAAGGAAGAGAATTTTCCGTAGGCGTGATCAGCGGACAGGCGCTTCCGATCATTGAGATCGCACCAATAGAGGGATTTTATGATTATAAGAATAAATACAAAGCCGGCAGTGCGGTAGAGACATGTCCTGCCGAACTGTCCGAGGAAATCACTGCAAAAATGCAGCATTACGCAGAGGAAGTGGCAAGGGTATTAGAGCTTTCAACCTATTCCAGGATCGATTTTCTTTTAAATGAGCAGGACGAGATTTTCTGCCTTGAGGCGAATACGCTTCCGGGGATGACTCCGACCAGTCTGCTTCCGCAGGAGGCAAAGGTAATTGGTATGGATTATGGTCAGCTTTGCGAAAAATTGATACAGATTTCGCTGGATAAATATCAGTAGGAAGTATATGCAAAATCCGTTTTACGAGGTAAATGATAATGAAGAAGATGACATTAGAACATATTGCCATGGCGTGCGGCGGTACCTATATAGGACCGGAAGAAGAGAAACAGACAGAAATCAAAGGTGCGGTCATTGACAGCCGTCAGGTAGAAGAGGGATATCTGTTTATTCCGATCAAAGGAGAACGGGTAGATGGTCACAAGTTTATCCCGGCTGTATTTGAACAGGGAGCGGCGGCGGTGCTGTCTCAGCAGGAGCTTGCAGACCCGAAAGGGCCGTATATTCTGGTACAGGATACGCCTGCGGCGTTAAAGGATATTGCAGAGTATTACCGCTCTGTACTCGATATCAAGTTCGTGGGAATTGCAGGAAGTGTTGGAAAGACCAGCACAAAGGAAATGATTGCCTCCGTTTTGGAACAGAAATATAATGTGTTGAAGACTGCCGGAAACTTTAACAATGAAGTAGGGCTTCCCTTAACGATTCTTCGTATCCGCCAGGAGCATCAGGTGGCAGTGGTGGAAATGGGTATTTCTGATTTTGGAGAAATGCACAGGCTGGCAAAAGTGGCAAAGCCGGATATTTGTGTTATGACAAATATTGGTTTGTGCCATCTGGAAAATTTAAAATCCAGAGACGGAATTTTGAAAGCAAAGTCAGAAATCTTTGATTATCTGAAACCGGATGGAGTTATCGTCCTGAATGGAAATGACGATAAGCTGTCTACGATAAAGGAAGTAAAGGGTGTGATTCCTACCCGTTATTTTGTGGAAGACGGAACGGCCGGGCGCTGTAATGATGATTATGAAGTGACCGCATCAGACATTCAGAATCGCGGTCTGGAGGGTATGGCGGCAATAGTACATTTTCCGGAAGAGGATCGGGAGGTTCTTGTACCGATTCCGGGCGTTCATAATGTTTATAATGCATTGGCAGGAGCCTGCGTAGGCAGAGCGTTGGGGCTTACCAATGACGAAATCGTGCGTGGGATCGAAACCGCAAAGACTATTGACGGACGTACGAATTTGCTGAAAGCAAATGGTATGACGGTCATTGACGACTGCTACAATGCGAATCCGGTATCCATGCGGGCATCCATCGATGTTTTGGAAAAATGTAGCGGTCGAAGGATCGCAGTGCTTGGCGATATGGGAGAGCTTGGGGAGAATGAGAAGGAGCTTCATGCCCAGGTAGGTGCTTATGCAGCAGCCAAAAGGATAGATGTACTTTTCTGCGCAGGAGTACTTTCTAAGGAAATGGCAAAGGCTGCAGCGGATGGATGTGAGGTACATTATTTTGAGGACAGGGATTCATTGCTGGCAAAGTTGCTTGCTTATGTAAAAGAAGGCGATACGGTGCTGGTAAAGGCATCCCATTTTATGGAATATCCGAAAATTGTAAAGGAATTGATAAAAGAATAGATAAAAGAGTAGAAGTTCAAAGTTTTTATCTATTTTTTCTAAAAAAGTGTCATTGTGTCTGACGTTTATGAAAGCTAAGATAATATTGGCTTAAAAACGAAAAGATATAATGGCATTTTTTAGTAAAATGCGGATGAAAAATCAGAACTTAATTTTGAACCTTAATGGCATGTCCGAAAACAGCTTTCTTTTTCGTTACTATTTATGAGACGGAGAGGAAAGCTGATTTTATTGTTAAGGGATTAATGTTTGATTTTCAGAGAAATGATATATATTTGCATTGAAATGAAAACAAAGAGTTGGAGCATTTCATTGACGTTTAAAAGGAGAATATTATTCTGCAAATTATGATGCGGCTAAAGTAATGAAGACGTTTTAGCAGAGTAGAAAGCAATACAATGGCATTTTTTTTCGGTAAACAGGAAGCGGAACAAGAACAGAGAAAGTTTGACATAATTTATAATCATTACAGGAACCTGATGTATCATGTGGCGTATAACATTTTAAATAATCATCATGATGCGGAGGATGCGGTGGCAGAGGCATTGTGCAAAATCGCACAAAATATTTCAAAAATTGATGAACCAATTTGTCCGAAAACAAAAAGCTTCATCGTTATCATTACAAAGCGGCAGGCGATTGACAGTTATCGTAGCAAGAGACGCCGGGGAGAAGTGGCATTTGAAGAATGTGTTAGTGAAAATCCGGAAAACTATGCTGCAGAGGATGTAATGCGGCATTCGGTATTGGCACTTTCAATCGCAAAGCTGCCGGAAAATTACAGGGAAGTGATTTTGCTGAAATTTTCACAGGGTTATTCTACAAGGGAGATTGCTGGAATGCTGGGCTACAGTGTTGCGAAGGTGGAAAAGTTGATTGCTCGCGGAAAGGCAAAGCTGGCGGAGGTATTAAAGGAGGTATCAGCAGAATGAAACTGACGGATGATATGCTTTATGAAGCTGCTCCGGAGGCAGAGAGCATCATTATGAAAACTCTGCCTTCAGAGGAGGAATGCAAAGTTGAATTTTCGGAGGATTTTGAAAAAAGAGTGTATAGGTTGGTAAAACGCCAATACGGATCTTCCGGGCGAAAATGGTACAGACGAATCGCGGCTGCTGCGGCAATGTGTATACTCTTATATGTTGTTGGGATATCTCCGGTATCTGCGACACTGTATGAACGTTTCATACGATTTACAACAATACGGATAGGAGAAAACACAGAGACAGAAAAAGTTGTGTTGAAACAGGTTTCTTTTGGATATCTGCCGGAGGGAATGAAAACGGCGGAGCCTTTTGAGATGGAGAATGACATGTATGTGTATTATCCTTATGATGAAAAGGGGAATGACCTGCAATTAATTCAAACGATCTCAGATCTGGATGAATCTGAGGAGAAATTTATATATGAAGGGGAGATGGAAGCGCAGAACATAGATGGGATTATGTATGTTGTAGTTTCTGAAGCTGATAATGTTAGCGTCACATGGGTAAGATATGGATATCGCTTTCATTTGTCAGGTAATCTGGATAAGGATGAGATTTTGAAGATTGCACAGAATATTTATATAGCAGATTAGAATAAAAAAGTTTTATCAAATGTCCGAAACCGGCTTTCTTTTTCGTTATTATTTATAGAACGGTAGAGAAGCCGGTTTTGTATTGTTTAATGAGGTACGAAAGTTTGAAACAAATGAGTAGAGGGCAGCCAAGAAACAAAGGGCATAACAAAT
>CAZLZX010000043.1:0-16576 GCA_964564095.1 uncultured Eubacterium sp. | reverse complement strand
AACCTCCGGCAGACATTCCGCGGCAATTCCCAGAAATCCAAGCTGTCCAAATACAATGATCTGGACCAGATAAGAGCTTACGATCATCAGGGAACCGATCGATATAAACCCCGTAGGGATCACAGTTGCAAAAAACAGGACCGCACAGATCGGCACCATATACACATAAGTTGAAAAAACGATTCCCACTGTGGCTGCGATTCCCTTCCCGCCCTTAAATTTCAAATAAAACGGGAAATTATTTCCCAGTATCACGCCCAGCGCTGCATACAGTTCAAACAATTTTACCAGATCCGGGTGGCTTTCCTTATATAGAAGCCATACGATCACGATTGCCAAAACAGCCTTTAAGCTGTCGCCAAAAAATACAATAATGCCTGTTTTCCAGCCCTTTGTGCGGATCGCATTGGTCATACCGGAATTTCCGCTTCCCTGATTCCTAAGATCGAAATGATGAAGCTTTCCATAAATCACTCCCGTCTGAAATAAACCGCACAAATAGCCAATGACAAGACATAAAATCCGAATAGAAATCATTACCGGTCTTCCTTCCTCTCTCTGATGATAAATTTCAGAGCGGTACCTTTAAACCCAAATGCCTCTCTGATCCGGTTTTCCAGATATCTGGTATAGGAAAAATGCATCAGTTCCTTATCATTTACAAAAATCACGAAGGTAGGCGGTTTTACAGCTACCTGCGTAATATAATAAAGCCGTAAGCGTTTACCCTTATCGGAGGGCGGCTGCTGCATCGCCACTGCTTCTGACATGATCTCATTCAACACCCCGGTTGCCACGCGCATGGAGTTATTCTCCAGCACCGTGTCGATCATATCGAACATTTTCGGAAGCCGCTGTCCTGTCTTTGCAGAAATAAACATGATCTCTGCGTAGGGCATAAAGCTTAAAATTTCACGGATTCTGTTTGTATGCTTGTAGATCGTCTTGTCATCCTTCTCAATGGCATCCCATTTGTTCACTGCGATGATAATACCTTTGCCGCGTTCATGGGCAATACCTGCGATCTTGGCATCCTGCTCCGTTACCCCTTCTGTTGCGTCGATGACGATGATGACCACATCCGCACGTTCCACTGCGGTTACCGCCCGGATGATACTGTAACGCTCAATTTCTTCTTTGATCTTATTCTTTCTTCTAAGACCTGCCGTGTCAATGAAAACGTACTCTCTTCCGCAATACTTTACTTCCGTATCGATAGCATCCCGTGTCGTACCTGCGATATCCGACACGATCACACGATTCTCGCCGGTCAGCTTATTTATAATAGAAGATTTCCCTACATTCGGTTTTCCCACAATGGCAACCTTAGGTCTGGAATCCTCTTCTTCCTCGCCTGCATGATCGGGAAAATGCTTTACCAATTCTTCCAGCATATCTCCAAGTCCCAGCATGGAAGATGCGGAAATCGGCATCGGATCGCCCATTCCCAGATTGTAAAATTCGTAGACATCCGGCATGTACTTCTCAAAGCTGTCCACTTTGTTTACGACCAGAATGACTGGCTTTTTGGAACGGCGAAGCATATCTGCCACCTTGGCATCTGCGTCCGTCAGACCCTGGCGCACATCCGTCATAAATATAATAACATCCGCCGTAGCCATGGCGATCTCCGCCTGCTCTCTCATCTGCGCTAAAATAATATCTTTCGTATCCGGCTCAATACCGCCGGTATCTATCATGGTAAATGTATAGTTCAGCCACTCTACATCCGTATAGATCCTGTCTCTGGTAACTCCCGGCGTATCTTTTACAATGGAAATACGCTCGCCGGCCAGAGCATTGAACAGTGTAGATTTTCCCACATTCGGGCGGCCTACTACTGCAACCACCGGTTTACTCATAGTAACCTCCTATTCCTTAAATGCATCATACAAGGATTGTCCGTCTGATTTTACAATATCAATCGGAACTTGTAAAGTGTTTTCCAACTCTTCCACGGTCACATCATCCAGAAAAACCCGCTCTCCGCTCCGCAGCATATTACATGGAAGCAGCAGCTTTTCCCCCAGATCATTCCCTGCAAGCTGCAGTGCCAGATCCTGCCCGGTAATCAGTCCGGATACCGTGATCCGCTCCCCGAAGAAATCATTTTCTATCGCCATGACCTGTATGTTCGTGTCGGGATAAAGCGCCATATATGCGGCTGACAGCTTTTTCAGCATGGGGGCCGCCAGCTTTCCGGTGGCGATCGTCATTTTTCTCTGCTCTGACCGGATGCCCATGGCCCGGGCAGCCTCCCGTCCGGTGCCTTTTCTGATCTTCTTTCTGTTTCGGAAAAATTCTTTGAATGTATGTCCTTTATGTTCCGGATTTTCCTGTTCTGTGCGCAGACATTCCTGAAATTCTTCATATAAGAGACGCATCATACCTACGCCGTTTTCCAGCTGAATATAGCCGTCATATCTTTCTTCCTCCGGGAAATCCCACTCTGCAAGAAGATACCATTCGTCTCCCGCATGAATAAAATGGGTCTGCCATTTTTCGTAACATATATCCTGCCACTTATGAATGATACCCAGCACCTCTCTGGCATCTTCCCTTGTAAAGGGCTCCAAGGGATATAGATTCTCCCGATACTTTGTCAACCCTACCGGTACAACGGAAACGCTTTCCATATAGGGAAGATAGCCGGTCAGATCCCGAATACTGCGCTCCAGCTCGGCTTTGTCATTAATGCCCTTGCAGAGTACGATCTGACCATTCATCTCGATCCCCGCATCGTAAAGTGTTTTTATTTTATCCAGCGCTTCTCCCGCGAAACGGTTATTCAGCATTTTGCAGCGAAGCTGCGGATTGGTAGTCTGAACGGAAATATTAATGGGAGCCAGCTTATAACGGATGATACGGTCTATGTCTTCATCCGACATATTTGTCAAGGTCACATAATTTCCCTGCAAAAAAGAAAGGCGGGAATCATCATCTTTAAAATATAACGTCTCACGCATATTGGGAGGCATCTGATCGATAAAGCAGAAAATACATTTATTCCTGCAGGACCGATACTCATCCATCAGACCATTTTCAAACCCGATTCCCAGATCGTCAGAATAGTCCTTATCGATCTCAAGCTCCCATTCTTCTCCATCCGCTTTTCGGATCTGCACTGTCAGATGCTCATCACTGACCAGGAAATGATAATCAAATATATCTTCCATTGTCTGCCCATTCACAGACAGCAAAAAATCGCCCGGCTCAATATTTAACTGCTCTGCGATACTACCGGGCTCTACAGCAAATATTTTATGTTCTTTTCTACTCATGCAACATCCCTTATCATATCAGTTATTGGCAGAACGATCATTCAGGCTGTATACCTTATCTGCTTTTTTATCATACAACACTCACACAGATTTCGCAATTTAAAAAACCCGATATGACGGATATCGGTCATACCGGGCGCCAAATATGGGCTGTATTTATTATTTTATCAATATAATCTGCATGTTCACAGTAAAAAAATCAGCGTATCCAATAAAAACACCGGTAAAAGGAAGCAAACCGACCAGAACATATATCCGAAAAAAGAAGGCATGGATATGCCGTTTTCCTCCGCTATTGACTTTACCATGAAATTGGGGGCGTTCCCGATATATGTATTAGCTCCCATAAAAACGGCTCCGCAGGAAATGGCAGTCAGCATGATTGGCGATACGTTTCCTACGCTCAGGGCAAGTCCATTTGCGGCCCCTGAATTTCCCGCCGCGGTTAAAAAAGCCAGATATGTTGGCGTATTGTCCAGGAAACTGGATATGGCGCCTGTTACCCAAAACATTTGCCAGGGCTCTGTCAAGCCCAGTTCCGCGCCTTTTACATTCAAAATCATCAAAGCCGGAATCATCGTAATGAAAATGCCAATAAATAAAACAGCCACTTCCTGTATCGCGTCCCATGAAAAATGATTACTTTCCCGCACTTTCCGATCCGTTGTTTTGCAGGATAAAAAAGCTGCCAATAAGATAAGCGCCGCCTCAATCAGCGCTGCGTAACCAAGTTCCACATCTCCGAAAATATGAATGCCTCCGGAAAAAGCTTTTGTATCAGGAAGTATTCCGCTCAATATTACTGCAGCAACTATGACCGCCAGGAATATAATATTGTGCAAGCCTTTTATATGCAGCGGCGTTTTCTGAGCCTTTACTTCCGGCATGATGCCTTTTATGAAATCTTTTCTATAAATACGATAGTCCAACAGGAAAAAAAGACCCAGCAGGATTCCAACATTGATCAGCATTACCGGAAGCAGATGAATGCTCCAGAAAAACGGAACCTTTCTCATGAATCCCATCAAAAGAGGCGGATCTCCCACGGGCGTCAGACATCCTCCTATATTAGATACCAGAAATATAAAGAATACGATAACATGTATTTTTCTGCTCCGCCATCTGTTCGCGCGTATCAAAGGACGGATCATTACCATACTGGCTCCCGTCGTCCCGATCCAGCTGGAAAGCATTGTTCCAATCAAGATCATTATTACATTTACTTTTGGCGATCCGGTAAGATCCCCTTCAATTGAAATATTTCCTGTCACGCAGAACAATCCGAATAACAAAATAATAAAAGTAAAATAGTCCCCAACCACAGCGTCCAAAAGCTTCTCGCTCATAATCGCCAGCCCATATTTCATCGCAAAAGGAACCAAAAATAAAAGCGACCATATGATTACCACATATTTTCTGTTTTTTCCCCACCACCCCGGTCTCAGCAATGGAAATAACGCTATGCTTAAAAGCATTCCCAAAAAGGGGATGCAATAAAGAACAGAAACAGAATTCCCCAGATTCATTTTCTATGTCTCCTATCTTTTCTATGTCTCCTATCTCCTGCCATCAAAAAAGACATCCGGAAAGGATGTCCTTTTATTCTTGCAGTTAATCCTATTCTAATAAAGTGTTACCGTTATCTATGTTATATAGTTTACATTTTTTCACTATAGTGGATGAATCCACCCCTAATGCCGCGGCAGCTTTTCGTTTGCTGCCATGTTCCGCCAATGCTTTCTGTATCATGCTTTTCTCCGTTTGCATTACCGCCTCCTTCAGCGTTTTACACTCATGGGTCATTTCCTCGATTCCGAGATTTCTCTGAATGATATCTTTACTGATGATACCGGTCGTATTAATAACCACTAAACGTTCAATCAGATTTTTTAACTCCCGCACGTTTCCGGGCCATTGATATTTTTTAAACAGGTCCATGGATCCGTTTTCCAGGGCAACCGATTTTTTATACTTGACTCCGTAATCTTCTATAAACTTACTTATTAAAAGAGGGATATCTGATATTCTATCTCTCAAGGCAGGAATTTTTATAGGTAAAACATTTAATCGATAATAGAGATCCTCGCGAAATTTGCCGTTCTTAACCGCTTCCTTCAGATTTTTATTTGTTGCGGCTATAATCCGGATATCCAGTTTTATCGGCTTATATCCTCCTATGCGAATGATTTCATTTTCCTGTAAAGCGCGGAGCAATTTTGCCTGAACCTGAAACGGCAGTTCTCCGATTTCATCCAGGAACAGAGTTCCATGATCAGCCAGTTCAAATACCCCGGCCTTTCCACCTTTTCGGGCGCCGGTAAAAGCCCCCTCCTCATATCCGAACAACTCTGATTCCAGTAATTCAGAAGGGATTGCCGCACAGTTGATCTTCACATACGGCTCTCCTTTCCTTTTGCTGAAATTATAAATCGTATTTGCCAGCAGTTCCTTCCCGGTACCGGACTCCCCGGTAAGAAGTACAGTGACGTCAGTAGGCGCAATGATGTGAATCGTATCCAGAAGATTTTTCATTGCGTTGCTGATATATATGATCTCGCTCTGTGAATCCTGCTCCCGGTAATATTTTAATTCCTGTATATTATGATTATGTTCCTCTTTTAAGTGCAGCAGCTGATTTTCCACTTCTAAAAGTTCGCTGGACTCTCTGTCGGTAGTTAAAATATATTTGATATTGCCTGCTTCATCCTTAATGGGGACTCCGATGACATACATATACCGGTCCGACCGTGGAATATATCCGATTGCGTCTGCCGATTGTCCGGTCTTTTTTATCATAGAGTGAATATTGCATTTAAAAATATTTTTCTGCCGGATCTCATCTATTGTATATCCTACAATGTCTTCTCTGGAAAGCCCTGAATGTTCCAAATATGCCTGATTTACATACAGCGTCTTTTCATTTACATCAGTCAAATAAATGCATGCCGTCAAGTGATCACAGACTGTCTTAAAGTCTATTTCCTTATTGGAATCTTCATTTTTCATCTGTCTTCCCCCTTCTATTCGATTTATCGACCTGATTTTTCTGCTATTGATATGCTCTATATTTTATCACATTAGCGCCGCCAACACTAAAAAGAATTCCCATCTCTGTGAGAATCTTTTTGCATTCGCTTATTTTTTCATCGCTGTTTTTCTGCAAATCCTTTAATTTATATGTTTTTCCTATATTTTCATACTTACCTATACCAAATTTGTGATAAGGTAAAATGTTCAATTCTATATCAGTGTCAAGCGTTTTCACAAATTCTGCCGTCTCTCTGATATTAACAGCGTCATCATTCAGTCCCGGGATCAGAGGAAGACGAAGCACCATATCCTTATGATTCTCTCTGCAATATTTTGCCGCCTTGCGGATGTTGTCTAAAATATGATCATTATTCTGTCCTGTCAACATTTTATGTTTTTCTCTGTTTAAGGCTTTGATATCCATAAATATAAAATCCGTATATGAAAGAATGCCTTCAAGATCGTTCCATCTTCCAAAACCGGACGTTTCAATGGCAGTATGAATTTCATGTTCTTTACTTTTTTTCAGAGCTTCCCGTACAAATTCAGGCTGAAGAAGTATTTCGCCTCCTGAGAAAGTAACTCCGCCGCTATTTCGGCGATAAAAATCTCTATCCTCCAGAATCCGCTCTATTATCTCATCTACCGTATATTTCTTTCCAATGATCGTACGGGCGGAACATAAGCATGTCTCTGTACATTTTCCGCAGCCAATGCATCTGGAAAATCCGGTAACGATTTTCCCGTTTTTCCCTCTTTGAATCAAAAACAGCGGGCAAACTTCAATGCATCTGCCGCATCCATTACATTTATTTTGAATTACCGCAAGCTGAGGCTTTCTTTCTAATCCATACGCATTGCTGCACCACTTGCAGCGCAGCGGACATCCTTTCATAAACACACAGGTGCGGATACCCGGACCATCTTCTGTCATAAAACGTCCGATATCAAATACTATTCCCGTATCGTCTTTCATTTTTCATACCACTTTCCGCTTTTTCATATAATGGGGCTGTCTGTTTCCTGACAGCCCCATGCCGCTTATATTATTATAGAAAGTTAAAAGTGATGTTCTGTACGGTTGATAATATCATTTTGAACGGCAGTATTTAAATCCGTAAAATAAACGCTGTATCCTGCTACCCTGACCATCAAAGTCGGATACTTTTCCGGATGGATCTGCGCATCCCGCAGCACGTCTTTGTCCTGAACATTAAATTGCAGATGTTCAATGCCGTAATCGTTCAACGCCGTGCGGATCAACGTTCCCATATTGTGGATTCCCTGCTCCTTATATCGATCCTGATCCGGATCCGGATAAACCTCATTAATATCCATTGTTTCCAAATTGTAGTCTAACATGTCCGATACCTTTCCTTTCTGTCTGTCTTATATTACGATTGATATTGATTGATCAGTTCCGTTTTCGCAATCCACATATTTAACAGCGTGCCATTTCTCATAACCTCATGTTTAATATGCCCATATGACTGTATGGCTGCCAGCGGTCCGTTTTTATCCATTCCATGCTCTGCCGACATGGCGTCCGCAAAGGGTTCCAGACCTTTTCTTCCATTTGGCAGCGCCCAGCACTGTTCTCCGCATCCAACATTGGCCTGTGTCGGCTGTATACCCGCGTTTGAATATGCTCCTCGTTTTTTCCAGCTTTCCTTACTGTTAACTATTCTGCTCAGATCGTACAGCAGGCGATTTACCATTTCATCCGGTTCTGCAAGATTATTTCCATATTTAGGCGCATCCAGACACATTTTCCGGATCTCCTCATAGCCTTCAAAATTGGCGTCCAGAGCCTCCAGAAGCTGCTGCATTGTAATCCGTTTTTTATCAAACACCAGATGTTTGACCGCTATCAGAGAATCCGCCAGATCCGCAATTCCTGACAAATCGTAGGACGGGCCGATCGGATGCTTCGACGAACCGGAATTGGCGTCTACGCCCGCCTCCATGGAGCCGACCAAAAGCATGGACGTAAGCGGCATTTGATGTTCTTCCGCGATCAGGCGTTCCGCAACCAGCATGTGCGCATGACAAAGATCTGTCTGGTACCCGAACTGCTTTATTACCGCATCATATAACTCTTCAAATGACTGAAATTCGACAGGATCGCCGGTCTGAAGTCCGATAACCGTACCTGCGCCATATCCCGGGCATTGACGGGGCAGTACCCCGTTATTCAGGGTAACGCTTAATGTATTTCCAAGATTGGTAATATTGGCATTTAAATGTCCATGCTGCCAGCCTTCCATAGACACCTCTACGCAGCCGCAGGACTGACAACGCTCATTGATCTCCTCTTCCGTAAAGTTATTCACTCCCGTATTTCCGGCAGCATGACGTTTTATCATTGCATGCTGTGTTTTTACATCGAAAAAGGATGGATGCCCCAATCCCTCGGCCGTAAGCTTGATGGCTTCATACAGGAAGGAATCCGGATTTTTTTCCGATATCATTACATGAATCGCAGGCGCCGTTGTTCTGGTACATCTTGATGAACGGAGGCAAATATAACTTAAAAGATTGACGGCATCTTCTCCTTTCGCATTGACGCCTCCGACAGAATACTGTCCGCCCCAGCGATAATATCCGCCGAAATAATGGCAAAGCGCCTCAGGCAAAAACCAGGGGATGTTGCAGCACTTGATATTGAACTCTTCCATCCACTCCTGAGCCTCATCGATCGTCATTCTGCCGGATTCCAGATCTTTTTTCAGAAACGGCCACATATACTGGTCAAAACGCCCCAAACCAAGCGCCGGTCCGGAACATTCCACATTAAGCATCATACAGGTAATCCAAACCAGATGTAAGGCCTCTTCAAAGGTATCCGGTGCTTCCCATGTGATCTTTCTTGCGCGATTTCCCGCATCTATCAATTCTCTTTTTCGTTCTTCTTTTTCACATTTTTCACTTTCTTCGATGGCCGCCTCATACAAACGGACTCCATATTTGCGGATACTATTACACATCTGCAGAATGCCTTCATAATATTCTCTCTTGCCCACATTGTCCGGCAAAGACTCATCCATCTGCTCCAGAGCATCCTGACAACGTTTTGCGTACCCGGCATATCCGATTTTTACCAGATTTCTGTAATCCGGAAGGAGATGTGAACCCGGATTAGACAGGAAATTACTGCAATCCGTATACCCTGAATTCATCAGGACGTCCGGATGCGTCGTCTGGGCGCGCCATTTTGCGGTCAGAGTCTTTTCGCGCCAATAAGGGATATGTACCTCCACCAGCTCTTTTTTATCTTCTTCTGATATCTGCCATGGATCAAAATCTCTTGTGTTCAAAGTCGGAAGATCATCTGCCATCCAATGCGCATGCGCCTCTATTGCAAAATTGTGAGCCCTTATCTTACTGCCTGCCCATCCCAATAAACGCTCGCCTTTTGCAATAAAAATGGGAAGTGTTTCAAATACCTTTGCCAATGAAAAATATCTCTTTTTTAATTGCGATTCACTCTCATGGGTACTGAAATATTCGGTAAATACCCGGGTTCTTTGCATTTCAAGATTCGGGCGGGCGGCATGCAGCTGGGAATTGAGCGTCTTAATACGATCCGTACTTCCGATGGCTGTCACTTTTCCATCGCGAAGTTCCATGCCAACCCGGCTTCCTACTTCATGAATTTCAATTGTTTCATTTTTTCCATTCATTAAAATCTTCTCCTTTCCGTTGTTTTATATTTATTCTAATCTGCCTGTTTTACCTTTGTGATAAGGATTTCACGCACGCAGACGTCCTGCGGCATCTGATAAGCAAACCATACGCAGTCCGCTACCCTGGCCGGGTCTAAGCCGCCATCTATGGAATCTTTCCATATTTCAAAATTGCTCTGCAATTCCTGATCATTGGAAGTATGTCCCGTTAAAGGTGTTTCCGCAACGCCAGGAGCAACCACAATAATACGTACGCTGCTTCCGGATGCCTCTTTACGCATACATTCTGAGATGGCATGAACAGCATATTTTGTTCCGCAATATATCGAATGATTATCAAATGTCTTTCTTCCCGCTATGGAGCTGATATTAATGATCGTCCCGCAATTTCGCTCCATCATATCCGCAAGCACTGCCCTCGTTCCGGTTAAGATGCCTTTGATATTGACATCAATCATTCTTTCCCACTCTTCATAAGGCTGTGTCTGCGCATGTCCCAAAGTCATTGTACCCGCACAATTTATCAACAGATCCGTTTTACCATAAAGAGCTTCTGCTTCGCGAATGGCAGCTTCCATCCCCTCTTTATCAGTTACATCTACTGATCTGCATAAACAATTCGGCAGATTCAAAGCTTCCATAATCTCTTTTCTTCTGGCAAGCATTAAAACCGGATGCCCTTCACTTGAAAATCTTCTGGCAAATTCCATCCCCATTCCGGAGCTTGCTCCCGTAACTACAACCAGTTTTTTCATTTCATTCTCCTTACGCAATCACTAACTGCAATCGTTTAAATATTACCACTGTGATCCCGATTTTCTACATTAATCATCGAGATGATACGCTTTTTTATTTATGATAGAAAATCCTTTGCCTCTCTTCTTGCCATTGACTTCTCTTGTAATCAGAAGCATTCCGACAAAGGCTATAATCATGCAAATGGCAAACAGGCATACAGCCATGAAATATCCGCCATGTGAATCATATCCGCCGCCAAGTTTGATAAATAATCCAACGATAGGGGTTGCAACGCAGGCTCCAATATACAAACCTACGTTAAGGATTGAAGTGGCCGTACCAACGCCGCCTTTCTCTGCGGAAAGTCCTACGAAACTATACATCATAGGCCAGATACCGTTTGAGCAGCATCCGACAATCAGCTGCAAAGCGATCAGCCAGAAGAAGCTTACGTTCACAAACTGTACCATGAAATAAGCCACCGCCAGCCATGCGAAGCAGAAACACATGCAGTGTTTGATTCCAAACCGGTCTGCCAAAATTCCCCATACGATCTGTCCGACGCCGGCAGTAATCGTAAATACAAGGCTTAAAGAAGCTGCCGCCGCATAATCGTACCCTGCCTGGAATGCCAGATAATATGGAAGCCAGAAGCTGAATCCGATATATGCAACATGTGCAAACATCCCGATGACGGACATGCCGATGATATTCGGATTTTTCAGACATCTCTTAAGAAGTCCCGGAGCAGGTTTTGCGACGTCTGAAGCCACTTCTCCGCCAAGAGGGGTTGTCATTCCCTGCGCTCTCGTTTCTTCCTCAAATTTTTCATATCTCTTCTTGCTCGCCCATTTAAAATAAATGATCCAGATCACAATACCGAGAATCGGGAAGATAAAGAAACAGTATTTCCAGTTATCTTCGCCAAAAAGGAATAAACATCCTGTGATCAGCAATCCGCCAATTGCAGCGCCCCAGGGATAGCCCGTGTGATGAATGCCCAGGCCAATGCTTACCTTCTCCCGCGGGAACCATTCACTCACAGACGCCATTTCCACAGAATCACTGGCGCCTGCGAACAATCCTCTCACAAACTGTAATGCAACCAGAATTCCGAAGGATACCGTGATCACGTTGACGCCGCACAGCGCTGTAAATATCAGGAAACCAGCTGAAAAAATAAGATTAACATATTTTCGTTTCCATCCATGGCCGAAAGAATCATTAAATTTCGTCATTGCCAGAGATGAAATTGCCAATCCCAGATAACCTGCGCTTCCTACCATTCCCGCCATATCTGCTGAAACATTATAATGCATCGAGATATATGTAGTAAGACGATTTAATATTTCTCGACCATTCGCATTTAATGCAAACACCAGCCATAACATGATCAACGCCTGAATGGATTGTTTTGGGATCTTTGTTTTTGTTTGATTCATTTTCTTCTTCCTCCTATACATTATATTTTTTACATTTTCATCACCCATTATCTGCATGTGATTCACTCTGATAAGGAGCAATATCCATGCCAAAAAAATCATATATTATTCATTTATACGTCAATCGTTATCTTTTCCCCCATAAATCCGTCTTTCTCTGGATTAATGAAAAAATATTTTATTTACAAACAACAGTTTCAAAAGATGTTATTTTTCCTAAAGTGATGATTTTTTTCAACGCTCCGTTGATATTTTTCAGCATTTACAAAAAAATACCTGTCGGCATTGAGGTACTTATATATATCAGCCCCAAAACCGACAGGTATTTTTAACTTATTATTAAATAGCTGATTTTTTCAGCTAATCTTTATCTTTCCCGATTATATCCATTGAGATAATAATTCGTCGTAAACGAATTCTACCGCTGCCCTTCGCACAGCATTCCGCCCGATATTTCCAAACTGTTTTGTTCTTGTCCAAACTTTTCCATTTAAATAAAATCCAAAACAGACCATTCCCACAGGCTTATCCTTTGTTGCTCCGGAGGGACCTGCAATACCTGAAATTCCAATACCTGCTTCGCATTTTGCCGCGTCCGCAATTCCCTTTGCCATGGCTCCGGCAACCGCTTCACTGACGACACCATGCTTTGCGATCAGCTCCTCCGGAACATTGAGATATTTCATCTTCGCCTCATTTGCGTAAGTCACAATGGACTCATTGATAACAGAAGAGGCAGACGCCGCATTGATCAGACGCGCTGCTGCCAGACCGCCGGTACAGGATTCTGCAAAAGCAATATGATATCCGCGTTTCATCAAAATCTTTACCAGCTTTTCCTCTTTCGATTCCGGAATCTCCACGCTATTATTTTTCTCCTGACAGGTATCTGTTATTACCCTTTCCAATTGATGTTTACTCGTTATCTTGCCCTCATAAACATTATTCTCTCCTATGGAACGATACATACATAAAATTCCCGCATCGTGATACTTCTGTCCGCCGGAAGACGCACAGTAGGATGCCAAAACTACCGGACGGATGCCGCACTCAAACAGATCCATAACGGTATCCAGCACACAACATTCCGTATCTGCACCCGTCACAAACAGATATTCCGGCGCTTTTCCTTCGTTCAGATCACGAAGCGCCTGAGAAAGATCCGCATTACAGGCAGAATATCCCGGCTTTTCCACAATATGATCGGCCATCATGCCAAGATTCCCTGCCAGCTCCTGCTCCTCTTCTGTAAAAAAGCTGTCCCATTCCATGAACTGTACTAAAGGACTATGGGGATAATTGATGTATTTTGCGGCAATGACTGCATCAAATATCTTTAAGCCCACCAATTCTTCTATTGATCTTAAAGTCTCTTTTGTCATATCATTGGTAATAAAACCATTTTGCATATCTACAACCAACAGGATGTTTTTCATCGTAACATTTCCTTTACACATTCATTTTCGTTTACATCGTCCGCAGTCCCATAAATATAACCGTCCGCAATTCCATAAACATAATCGTTTGCAGCAACTGAAAGATATCATAGCATTGCCATTATCTTGCCGCCATATTTCTAAATTATACCGTTTCTCAAGTACAGTGTCAACGAATGGAAACAGCCTCGCACAATTACCAAGCGAAATCGGAGATATTCTACTATTTTTATTATAGAATATCTCCGATAATTATTTCTATTAATAGATTCAATTGCGAAACAGGTATCTATTGTTTTTTAGAAATGTATCTCCTCTGCCAGCTTCTGCATCTGATAATCTGCATCTGCCATCAGATCCGCACAGGCTTTTAACCGCTCATGCATCTCCGGTGTAAATGCCTTATCCTTTTTGTACCGAAGCTGATGCTCCGTACTCGCCCAAAAGTTCATGGCTATTGTGCGCAGCTGAATCTCCACCGGCACCTGATGCATAGCATCCGAAAAAAACACATCTATTTTTACAATCAAATGCAAACTGCGGTATCCGTTTTCCTTCGGATCTTTAATATAATCCTTCATCTGCACCAGTTCTACATCAGTCTGTGTAAGAAGCATTCGGGCAATCTGGTATACATCTGTAATAAAAGGACAAATGACCCTGATTCCCGCAATATCAAAAATGTTATTTACCATACTGCTGATGGTAAACGGAAGACCTCTCCGTTCCATTTTATTGATAATACTTTCCTGAGATTTAATCCTGCTTTTAATATTTTCAATTGGATTTCTATCATTGCACTGTTCAAATTCACTATTTAAAATCTGAAGCTTTGTAGTCAATTGACGTATGCCGGCCTCATAAAAAAACATGATCTGCCTGTACTGTTTTGCCAGATCCAAATAATCACTGACCTGAGGCAAAAAGGAACTCTGCGCTCCGTCCTCTACAACAGTTTCATTGCTTAACATATGTAATATATTGTCCAACTTATTTCTCTCCTGCTTATTTCTTATATGGGTTTTGACCCGTCAGATTTTTCATGATCTATTATATATTAACATATGTTCCTGTTTTTTCCGTGAAGAAAGCGTAAAAAATCTATGAATTTTCTTCCCAACACTCGTCTAAAATATTCTGAAACCTTATCTTTAATTTTCCATCATAAATTCCCACCGGCACTTCCTCGTCAGCCGTATAAACTTTTGAACCGCTTCCTTTTTCAAACTCATACACGGTAATCTTTTCTTCCTTTGGATCTGCGAGCCAATACTCCCGCACTCCGGCATCTTTATATTTATATAACTTTATTCCCATATCCTTCTTTTTCGTGGATGGCGACAATACTTCTATGATCAGATCCGGCGCTCCCATAATACAACGACCTGCATTTTTATTTCTATCACAGACCACCATTAAATCCGGCTGTACCATCGTATACATATCACAGTCAAGCTGTACATCCAGGGGAGCGACATATACTTTACATTTTCCCTTTTCCTTTTTTATAAAATCCCTGAATAAATATCCTAATTCCATGACGATATCCTGATGTATTGTACTTGGAGCCAGCATCTCATAAAAAATGCCGTTGATCAATTCTGCTCTCATATCCTCCTGTAAAGCATAGTAATCTTCTATTGTATATCGTTTCTGCATATAGGCTGGCTGGCTTTCTTTAACAACATCCTTGTTCCGTTCCAGTTCATATACACGGATAGCTTTATTCCTGCCTTTATCTGTATCCCTTATCTTTTTTTCTTTTGTACTGATTTCTTCCTTAATTCCTGCATCTTTCATGTTATTTTCTTTTGTACTGATTTTTTCCTTAATACTTGTATCCTTCATGTTATTTTCCTGTCTATCCATTTCCTTCTCCTGTCTTTTCTTTTAGGACCCATTTCTCAGTTCTATCCACTCAGATTTTCTCAATTCCAACTGTTTTCTAATATATCTCCAAAATGAATCTTCAGTTTTCCCCCGTAAATTCCTACCGGTACTTTTTCCATTTCCGTGTAAACTTTTGCACCCTCTCCCTTTTCAAATTCATACACTATGATTCTTTTCTCCTTCGGATCTACGACCCAATACTCCCGCACTCCGGCATCTTTATATTTATATAACTTTATTCCCATATCCTTCTTTTTCGTGGATGGCGACAATACTTCTATGATCAGATCCGGCGCTCCCATAATACAACGACCTGCATTTTTATTTCTGTCACAAACGATCATTAAATCCGGCTGTACCATCGTATACATATCACTATCAAGCTGTACATCCATTGGAGAATGCAGCAGCATACATTTCCCCTTATTTCTTTCGATATAATTTGAAAATTGAACAAATAGCTTTCCGGTAATAATCTGATGCATCACACTTGGCGATGACATATCATAAATGATACCATCTATTAATTCCGCTCTTCTTTCCTCCGGTAAATCATAGTAATCTTCTATTGTATATCGTTTCTGCATATAGGCTGGCTGGTTTTCTTTAACAACATCCTGGTTCCGTTCCAGTTCATATGTACGGATAGCTTTATTCCTGCCTTTATCTGTATCCCTTATCTTTTTTTCTTTTGTACTGATTTTTTCCTTAATATTTGCATCTTTCATGTTATTTTCTTTTATACTGGTTTTTTTCTTAATATTTCTATCTTCCATGTTTCTTCCTCTCTTTCTTCGATCTGTACCGGATTTTTCATACATAAGGTTTAGGGGTTCTATAAAATAAAAAAAACACGAAAGGAAAGCCAATTGAATGACTTTATCTTTCGTGTAAAATATGTGCTGATATTGTAGTATCAGTATACACTATAATGACATTTATTTCCACATGAAATTTCATATGAAACAGCGGCAAACTCTCTGTTTCCAGAAAATTTGCCGATGTTATAATTACTCTTTATTCTTCTTCAGCACCATACAGTGTGATCAGCTTATTCAAATATTTATATCTTT
>CAZLZX010000042.1:0-16587 GCA_964564095.1 uncultured Eubacterium sp. | reverse complement strand
GCTGCAGAACGGTCTACCTTTGTACAGTCTTTTCCTGAGAATGCTCCGCCGCCGTGACGGGCATATCCGCCATATGTATCAACGATAATCTTACGGCCTGTCAGACCTGCATCTCCGTGAGGTCCGCCGATTACGAAACGGCCTGTAGGATTGATAAAGAATTTCGTCTCGTCATCAATCAATTCAGCCGGAAGGATCGGATCAAATACATATTTCTTAATATCTTCATGGATCTGCTCCTGAGTAACATCATCATCATGCTGTGTTGACAATACAACAGCTTCCAGTCTCTTTGGCGCACCATTCTCGTCGTACTCTACAGATACCTGAGTCTTTCCGTCCGGTCTTAAATAACCAAGCGTACCATCTTTACGTACTTTTGTTAACTGTAAAGCCATTTTGTGTGCGAGAGAGATTGGGTATGGCATAAATTCCTCTGTCTCATTTGTAGCATAACCAAACATCATACCCTGGTCGCCGGCGCCAATTGCCTCGATCTCTTCATCAGACATTTTATTTTCTTTTGCTTCCAGTGCTTTATCAACACCCATAGCAATATCCGGCGACTGCTGATCCAGCGCTACCATAACAGCACATGTATGTCCATCAAAACCGGTTTCCGCTCTGTCATATCCGATTTCATTTACTGTATCACGAACGATAGTCGGAATATCCAACTGAGCTTTTGTTGTGATTTCGCCTGTAACGAGAACAAATCCTGTACAAGTTGCTGCTTCACATGCGACACGGCTCATCGGGTCCTGTGCCATGCAAGCATCGAGAATCGCATCAGAAATCGCGTCACAGAGCTTATCCGGATGACCTTCTGTAACTGACTCTGAAGTAAACAATAATTTCTCCATAATTTCTCCTCCGTCTTTACTAACTAACTGCCTAAAAGTATATAGTTATTTTTGAGACTTGAATACATTCAAGTATTTTAATTTGTATTTTTAATATATACATATAGCAAAATATGTATATTTTATTCCATCTTTTTTATTTATTTGTATTCAGCAAATAATTCTGCTCAACTGGCAGGCATAAATTCATCCTTAAACAGGGCTTCATGATATCTTCAAGCGGAATTTCTGAATCTCTTTTTCCGAGCTGACACGCTCAATCCTTGCCCCCAGAGATGCAAGCTTTTTCTCAAAAGATTCATACCCTCTTTCTACATAATAAATATCGTCTATGATCGTAATTCCTTCTGCACAAAGACCGGCAATAACTAATGCTGCTCCAGCTCTCAGGTCCGGCGCGCTGACTCTGGCTCCGGTATAACGATCCACTCCGCTGATGATCGCAATATTACTCTCCACCTTAATGGAGGCCCCCATCTTCGTCAATTCGTCCACATAGCGGAAACGGCTCTCAAAAATGCTCTCTGTAATCGTGCTGATGCCATCCGCAAGTCCTAACACTACCCCCATCTGCGGCTGCATATCCGTAGGAAAGCCCGGATAGGGAAGCGTCGTTACCTGTGTGCGGCGAAGCTGTGACGGCGCTATAACTCTGACGGCATCATCCTCTTCCTCAATACGGCATCCCACCTCCAACAGCTTTGCAGTAGTAGCTTCCAGATGTTTTGGAATTACATTTTCTACTCTTACATCTCCGCCGGTCGCTGCCGCCGCAAACATAAATGTACCGGCTTCTATCTGATCCGGAATAATAGAATACTCCGTTTTATGTAATTTAGAGACGCCTTCGATACGGATCACATCTGTACCGGCGCCGCGGATATTTGCTCCCATGCAATTCAGGAAATTGGCCACATCTACCACATGCGGCTCCTTCGCTGCATTTTCAATAACCGTCTTGCCCTCTGCCATGGATGCCGCCATCATAATATTAATGGTTGCTCCTACGGAGACCTTATCCATGTAAATATGACTGCCGCGCAGATGCTTTGCCTTCACTGCGATCAGACCGTTGCGGATCTCCACATCGGCCCCTAACGCCCGAAATCCCTTCTGGTGAAGGTCAATAGGCCTGCTCCCGATATCGCAGCCCCCCGGCAATGCAACCTCAGCCTCTTTAAATTTGCCCAACAATGCTCCCAGTAAATAGTAGGATGCTCTGATCTTTTTTATAAACTCATTGTCAACACTGACACTTCGTATAAAGGAACCATTTATCTTTACAGAATGGACTCCCGTTCTTTCTACCTTTGCCCCAATCTCCTCAATAGCCTGTAATAACACATTAATATCCCGGACATCAGGCAGATTATCGATCGTAACAGTTTCATCCGTCATAACCGCCGCTGCCAGAATAGCAAGTGCTGCATTCTTCGCACCACCAATTTCAACAGTCCCGTGTAATGGAACTCCGCCTTTTATTACATATTGATCCATCTCGCACCTCTATGCTATCTATTTATAACAAATCACTATTATAGTAACTTCTCAATCCCACTGTCAAGATACCTTTTTTATTACCTGCAAAAATCTCCCCGGAAGTTTCTTCCAAATGCAACGCAACAAAAAGATTCAACGTATATTATAGCATAAATAAAATCCATGTAAAATCAAAAAATATTAAGTTTCCGTAAACAGTTTGCGTCATAATAGACAAATTCTGTTACATTTTCACGTCACTATAAGGTATTATATTCCAGAATTTCCATATTGTTACTGCTCTTTTTGTTCACACTGCAAAGCCGCGCATACAGCCTCTACCGTTTCCTCTATATTTAATCCATACTCGTCCACAATAATATCTGCATATTTTCGATACAGTCGTGTTCTCTCTATATAAAGATCCTTTAACGTCTGTCCTTTCCGAAGAACTACCCCTCTGTTCTTTATATTGCGAAGCCTGCGTTCCAGCATTCGCAGAGACTGCTTCAAATAAACTACCGTACCAATCTCGCGCAAATGCTCCATCGCTTCCCTTCCATACACTACGCTTCCTCCCGTGGCAATGATGGAACGATGCACATCCAACCGGCTGTTGACACGGTTTTCTACCGCAATAAATCCATCCGTTCCCTGCTCCGCAATAATATCCTTCAGAAGCTTTCCTTCTTGTTCCTGAATGACCAGATCAGCATCTACGAACTGGTAGCCCAAAATTTTTGCCAGTATCACTCCTACGGTACTCTTTCCCACTCCCGGCATGCCAATCAACACAATATTATCTTTTTTCTTTTCCATTTTCTCATTTTTCCGTTCTGTTTATTTTATTTATTTTTCTTTTAGATTCTTTAAGAGAGTCTTCATAATTCTGCCATATTTCAGACACATTTCCACCGTATACTAATACTTGTAAAAACGAAATATCTCTTAAGTACTTATTGAAGAGCCAAACTTCAATAAGTCATAGATTAAACATTTTCATAACTCAATCTCCCCAAGAAAAGGCAGCCAACAGGCTGCCTTTTCACTTGAAGATTATTCTGCTGTTTCAGTTGAAACGATCTCAAAAAGATCTCTGAACTCTACTTTTTCCCATTCACGCTTATTCAATTCAATATCTGCATTTTCACGCAGCTCGTCAAGGACATCCGTATAATGGCTGTTCTTCTGATCCTGGATCAGACTTTCCTTATTTTTTGCGGAGGCTTCCTCATCGTATTCACTTTCCAGCCGAATCACATAATATTGGCTCTCCGCCTCGATCAGATCCGATACCTCGCCCTCCTTTAATTCATCAGCAGCCGCAATGACATTTTCATCCATAGTCATATCGTTTTTACCATAGGAATATGTGCCGCTCGTTTCCTCCTGCTCATACACGGCATCGAAATCCTCTTTTGCCTGAGCAGCAGTTTCCTGTATCTGCTTTAACTCGTCGTCAGTCCCGGTATCTGTGCTGTCATCATCCTCTGACTCCTCGGGCTTTTCAAAGGAAATATAGCTAAAGGTCCTCTGCGCGGCGTCTTCATCTGTTACCGTGATCTCAGCCTGCTCTCCGATCGCCTCCTTCATTTTCGTCGTGAGAAGATTAAAGTACAGCATCTGCTCCACATATTCCTGTGTGGCGCCTACCTGTTCAATGGCATCCTCAGAGTTTGCCTCCATAAACTGCTTTGCGGCATCCGTGATCTGCGCCTGTTCCTCCTCAGTTATCTCTACCTGGTATTCTTCCTTATTCTGTTCTAACAGATACCAGTCCTCCACCTGCTCAATAACAATGTCCTTCTGGACATCCTGCATAGTCTTTCCTTCTTCCGCACTGGAATCCTGCTGCCAAACATCCTCTCCAAAATAAGACACATAATACTGATCACTAAGCGCCTGCTGATATCTGGCCACAAAATTCGCAAAGCCCAGGGAAACCTCCGTATCATTTACCTTCACAACCGTATTGTCCGGATTTATTTTTCCACATCCGCTAAAGGTTACTGCGCCAAGCATCATGCCCGCCAGTAACACTGCCGTTATTCTTTTTGCTTTCATATGTTCCTCCTAAACAGCTTTGATGCTCGCTGTCCTTGTACTTGCAGCGCTTTCTCCGCTGCCGCTTTTTTTAGTATACCTTTTTTTAAAATACACCGCAACTGTTTCCTGGATTTTTACCATAATCTGTTAATCCCGTAATTATAACAGTACTTCTTTTTCCATCATATCCAGAAAATTCCGTATGATAGTCAGTGTATCCGGGCTTCCCTTTTTCTTTCCATAATAAAATCCCGGCGCCTTACTGTCTGCCCTGAAAGTAAGATAAGGGCGAAACAGATCTACGATCTCCGGTATTTTAACCGGATCCACCTTCGCTTTTTCATATAAAATAAACCGGATTTCCTGTTCCTTTTCCGTGATCTCTGTCAGATATACCTTATGAGCCTGCGTCTTTAATCTGGCGATCAACAGCAGATTTTCCACAGACTTGGGGGGATCTCCGAAACGATCGATCAGTTCATCCATCATTTCACTGCTTTCATCCTCCGTCTCAATACAGGCGATCCGCTTATAAATATCAAGTTTCTGACTCTCATTTGGAATATAAGAGGATGGAATAAAAGCATCCAGATCCAAGTCCAGCATCGTATCGAAGGTTTCCTGTTCTCCTTCCCCCTTCAACGATTTTACCGCCTGATTAAGCATCTTGCAATACAGATCATATCCCACGGCTTCCATATGTCCATGCTGCTGTGCCCCCAGCAAATTACCGGCGCCTCTGATTTCCAGATCCTTCATGGCGATCTTAAATCCGCTTCCCAGTTCAGAAAACTCCCGGATTGCGGAAAGCCTCTTTTCCGCCACTTCCCGCAAAAGCTTATTTCTGCGGTACATAAAAAATGCATACGCCGTCCGATTGGAACGCCCGATTCTTCCTCTCAACTGGTACAACTGGGACAATCCCATATTGTCCGCATCATGAATGATCATCGTATTGACATTGGAAATGTCCAGCCCCGTCTCTATGATAGTTGTTGACACCAGCACGTCGATCTCGCCGTTAATAAACTGGTACATAATATCTTCCAGCTCCCTCTCCCGCATCTGGCCATGAGCAAAAGCAACCGAGGCATTGGGAACCAGCAAAGATATCTTCGCTGCCATATCAGCAATCTGATTTACTCTGTTAAATACATAATATACCTGCCCGTTTCGCGCCAGTTCACGCTCAATCGCTTCCCGTACCATCTCCTCATCATATTCCATGACATAGGTCTGCACCGGCATACGATCCAGCGGCGCCTCCTCCAGTACGCTCATGTCCCGGATTCCCACCAGACTCATATGCAGAGTTCTGGGAATCGGAGTGGCTGTCAGAGTCAGCACATCCACGTCCTGCTTCATCTGTTTGATCTTTTCCTTATGAGACACGCCAAACCGCTGCTCCTCATCGATGATCAAAAGTCCCAGATTTTTAAACCCCACATCTTTTGACAACAATCTATGGGTTCCGATCACAATATCGGACATCCCCCGTTTCAAGTCCTCAATCGTCTGTCTTTGCTCTTTTGCAGTCCTGAAACGGCAGAGCAGATCTACCTGAACGGGAAAATCCTTCATTCTCTGTACAAAAGTATTGTAATGCTGCTGTGCCAATATGGTAGTGGGTACAAGATATGCCACCTGTTTTCCATCCTGAACCGCTTTAAACGCTGCCCGGATCGCCACTTCGGTCTTTCCAAATCCCACATCTCCGCAGATCAAGCGATCCATGATCCTGCTGCTCTCCATGTCCCGCTTCGCTTCCTCTATAGCCAGAAGCTGACCCTCTGTCTCTTCATAGGGAAACAGCTCTTCAAACTCCCGCTGCCACACGGTATCTTTACTGTATGCAAATCCAGCCCTGCTCTGTCTGGCCGCATACAACTCCACCAATTCACTGGCAATCTCCTTTACGGCGCCCTGAACCCTCGTTTTTGTTTTTGTCCAGTCCTGTCCGCCCAATCGATTCAGCTTCGGTTTTTTCGCATCCGAACCGGCATATTTTTGAATCATCTCCATCTGAGTTGCCAAAATATAGAGATTTCCTCCCTTGGCATACTCGATCTTGATATAATCCTTTAACGTCTTATTGATCTCTACCTTTTCGATTCCGCGATAAATTCCCAGTCCATGATTCTCATGCACTACATAATCGCCGATATTCAGTTCTGAAAAACTGCCAATCTTCTCTCCCTCATACAGCTTGCGTTTCTTCTTTTTAACTTTTTTCTGACCGAAAATATCATTCTCCGTTAAAACAGCAAAGCGAAGATCCGGATATTCAAAACCGTTTTTCAGCTTTCCATACAATACCATAGTCTCGCCATTTTGAAGAATGCGGTCCGTATCCTCGCTGAAAAAGGCAGATATTCCTTCCTGCTGCAGATCATCCGCCAGCCGGACAGCCCTGGTCCTGGAACCGGACAACAATATCATGCGATAGCCCTGCTTCCGGTACTGTTTCAGATCCTTTACCAGTAATTCAAAGCTGCCATTATAGGAATTGACAGAACGGGTTCTGAAATTGCTGCTTTGCTGTACCGCAAGGGCAGGCACTTTCACATCCAGAGTAGACAACAGAATCGTGCACAACCTGCTGAGCTTTCCGGAAATCTGATCCACTCCGGCCAGCACATCCATCTGTCCCGCCAGGATATATCCCTTTTCCAGACGCTGCTGCATACTGGCAGAAAATTCCTTTTCCACCGTCCGTGCTTTTTCCATGCAGCGTTGAGGTTCATCCAGAAACACAAGCAGCTTTTGTCCGGCTTCCCTGTTTATCTTCGATTCCATATAATCGATCAGTCCGGCTGTCTCTTTATAAAAGTAGGAAACATACGTCTCAGCTCCCAGAATACTGTCCATCTCCAACAGCTGTTCTGTCAAATACTGGCAGTTCTCCTTAATACGGAATGCTTCCTTTGTCTTCATTTCTCTGCGATAAGCATCGTACAGCTTTTCACTGTCTTTTTGAATCGCAGCCACACCTTTTTTCAAAGTTTCCTCGTCCAGTACCATCTCACTGGCAGGATAAACCACTACACGTTCCAAGCTCTCGATTGACCGCTGACTCTGGGCGTCAAACCGCCGGATCGAATCCACTTCATCTCCCCACAGCTCGATACGATAAGGAGCGTCTTCCGTCAGCGGAAAGACATCTAAGATTCCGCCCCGCACGGCAAACTGTCCCGGCTGCTCTGCCTGATAATTGTTCTCATAACCGATATGGACCAGCTTCTTCCTTGTCTGCTCCAGATCCAGTTCACTTCCCACCTCAATAGAAAGGATCGCGCCAAACAAAACCTCAGGTACAATGAGCCGTTCCAAAACAGCATCTATCGTTGTAATAATGACCGGAGATTTCTGTTCCAGGATCGCCTGATATGCGATCATTCTATCTCTGGTCAGGGCATTACCCCTGACATCCGATTGAAAAAACAGAATATCTCTTGCCGGAAAATAGACAGCCTCAGGGTCATAAAACTGGTACTCCTGCAAAAGCTGTCTCGCTTTTTGCTCATCATGAGCTATAATGAGCCGGGCAAACCCATTTTTACCCAGTCCGCTGATTACCTGCGTCTTTTGTGCATCAATACAGCCGGCAGCCATAATAATGCCGGTTCCCTGATCTGCATGTTTTTTCAGTTGTCCGAAACTTTTAAGCTCCTTTAGCGGAGCAAAAAAGGCTTCCATCATGTCCTACCTCTCCAATTTCTTTCCATTATACCGGTTCATAGCTTCCTCCGTCTGCCCCTGAACCATCAATGCCAACGCATCCACCGCATCCAGGACAGCATCTTCCACAAATTCCCTGTCTTCTTTGGAAAAACGGCTCAGCACATGGTCCGCCAGATCCCAATCAGCCGGCTTTTTCCCCACGCCGACTTTGATCCGCGAAAACTGGTCGCTTCCGGTTTTGGCTATAATGTCTTTCATTCCATTATGCCCCCCTGCACTGCCCTTTTTGCGAATCCGTATCTTCCCCGGCTCCAGACTGATATCATCAAAGATTACGATCAGTTCTGTCTCAGGGTCCAGCTTATAAAAATTCAGTAAAGGAGCCACGCTGTCGCCAGACAGATTCATAAAGGTCTGCGGTTTTACCAGAATGACCTTCTGGCCTTCTATATATCCGCTTCCACAGAACGCCTTTGACTTTCTTTCTTTCACTTCTATATTATATTTGGCGCCTATCGCATCAATGACATCAAACCCGATATTATGCCGGGTCTTTTCATATTTTGCAGTAGGATTGCCAAGCCCTACGACCAAAAACATAATGCTCCCTCTTTCTTATCAAATTTTGTGTGTTTAATAATAGCACGACAAACAGGATTTGAACACCATCTTTTTTGAACAAAAACAAAAGGAAAGACTTGCCTCCTGATTTTTCAAAATCAGAAAGCCTGTCTTTCCTTCCCTATGTTTCCCAACACATTATCCCGGCATAGCGCCGATAATTCTACCCTTTACATGATATATCTTTCATTTTTCTCATATACGATCTTAACCCCATTTTCGCCGTAAAAATAAGAATTTGCCTGAATAGTATCCTGACCTTCCACAATGCAGTTCTCAATATGTGTATTGTCGCCGATATAAACATCATTTAAAATGATAGAATTCTTGATCACACAGTTTTTACCCACAAAAACCTGTTTAAATAATATGGAATTATCCACGGTTCCATTAATAATACATCCGCTGGAAACCAAACTGTTGCGTACGTCTGCGCCTGCATTGTATTTTGCAGGAGCCAGATCATCTACCTTTGAATAGATATGCGGGCTTTCCTTAAAGAATGCATTACGCACATCCGGTTTCAGGAAATCCATATTTGTCTGATAATATGCATCTACTGTAGAAATATTACTCCAGTAATCCTCCAGCTTATATCCATAAATACGTTTCAGATTTTTATAACGGATCAGTACGTCATTTACAAAATCATGACGATCTTCCTCTGCACATTTTTCCAGCATTTCAATGAGCTGTCTTCTGCGCAGTACATAGATACCGGTAGAAATCGTATTTGAGGTAGCTACCATCGGTTTTTCCTCAAATTCAACGATCCTGTAATCTTCATTCATCTTGATCACACCAAAACGGCTTACATCCGCCTCGGCAGGCATGTCTTTACATACGATCGTAATATCCGCCTTTTTCTCAATGTGATAATCCAGTACCTTATTATAATCGAGCTTGTATACGCAATCTCCTCCGGCAATGATAACATATGGCTCATGACTGCGTTTCAGGAAATCAATATTCTGATAAATCGCATCTGCCGTTCCTCTGTACCAGAAGCCATTGTCTGCCGTTAATGTAGGTGTAAATACGTATAATCCCCCCTGCTTACGTCCGAAATCCCACCATTTTGAAGAGCTTAAATGTTCATTCAGAGAACGGGCATTATACTGTGTCAGCACTGCAACACGCTGAATATGTGAGTTGCTCATATTGCTCAAAGCAAAGTCAATGCAACGATAACTTCCTCCCACCGGCATAGCAGCAATCGCACGTTTATTGGATAACTCCTGCATCTTGTTGTTATTACCGCCTGCTAAAATAATACCTAACGCCTTCATTATTTTTCACCTGCCTTAACAATATATTCTCCGCTGTCCAGTATACCATCCGGATAATCAGCAGGTTCTGTTACACCGGCAATTGCCGTATTTTTTCCGATCTTAACATTTGACGGTATTACAGAGTTCTCTCCTATAGTAGCCAGGCCAAAGGAATATACCGCTTCTTTCAATTTATTCGGTTTCTCTTCTCCCACACCGATCTCACAACCGGAACCAATCGTACTTCCTTCGGCAATAATTGCTTTATCTATAATTGTATTATCCCCAATAACCGTATCGCTCATGATAATAGAATCACGCACAATACTTCCTTTGCCAATCGTTACATTTGCACTGATTACAGAGCCGTGCACTTCTCCATAGACTTCCGTACCTTCCCCAAGGATACTCTTCTCCACTTTTGCATCCGGAGCAATATACTGCGGTGCAATCACATCACTCTTTGTATAAATTTTCCAATATTCTTCATACAGGTTAAATTCAGGAATCAGATCAATCAATTCCATATTTGCTTCCCAATAGGAACCTAATGTTCCCACATCCTTCCAATATCCTGTATACTCATATGCGAAAATGCGCTCGCCCTTTTCATGACAATATGGAATCACATGCTTACCAAAATCACAGTCCTCCACATCTGATTTCGTGATCAGCGCTTCTCTTAATGCTTTCCATGTAAAAATATAAATACCCATGGATGCCAGATTGCTGCTCGGATGCTCAGGCTTTTCTTCAAACTCCTGAATCCTGTGGTCATCATCCGTAACAACAATACCAAATCGGCTTGCTTCTTCCATAGGAACCGGCATGACAGCAATCGTAACATCTGCGTTATTTTCCTTATGAAAATCCAGCATTACTTCATAATCCATTTTGTAAATATGATCTCCCGACAAAATCAGAACATATTCCGGATTGTAGCTGTCAATATAATTCATATTCTGATAGATCGCATTGGCTGTTCCTGAATACCATTCACTGCTGCCACTCTTTTCATATGGCTGCAGGATCGTAACGCCGCCGTGATTGCGATCCAGATCCCACGGAATTCCTATTCCAATATGTGTATTTAATCTCAACGGCTGATACTGCGTCAGGACACCAACGGTATCAATCCCGGAATTAATACAATTACTCAGCGGGAAATCGATAATACGGTATTTTCCGCCAAAAGCTACTGCAGGTTTGGCAACGTCAGAAGTCAGAACGCCTAATCTGCTTCCCTGACCACCAGCCAAGAGCATAGCTATCATTTCCTTTTGGATCATAATGCTCACCTCTTAATCTGTTTCTTTGATAATAAAAATATTATATCACACTTTTTTATCTTAGTACACATATTTACCAATTTTTTTACTCGATTTGAACTTTTTTTGACATATTGCACAAAGTTTCACATAAAAATATATACAGTGCAAAAGTTTTAATAGTGTTCAAATTTTAATCTGCGTGCTATACTAATATAAAATTCATACAATAGGAAATACAGGCAGGTATATTATATGTATAAAATAAATTTTCATAAACCAATTCATATCCATTTTATCGGCATCGGCGGCATCAGCATGAGCGGTCTGGCTGAAATCTTACTGAAGGAAGGCTTTACGATATCCGGCTCTGACTCCAAAAGATCGGAGCTGACCGGACTGCTGGAACAGGCAGGCGCCATTGTCCGGATCGGTCAGCGCGCTTCCAACATCACATCAGACATCGAGCTGGTGGTATATACAGCCGCAATTCATCCGGACAACCCCGAGCTGATGCAGGCAGAGGCATTAAACATCCCAACGCTGACCCGCGCGCAATTACTGGGACAGATCATGGACAATTATTCCCGTTCCATAGCAGTCAGCGGCACTCACGGAAAAACCACAACGACCTCCATGATTTCGCACATTCTTCTGGAAGCGCAGACAGATCCCACCATCTCTATCGGCGGTATTCTGGATGCCATCGGCGGCAACATCCGCGTGGGAAATTCTGACGTATTTCTGACAGAAGCATGCGAATACACAAACAGCTTTTTAAATTTCTATCCGAAATACAGCATCATACTGAATATAGAAGAAGATCATCTGGACTTCTTTAAAGACCTGGAAGATATCCGCCGGTCCTTCCATGCCTTTGCCGCCAATACGGCGGCCGACGGCGTACTGATTTTAAACGGCGGGATCGCGGACATCGATGCTATTCGCGAAGGTCTCCCCTGCAAAGTCGTGACTTATGGCACTTCCGGCACGGAAACCTATTTCGCATCGGATATTTCCTACGATGAGCAGGGCTGTGCTACATTTCTGGCAAACGGGTCTTCCGCATCCTTTACAGTGATCCTTCATGTTCCGGGCAGCCACAATGTCTCCAATGCTATGGCATCCATTGCCTGCGCTCTGGAAGCGGGATTCTCTCCTTCTGTAATCGCCAGAGGACTGCAAAGCTTCGGCGGAACGAAGCGCCGGTTTGAACTAAAAGGACATCTGGGCAATGTTACCGTTGTGGATGACTATGCACATCATCCTACTGAGATTGCCGCTACCCTGAATGCCGCTGCAAACTATCCCCATGACCGCATCATATGTGTGTTCCAGCCTCATACATACACCCGTACAAAGGCTTTCTGGAATGATTTTGCCTCTGCCCTGTCCCATGCAGACATTGTGGTGCTGGCAGACATTTACGCAGCCAGAGAGACAGATACTCTGGGAATATCTTCCAAAGAGCTGGCAAATGAGATTGCAAAGCTGGGAACGGAATGCCATTATTTCCCTGGTTTCGATGAAATCGAAAATTTTTTATTAGAAAATTGTATGAACAATGACTTGTTGATAACTATGGGCGCCGGAGACGTGTACAAAATCGGCGAAAATTTACTTGGTTTATAACTTATCCACATTATCCACATAAAATTCGTGTATAACCCTCGATTTTTTATGTGGATATTTTTATTTACATAACATGTCCCTCCTTTCTTTGTCCATGCCCTAATTTATGCCGAATTTACAAAAAAATGCCAGGTTTCCATAAATTATTTTTCGATTTTTTTCCACATTATCAACACTATCCACAATCCCCGCAAACCCTTGATTTTACTGGGTTTCTCCAATTTTTAACGCTTCTCTTTTATACCAACTTATGCTATAATGTGAACCAGTTTCAGAAAAGAGAGAGATCTATATGGCAAACATTACATTAAACAACAGCCTCCTGGGATCGGCTACTTATATCCCAAATGAGTTTATTGATAACTACATGACTGCTGCCAATGGCGAATATGTCAAGATTTACCTGTATCTGCTTCGCTGTATGAGCCATCCGGAATGCGATTTTTCCCTGTCAAAGATCGCAGACCATTTCGATCATACCGAAAAGGATGTCCAGCGGGCTTTGAAATACTGGGAAAAGGTTCAGCTTTTACGCCTGGAATATGACAGCCAGAATAATTTGTCTGGCATCTGCCTGCTGCCCGGGACTACTGTCTCCTCAGTCTCAAGTCCGGCTCCCGCCGCTCATGTCTCATCCCCTACCGCGGATGACATCAGGCAATTTCGGGAACGGGAGGAGATTCAGGAGTTGATCTTCCTGACTGAGACCTATCTTGGACGCACCATGAACCAGAGCGATTTGAATTTTATCTTTTCGTGGTATGACCAACTGCATTTTTCTCCGGAGCTTATCGAATTTCTGATAGAAAACTGTATTGCAAAAGGTCATTCCAGCCTGCGCTATATGCAAAAGGTAGCAGAAGACTGGTTTTCCAAAAACATACATACCCCTGACGAAGCAAAACAGCTTGTCAGCCAGAACAACGAAACTTATTATGCTGTCATGAAGGCTTTCGGTATCCGGGGCAGAAACCTGGTTCCTTCCGAGATGGACATGCTGAAAAAATGGACCGGCGTTTACGGCTTCTCCAAGGACATCATCTCTGAGGCATGCAAACGTACCATCCAGAGCATTCATGAGCCCAGCTTTGAGTATACCGACAGGATTTTAAATAACTGGCATATTGCTTCGGTCCATACGCTGGAAGATATCAAGAAGGCTGACGCCACATACCAGAAAACCCGCAGCAATCACCGGGTCAAACTGTCTGACGGCACAGCCAAAGCAAACAAATTTAATAATTTCCAGCAGAGGGAATATGATTATGATCAGCTTTCACGTAAACTTCTGGAAAAATCCATGAACTAAGGAGTGTCCCGTATGCCATTAAGCAATGCACAATACGATGAGATCATGCGCGATTACAACAAGCGCCAGCTAAAGGCCCATGAGGATGCGGCGAACCGCAAACGAAAGGTTTATGCTCAGGTTCCCCGGCTGGGCGAGCTGGATAAACAGATTGCATCCACCAGCATCTCCCGAGCGAAAAATTTTATTAACGGAGATACGCAGGCTCTCAGTGATCTGGAAAAAGAGATCAATGCTTTTTCTAAAGAAAAAGCAGACATCCTTTCCGGTCTGGGGGTGCCCCCAGACTATTTCAATCCGGTATATACCTGTCCTGACTGTCAGGATACCGGATATATAAAGGGACGTAAATGCCATTGTCTGCGGCAGGCAGAGGCAGATTACATCTATTCTCAATCCAATATAAAGGAAGTTTTGGCAAAAGAAAATTTTGACACCTTTACATACCAGTATTATTCGGATGAAATGATAGACCCTCAAAGCGGTCTAAGCGCACGAAAGCTGGCCGAAGCAGCCGTAGTAAAATGCCGTAACTTTATTACCGGCTTTAAAGACCAGCCTTCCAACCTGATACTGTACGGCAACACCGGTACCGGAAAGACTTTTTTAACCAACTGTGTCGCCCGTGAACTGTTAAATGCCGGATATTCCGTTATTTACTTTTCTGCCTTTCAGTTATTTGATATTCTGGCAAGATATGTATTTGACAAAACCAAACACAGCAACGATTACAAAAACATTTTTGAATGTGATCTGCTGATCATTGATGATCTGGGCACCGAAGTTCCGAACGCACTTACAGTCTCCCAGTTCTTTCAATGTCTGAATGAACGGATCCTGAGAAGCAGATCCACGATCATATCCACCAACCTGGAGCTGAAAAATATTGCGGATATTTATTCAGAAAGGATATCATCCCGTATTACGAACAGTTTTACCCCTATAAAGCTCTTTGGAGAAGATATTCGCATTGCCAAAAAGCTTCTGGAACCGTAAACTTTTATCAAAACCATTTTTCCCTTGTAATAGCGGAAGTGGGATGCTATAATGCAGAAGGCAAAAAGTGCAATTATTATTTTTAATTATGAAATGATACTAATAAATATCAGTCATTCAATAATCACAAAATCAAAAGAAAAAAACGACGGAGGAACTTTTCAATGTTAGATGACTTGAGAAATTTAGATACCATACCAGCAGGCGCCCTGGGTCTGCTTCCACTGGAAAGCTGCAAAGAAATCGGCGCAAAAGTTGATAAGTATCTTGTAAAATGGAGAAGCGAACGCGAGCACGAGCATGAGGGAGATATTACCTTTGCCGGTTACAACCGCGACTCCTTTATCATTCACGGGAGCTGTCCGCGTTTCGGTTCCGGCGAAGCAAAAGGTACTTTACTTGAATCTGTACGCGGCTATGATCTTTTTATCTTAGTAGACGTGACAAACTACAGCCTGACTTACAAGCTTTGCGGCATGGAGAACCACATGTCCCCAGATGATCATTTTCAGGATCTGAAACGTATGATTGCTGCTGTGGCTGGAAAAGCCAGAAAGATTAGCGTTATCATGCCGTTCCTGTATGAGAGCCGTCAGCACAGACGTACGGCGAGAGAGTCTCTTGACTGCGCAATGGCATTACAGGAGCTGGTCGCACTTGGAGTAGACAATATCATTACCTTTGACGCTCATGATCCCCGTGTTCAAAATTCCATTCCTTTAAATGGTTTTGAAACGGTAAGAGCTTCTTACCAGTTTATCAAGAGCATTCTTCATTCAGAAACAGACTTAAAGATCGACAATGATCATATGATGATCATCAGCCCGGACGAAGGCGGTACTGACCGTGCTGTATATCTCGCAAACGTGCTTGGCATTGATATGGGTATGTTCTACAAACGCCGTGATTACAGCAAGATCGTTGATGGCCGTAACCCCATCGTAGCCCACGAATTTTTAGGTTCCTCTGTTGAAGGCAAGGATGTTCTGATCATAGATGATATGATCTCATCCGGCGACAGCATGATCGACGTGGCTACCGAATTGAAGAAACGAAAAGCAAACAGAATTTTTGTTGTATCTACTTTCGGTCTGTTCACAAATGGTCTGGAAAAATTTGATAAAGCTGTAGAAGAAGGTATCATCTACAAAGTTGTTACTACCAACCTGACTTATCAGACCCCTGAGCTGTTAAGCAAACCATATTACATCAATTGTGATATGAGTAAATATATCGCTTATATTATTGATACTTTAAACCATGATACGTCTATCAGTGATCTGTTAGATCCATATGACAGAATTAAACGCCTTGTTTCCAAATACGCAGAAAACAATGGTATTTTAGAAGACCAATAAGTGTTGTCATAGTCTTATAGAAATTTTCTTTAAAGTGCAAAAAGCAATCCTTGTTTCAGGGTT